>CBFHAS010000027.1:0-41319 GCA_965653625.1 uncultured Burkholderiaceae bacterium | reverse complement strand
TGTCTTCACGCCTGCACGGAATCGCCACACCGTCCGGGCCCGTCGTGTCTCCCGTGGAACTGCCATGGAGTTCGGCGCTGCTCGCGCCGCCCCGCTCGGCGGCTGCTGCGCCGGAGCTCCAGGCCGCGCTGCGCGAGGCCGCATCGGCCGATGCGCAGGCCGAGCTGTGGCTCACGGCGGCGCGCCGCTGGCTGCGCCGGGCCGGGCACATCGGCCTGGCCAGCCTGGTGTGCCGGCCGGCGCGGCTGTCGGTCGCGCCCACCCAAGCCGACGTGCACTTCGGGCTGGCCGATGCCGACATCCGCGTGCGCCGCCTGGAACTCGACGCCGACTCCGGCTGGCTGCCGTGGTTCGGGCGCGCGGTGGGCTTTCACTTCCGCGAACCGTCGCCGTGAACCCGCCCGAGCGGCCCGGCTTGGCGGTGGGGCTTGCGGTCGACAGTAATCCGCTGGCCGCCCGCGCCGACGACGGGCGCTACGTGCGCGTCGGTCTCTACGTCGTGGGCGAAGCCAGACGATCGTGAGGCGTTCCTGGCCAGCACGTGCACGACTTTGCAGCGCACTTCACCGAGTAGCCATGTGCGCTGCAAGATCAACGCGGCATCTTCTGCGACTGCGGCGGATATCCGCAAGGGCGAATCACAATTCGACTGCGTCGGTGGTGTAGCGCGGCCTCATCAAACTGTCCGATGGCAACTGCGTGCACAGTGGCGCCGTGGCTCATTCAACATGGCTCCGAACTCATGAACTGCTTCGTCATCATGCCTTTCGCACCCGAGTTCGATGATGTCTACGCTGTCATCAAGAGCAGCGTGGAATCGGTCGGGCCCGAAGGTGCAAGGCGATGTTTTCGCCTGGACGAGTCGAGGCCCGCAGGCCGCATCACTGACCGCCTGCTTGCGGAGCTGCGATCAGCTTCTCTGTGCGTGGCCGACTTGACCGGAACCACGCCGAACGTCATGTGGGAGATAGGCTTTGCCATGGCGCTCGCGAAGCCCACGATCGTGGTCACGCAGGACGCGAATGGATTGCCTTTCGATCTCAAGGACATGCAGTCGATCCAGTACGACCGCAACCGACTCAGCGCAACCCTTGCAGGGCCGCTTCGCAGATCGATTCTTGACACCATCGGCAGTCTGAACGCCACGGTGCGCACGGCACCCTCGTTCGCCGGACCCAGCGCCGAAGCCTTCGGTGCCTTGTTGACCGAGGTGGCGCAGCTGAAGGAGATGGTCTCCGAGGTGGTCCGTACCTGGAAGAGTGATGCCTCTGACGACAAACAAGATCGGTCGGAAGCAGGTCAACTTGTCGGAAACTGGATCAGCAAACAGTCTGGTGGTCATCTCTACTCGCGCATCGTGCGAGGCGAACTGGTCACGCCGTACTGCTACGGGAGCGACAACGACCTGACCGGCGTCTACTACGACTGGCGCCGGATTGGCGAGTACTGGTTTGCTCGCTACAAGTGGCTCGGGGACGAGGCGTCTGGCTTCACTTTTCTCAGGCAGCAGAGCGCTGACACGCTGACCGGTGCATGGTGGGAGGCCAACTACGAACCCCGAGCCATGGACGTCCCGCCGAAGCACGCAGGCATTTCTTCAACATGGATGAGGCAGGCTTTCTCGTCCCCACCTGCATGGGCGCAATCGCTTCTAGACGCCGTTGCAGGAGATGGCTTGGATGCGGTTCTTGCACGAGCCGCGTGACACGCGAAGCCGGCGGGTGGAAAGGCGGACTTTCCACCCGGTGTTCGTGACCACCCTAGCTATACGTGCTTAGACGAAGCCATCACCGCTGCTTGGCCTGCCCCGCCATCTGTGCGCGCAGGCGCTCCTCCTGCTCACGCAGTTCCGGCGTGAAAGCCTCGCCGAAGTCCTCGGCATCAAAGATCTGCCGGATCTCGATATCCGAGTCGCCCGGCATCGGGTTGGGGCAGCGCTTCACCCAGTCGATCGCCTCCTCCAGCGAGGCGCACTTCCAGATCCAGAAGCCGGCGATCAGCTCGTTGATCTCCTTGAACGGCCCCGGGATGACCTTTCGGTCCTGGCCCGAGAAGCGCACTCGTGCACCCTTTGAGCTGGGGTGCAAGCCCTCGCCGGCCTCCATGACGCCGGCCTTTACCAGCTCCTCGTTGAACCGGCCCATTTCGGCGAGCAATTGCTCGCTGGGCATCTCGCCCGCTTCACTGTGTGTGTCGGCCTTGACGAGCACCATGAATCGCATGTCGGTCTCCTTCCTTGCGTGAGGGTACGGAACATACCCGCTCCACGTTCACGACGATCCAGGCCGACCGATTTCGACATGGCCGCATCGCACCGCTCGATCAAAAGATCGGCGCATTCAACTTACTTATCCACCCCGTGTTCGCCACTGCCCAGGCCGCCAAGTGTCGTGATGGAAGGCATCAGCACTTCGCCCGCAGGACCCCACTCGACGTGGGTCAGGCCAGGCTCGAGCGCTTCCAGCCGGCGCCGTTCCAGTTCCTGTGCAGACGGCAGCTTGCGCTGATCGTGCCAAGCCTGGGCAGACTCTCGCTGCTCACGGGCACTCGCGGCCAGCGCCAGCGCCGCATCGACATGCCGGGCAAGATCTTCGTCGCACCAGGGTTTGCACAGGTAGCGAAACGCGCCGGCCTCGTTGATGGCCTGCTGGGCCGTCTCGAAGTCCGAGGAGCCTGTGAGCACCATGCGCACCATGTGCGGGCGCAGTTGCGCTGCCTTGCGCAGAAAGGTCAGGCCGTCCATCGCCGGCATGCGCAGATCCGAAATCACCAGCTCGAAGTCGCGCACGCGCAGCAGCTCGAGGGCGGCGGCCGCGTCAACCTGGGTGTCCACGATCAGGGCCTGGCCGTAGCGGTGCCGGACGGCACGATTCAAGGCGGCGAGAACCGGGGCCTCGTCATCGACGATCAGCAGGCGTTGGCGATTCATGATGCTCCTCGTGGTCTGACGTGGATGACGAGCTTGCCGCCCACGCGCTGGTCGAACTCTTGCACCTTCTGGATCAGGGATGCGGTCAGCACGTGCCCCGCGGCGAGCATCAACACACCGCTCGGCGACACCAGGTCACGCGCCAGCACCATGGCGGGTTCGAGCAGGGCTGACGCCAGTTGGACCTCCGGCACCGGCTTGGGCCGCTGCGGTTCGGTGATGTGCAGGAAGACGTCCACGACCTCCGGGTCGAACTGCGTGCCGCGCCCGTGGCGGATGACCGTGCGAGCCTCCTGCACCGACATCGGCGTCTCGACCAGGTGGGCGTTCTGGAGTTCGTCGAAGACGTCGACGACCGCGAGAATGCGCGCGCCGGGAAGGATTGCGTCGCCCGCGCGGCGATCCGGGTAGCCCTGCCCGTCGAAGCGTTCGTGATGGGCACGGATCAGTGCCGCCACCGGCTGCATGTCTTCCAGCGGCATCAAGGCCTGCTCGCCGAGTTCGGCGTGGCGCTGGAACTGCACCGCTTCTTCGGCGTCGCAGTGCGCCACCGGCTTCGTCAGGATCGAGTCCCGCAGTCCAATCAGCCCAATGTCGTGCAGCAGCGCGGCGACGAAAATCTGCTGGGTCTCCTCGTCGGGCCGCCCCATCGCCTGGGCCAGCTTGATGGCCATGTCGGCCACGCGCCTGCCATGACCAGCCAGGCGCCCGCCGCGCAGTTCGATCAGGCCCGAAAACACCTTGATGCCCGTCAGGTAGCTGCGCTTGAGCGCGTCATTCGCCCGCGACAGTGCTTCGGTGCGCTCCTGCACGCGCTGCTCGAGCCGCTCGTTCGCGTCGCGCAGCTCGATGTTCTGTCGCGCGGTCAAGGCCTCCAGGCGCTGGCGCTCGCGTTCGAGATGCCGAATCTCCAGACCCTGGCGCACGGTAAAGCGCAGCTCGGCGTCGTCCCAGGGCTTGGTCAGGTAGCGGAAGATCCGGCCGCGGTTGATGGCGGCCACCGCGGCGCTGGTGTCGGCATGGCCGGTCAGGAGCAGCCGTATCGACGCGGGCCAGCGCGCATGGGCCTGTTCCAGCAACTCGGCGCCGTCCATGCCGGGCATGCGCATGTCCGACACGATGATGTCGACCGGCTCGCCGTGCAGGATCTGCAGCGCCTCCTGGCCGCTGCCGGCCGTGAGCACCCGATGGCCGTCCCCCCGCAGGGTTCGCTTCAGCGCCGACAGGATATTGGGTTCGTCGTCCACGCACAGCACCGCAGCCGACGGCGCCGCCTGCGGAGCAGTGGTGCCTTCGGTGTGCGCGGCGAGGCTCATGTCGCTTGCGCCGCCGGGTCCACGGGCAGCGTGACGCGGAACCGCGTGCCGCGCCCGACCTTGCTGTCCACGTCGATGCGCCCTGCGTGCTTCTTGACGATGCCATAGGACAGGGACAGTCCGATCCCCGTCCCCTTGCCCACCGGCTTGGTTGTGAAGAACGGGTCGAAGATGCGCTGCAGATGCTCGGGCGCGATGCCGCAGCCGTCGTCCTCCACCTCCACCCACACCTCGGCACCGGCGCTGCCTGTTCGCACCACGATCGTGCCGCGTTCGTGGGCGATGGCGTGAGCGGCATTCACCAGCAGGTTCAGGAAGACCTGGTTCAGCTCCGAAGCCAGGCAGCGCACCAGCGGCAGCGAGCCGTACTGCTTGACGACGTCGGCCTTGTACTTGATCTCGTTGTTGACGATGTTGAGCGTCGAATCGATGCCCTTGTGCAGATCCGACCATTCCCACT
The DNA here is from genome assembly GCA_965653625.1 of uncultured Burkholderiaceae bacterium. Lineage (GTDB taxonomy): Bacteria > Pseudomonadota > Gammaproteobacteria > Burkholderiales > Burkholderiaceae_C > Albitalea. Next base: position 36,614 of record CBFHAS010000027.1, on the reverse strand, counting down.
CGCGGTGGGCGTCCACGTGCGAGAAGTCTTTCAGGTCCTGGACGATCTTGCGCACGCGCTCGATGCCTTCCCGGGTCTCGGCCAACAGCGTGGGGATGTCGCCCTTGAGGTAGTCCAGATCGATTTCGCGCCGCAGCGCGGCCAACGACTGGCGCGCCTGCGCGTCGGGCAGCCTCGGCTCGCAGGCTTCGTAGGCGGCGAGCACCTTGAACAGGTCGAGCAGGTAGCGCTCCAGGGTGCCGAAGTTGGAGAAGATGTAGCCGATCGGGTTGTTGATCTCGTGGGCCACGCCGGCCGCCAACTGGCCGATGGAGGCCATCTTCTCGGACTGCACGAGCTGGTCCTGCGCGGCGGTCAGCTGGCGGTTGAGCTCGGTCAGTTCCTCGTTGGCGCGCACCAGTTCCCCGAGGCTCAGGTCGGTGGTGCCGCAAGGTGCCGCGGCAGTCACAGCGACAGCGCCTCGCACAGGGCCTCCACGGCGGCGTTGGTCGATTGCAGGACGGCCAGGCATGCGGGGACGTCTATCCCGAATCGCGACCAGACCTCCACTGCCACGGGCGGCACCCCATCGTCTATCTCGCCCGCCGGTTGGATCCCGTGGGCCAGCGCATCGCCCACGTGAACCAGCTCGGCCAGGGAAGGCATGCCGTCGGGGCCCGAGGACGGCGCGTGGTGCTCCGCGATCGCCCGCGCCACGACAGCCGGCAGCCGCCAGTGCCGTGCCAGCGCCTCGCCAGCGATGCAGTGGTCCACATCGAGCACGCCCCTTTCGGCTTCGAGCATGGACAGGTCTTGCTCGCGTGCGCGGCGCAGTGCGACGCTGAACTCCGCAGGGTACTGGGTGGCGAGCACCAGCGAGCCGATGTCATGCAGCAGGCCGGCGATGAAGGCCACGTCGGCGTCCATCCCCACGGCCTTGGCCAAGCCGCGCGCCGTCAGCGCCGCGGTGAGCGTGTGCCGCCAGAAGCTGCCGAAACGGAACTCCGGACACCGTGCCGAGCCCGGGAACTGCGCTGAGACAGCCGCCGTGGTCAGCAGTGCAGCCACGGTGCGCAAGCCCAGCACGCCGATCGCCGCGCGAATGGTCGTGACCCGACCAGGCGCGCCGTAAAAGGCCGTGTTGGCAGCGCGCAGCGTGCGCGCGGTCAGCACCTGGTCATGCTCGATACGCTCGGCGACCGCACTGACGCTCGCGCTTTCGTCGTTGAGAACGGCCAGGGCGGCATGCACCGCCTGCGGCAGGCTGGGCAGGGCCGTGACGCCCCGGCGCAGGCGTTCGACGCCAATGCATGCGACGGTTGCCGCCCGCGAAGCGGCCGGCATCGTGGGCGACGGCATGGTCAGCCCGTCCGGCACCCCGTGGTGGCGCTTCAGCGCCGGCAGCAAGGGATGGACCGCGCCTTGGGCCAGACTGTGGCGGAACAGGTGCGCCAGACGCCCAGCGTCCCCGAGCGCGATCGGCGAAATCGGCTGTCCAGGCTCGGTCATGTCGGCCGCAGGTGGGGTGCGTGGCGGGGCGGTGCTCAGGCAGGCGTCCATTCAATGGGTCTCCGTCTGGAACTGCGCAACGAGCAACAAGATCTTCCCGTGCACGGCCCCCTTGCGCAGCAGCGGGCGTGCGATCACGCGGTGAGCTTGACCACCGAGGTCGACAAGCGGCTCGGCGCCGTGGGTGGCGTTGCCCAATGCCGCGCACAAATCGGCAGGCAACACTTCGGAAGCCGGCCGGCCGATCTCGCCGGCCACGTGTGGCAACAGGCGCCGGGCCTCTTCATTGATGAACGCCAGCGTCCCGTCGCCGTCCACCACCAAAACGGGCGCCGGCAGCACCTCCAGCGCATCGCGCGTGCTGGACACCGCCAGCGCCAGCAGCTCCGCGTCGTCGCGCTGTTGAGCGATCAGCGACTCGAGGCGGGTGTTCAGCGCCAGGTCGTCGGCGTTGGCGCTCTCCACCTGGCGTGCCAGGCGGCGGTTCTCGTCTGCCATGTCCTTCTGCCGGAATGCCTCGGCGACATGCTCTCGCAGCCGTGCATCGTCCCAGGGCTTGGTCAGGAACTTGTAGATCGCTCCCTCGTTGATGGCGTCGATGATCGACTGCAGTTCCGTGTAGCCGGACAGCACCATGCGGATCGTGTGCGGGTACAGCTCCTTGGCGCGGCGCAGGAATTCCACGCCGGTCATGCCGGGCATGCGCTGGTCGGAAACGATGACGTCGACTTCGCATTCGGCCAGCCGCTGCAAGCCCTGCGCCGCGCTGTTGGCCGTGACGATGGTGTAGGCGTCGCGACGCAGCAGCCGCTTCAGCGAGGCCAGGATGCCTTCCTCGTCATCGACGAGCAGCAGCGTGCGAGAGTTGCGTGCGCGCGTGATGAAACGCTCGGGCAGCCTGCGGCCCTCGTGCAGCAGTGCCGCGAATTCCTCGGCTGGCAACGGCTCGCTGAAGCATTGCCCCTGCATGAGGTCGCAGCGGTTGGCCGCCAGCAGGCTCAGCTGCCCTTCGGTTTCCACGCCTTCGGCGAGCACCTTCATCTGCAGTCCGTGGGCCATGGTGATGACCGCCCGGGTGACGGAGACGTCCTCGGGCGCTGCCGTCACGTCGTGCACGAACGAGCGGTCGACCTTGACGACGTCGATCGGCAGGCTGCGCAGGCAGCTGAGGCTGGAGAAGCCGGTGCCGAAAGCGTCCAGCGACACCTCGATCCCCAGGGCCCTGATTTCGCGCAGCACGGCAGCGGCGTGCGCCGCGTCGGCCATCACGGTGCCCTCGGTGACCTCGACGCCCAGGGCCGAAGGGTCGACGCCGGTCTCCAGCAGGATGGCCTGCAGGTGGCCGGCCAAGTCGCGCCGCTGCAGCTGCGGTGGCGCGAAGTTCACGCCGATGCGCACCGCGGGGACGCCGGCAGAGCGCCAGTCGGCGACCTGCCGGCACACGCGCCGCAGCACCCAGTCGCCCAAGGCGCCGATGAGCCCGGTTCGTTCGGCGACCGGCATGAACTCGGCCGGCGACACGCTGCCGATGGCCGAGGAGGTCCAGCGCAGCAGGGCTTCGGCCCCGGCGATGGTGCCCTTGGCCATGTCGACCTGCGGCTCGTAGTGCAGCTCCAGTTCGTCATCGGCGATCGCCTGACGCAGCAGGGCCTCGATGCGCATCTCGCGCAGCGCGCGAACGTTCGAGTCGGGTTCGTACAGCACGACCGGGACCTCGGGCGTTGCGCGCAGGCGCGCCGTCTGCGCGAGCTCCACCAGTTCCGCCGGACGCCGCGCATCGCCGGGGAAACTGGCCACGCCGATCACGCAGCGCGCGAAGGTCTGCGTCGACGCAATCTGCACCGGGGCTTCGAGTGCCAGCCTCAGCTCGTCAGCCCGTTCCAGGACTGCGGCTTTCAGATCCCCGATGGCCTGCGGCAACTCGAGCATCAGCACGAACTCCTGATTGCCGAGCTGTGCCACCGATTCGCCTTCGCGTCGCTGCTGCTGCAGGCGCGAGGCCAGCGCCATGGCCAGCGCATCGCCCGCACCGAAACCCATCTTGTCGCGCAGCTCGCCGATGCGCGGGACGTCGATCGTCAGCAGAGCGACCAAGTGCTCGTCCCAGCCGGCCGAAACGATGGCGGCATCGAGCTGATCAAGGAAAGCGGCGCGGTTCGGCAGGCCCGTCACCTCATCGTGCGTTGCCAGCTCCTGCAGGCGCACTTCGGCCTCGCGCTGTGCCGTGATGTCCTGCAGCAAGGCGACGCCCTGGCGGCCACCTGCGCCATCGTCCTCGACGCGCCCGCGATGCAGCACGATCAGCCGCTGCCCGTCGCCGGTCAGGATGCGGTGCTGGAAGTCGAAGGGCTCGCCGGGCGTGGCGGTGCGCCAGATGCCGGCGACGAAGTCCCGCTCGTCGGGCGGGATCCATTCGAGGGCGTCGATGTGGCCGTGCGGGGCATCCGCCGGCCAGCCCACCAGTTCGCGAAGGCCGACGGACGGCGTGACGTGTCCGTCCTTCAGCGACACCTCGAAAGAACCCGATCGGCACAGCGACTCGGTGCGCGCAAGCATCTCCGCGTTCCAGCTCGCCTGGCGCAAGGCCGCGGTCAGCTCGGTGATGTCATGCAGCGTCACCAGCACGGCCGGCCGGCCTTCAAGCCGGACCAGCGTGGCGAAGATCCTGGCGTCGAAGCGGCTGCCGTCGCGCCTCAGGCAGGCCATCTGTCCCGGGCGGCCTGCCTTGCCGGCCAGCCGGCGGGCGAGGATCTCCCGCGTACGCTCGCGCAGTTCGGGCGGCGTCGTCACTGCATGGGGCTGGCCCACCAGTTCGTCCACGCTCCAGCCCAGCATCGCAGCCAGTGACGGGTTGGCATACACGATGCGGTCACCCTCGACCACGAAATGCCCGGTCTGGGATTGCTCGATCAGCTGGATCGCGTCGTGACCCGACAGGCGGCATCTGCCTGCGGCGAAGCTGGTGTCGGGGGATGGGATCACCGGTGACATTTCTTGACGGGCATCTCGGCTCCCGTGGATGTCGTCCGGCTGTTGCCGCCCTTTAGCGGATTTGCGAAGAGCCATCGCAGCCAACCGTGCGGAAAGCTCAATTCCTTGAACCGTCGGCCGAAAACGGCGCATCGGCACTGTCGGAAACCGGCAGTGCCGAACGAACGATGCAGGAGACCCCGCATGCGAATCACCCAACACCTGTGGGCCGGGCCGGACGGCTGGTCGCCGTCGCTGCCGGGCGACGGCGCGCCATCCGCACAGCTGCTGCTCGCGTTCGGCAGCGGATCGTTGCTGCGCAGGGACGATTTGATCGCACAGCTTCGTGTGGCCTACCCGGGTGGTGCGCTCATCGGCTGCTCGACAGCGGGCGAGGTGGCGGGCACCGCCGTCCGAGATGAATCCCTCGTCGTGACCGCGGTTCGATTCGAGCATTGCACGGTGGCCAGCGTCGATGTGGATGTCGAGGCCGGCGCCGATGGCGCAGACGCCGCCCGGGAGATCGCGCGCACCCTCGTGCGACCGGGGCTGCGCCACGTGTTCGCACTGTGCGATGGCCTGCAGGTCAACGGCAGCGCCTTCGCCCACGCACTGCGGAGCGCTTTGCCGGCCGAGGTGTGCGCCACGGGTGGCCTGGCGGCCGACGGCGACCGCTTTGTCGAGACTCTCGTCTGCTGCAATGGCCCAGGCCGCCCCTCGCGGGCCGTCGGCGTGGGTCTGTACGGCGACGCGCTGCGCGTGGGTTATGGCTCGGTGGGCGGCTGGGACAGCTTCGGCCCGGCGCGCCGAGTGACGAAGTCGCGCGGCAACGTGCTGCTCGAACTCGACGGCGAGTGCGCGCTGGCGCTGTACAAGACCTATCTGGGGGAGCACTCGCGCGACCTGCCGGGCTCGGCTCTGCTGTTCCCCCTTCTGCTCGAAGACGACTCGGGCGGCCCCGGCCTCGTACGCACGGTGCTGGCGGTCGACGAGGCGCAGGGCAGCTTGACCTTCGCTGGTGACCTTCCCGAGGGTGCACAGGCGCGTTTGATGAAGGCCAATTTCGACCGGCTGGTCGACGGCGCATGCGACTCCGCGCACGCGAGCGCGCGAGGTTTGGGCGGAGCGCAGGCGGAGCTGGCGATTTTGATCAGCTGCGTCGGACGCAAGCTCGTGCTGCGCCAGCGCGTCGAGGAGGAGATCGAGGGCGTGCGCGACGTGCTGCCTCACGCCGTGCTGGCGGGGTTCTATTCCTACGGTGAGCTGTGCCCGCAGGGCACGGCGGGCAGCTGCGAACTGCACAACCAGACGATGACCATCACGACCTTGGCCGAGGAATGACGCAAAACCTCCACAAGCTGCTGCAGCGTCAGTTGCGTCGCGCCTTCGGCACGATCGACGCGATGCCCTCGGGGCTCGACGTGCTGCTGCAGGCGGTCAGCCAGGCTTATGAGGGCGCGGATGCCGAGCGAGCGATGATCGAGCGAACACTGGACCTCATGTCCAAGGAGCTCAACGCACGCAACGATCAGCTGCGGGCCGATCTCGTCGAGCGCCAGAGTTCACGCGACGAACTGCAGCGGCGCAGCGACGAGCAGCAGGCGCTCATCAGGCGTCTCGCGGAGGCTCACAACCAGCTGCTTCAGGCCGAGAAAATGGCGTCGATCGGCCAGCTTGCCGCCGGCGTGGCGCATGAGATCAACAACCCGATCGGCTACGTCAGCTCCAACCTCGGCACGCTCAAAGACTACGTCCAGGGATTGCTCGACATCGTCGCCGCGTTCGAGCCCCGCCTGGCCCGGCTGCCTCCTGCCGAGGCGGCGGCCGTACGGCAGCTCATGGAGGATCGCGAGTACGACCACGTGCGCGGGGACGTGATGGATTTGCTCGACGAATCTTGCTCCGGTACCCAGCGCGTCAAGCAGATCGTGCAGGACCTGAAAGACTTCTCGCATGCCGGCGAGCAGGATTGGATGTGGGCTGACTTGCACAAGGGCCTGGACAGCACCTTGAACATCGTCCACAACGAGATCAAGTACGTGGCCGATGTGATCCGCTGCTACGGCGAGCTTCCGCAGGTCGAGTGCCTGGCGTCGCAGCTCAATCAGGTCTTCATGAATCTTCTGATGAATGCCGCCCATGCCCTGTCCGGCCGCACCGAGCGTGGCCGGATCGTCGTCACGACAGGCGACTTGGGCGAGGGCGAGGTCTTCGTGGAAGTGGCTGACAACGGTTGTGGCATCGAGCCCGAGCATCTGAGCCGGATCTTCGATCCGTTCTTCACCACCAAGCCGGTGGGCAAGGGCACGGGGCTTGGCCTGTCCCTGTCGTACGGGATCGTGCGCCGGCACGGAGGGCGCATCGAGGTGAAGAGCGAGCCGCGCGTCGGCACGACGTTCCGGGTTTGCCTGCCGGTGCGCGACCGCCGCCATGTGATGACCGCCGAAGAGGTCGCGCAGGCCGAACAGACGGCGTGAGTCGGCTCGCGGGGCCCTGTCCTTGAGAAAGGAGCGCGCCGTCCGCGAACGAAGCGCATCAGCCCCGAACGGCAGACACGCTATCCGTCGGCAAGTACATCAGCACCTGCGGCACCAGCAGCCGAGCGCCGTGCGGGGCCGTCCATTCGAGCCGGATGCGGGCGTTGCTGGCGATGCGGTCCATGCGAATGGCAATGGGATAGAAACGGCCCGCCGCCAACTCGATGCCGGCCCGCGCCGCGCCGCTCACGGTCTGCCTCGCCACAACGATGTGCGATTCATCACTGCCAGCATGGAAGCGATAGGTGCCGCTCAAGACCGGCTTCACCCATCCTGACCAGCGCACCGAGCGCGGGCGCCGACGCTCATCGCCCCAGCCCAGCGTGGCGTCGAAGTCGATGATCCCGTCCTGCCGCACTGCCAGCGGCGCGCCGCGGCAGCCCTCTTCGGCGAAGTACTCGCCGCGCAGGCCCACGCCGGTGGCGTTGGCCGATGTGCACAGCGAGGCGCGTCGCGCGGCCTGGTCGAGCTCATGCTGCGCCAGGTCGAGGGGCGCCGCACCGCGAGCCGGCGCATCGCGCTGCATGGCCAGCGCCGCCGCCGCGCCAGCGCCGGCGATAAGGAACATTCGGCGCGTCGTCATGGCGCTCAGTACAGCGTGCGCCCGTCGCCCAGCAGCTGCGCGCGGCAGTCCATCGAGGCCTGGTCGCAGTGCTTCACGTAGGTTTGCATCACGTCCTCCTGCCAGCCGTTGAACCAGTCGCCGTGCGACGAGTAGCCGCCGGGCAGCGTGCGGTCGTAGTTGTCGGAAGACAGCCGCCAGTGCAAGGGAGCGTTCGCCTCTTTGATGTCGTAGACGATGTTGAAGGTGATTTCCGGCAGCGGCACCGGGTGCGTGGCCGGGCAGGCGCGGCTGATGGTGTAGCTCATGTGGCTCTTGTGATCGGGAGAGTCGAGGTTCACGCCGTCCCAGCACTGTGGGAAGAACACCATCTGCCACATCGTGGCGCCCACCGGGCAGTTCTGGATCGCCGGGCCCCACATCGCGTCAGAGCCCTGGCCTACACACTGGTAGCGGAACGGTCCTTTCGAGGTCGTGTTCTTCGAGTTGCCGGCAATCATGCGCAGGCCCGCGGGGAAGGGCTGCACCTGCGCGGGCTTGATGCCGTTGTAGCCGGTCTTGTAATAGATGTTGGCCACGCGAGGCTTCACCGGCGCGCCGGTGCGTGTGTCGATCATCGCCGGCACCCAATAGGCCGAGCGGTTGGCCGTGCCGCCCTTGCAAGTGGAGTTGCCCGTGGCCGCGATCGACTCGGGGGTCGAGTTCGCATCGACCCCGGTGTTGCCGAAGAAGGCGTGCAGGTGTGAGCCGCCAGGCTGCCCCGGCGCCACGATGGGGTCGTCGGGCAGCATGTGCGAGAAATCGCAGGCCACGCGAAAGGCGCCGATGTTGGTGGCGAAGGGCGTCGTGCTGGCGGCTTTGATGCGCACCTCTGACGTGCCTGTCGAACCCGTGGGGATGAGCGTGGCGTCCACGTCGACGGCAGTCGGGCTGCCGGCGGAGTGCGGCCTCATGTCGGTGACGCTGATGCCTGCCACGGCGGTTGACGGGTCGCTGTCGGTGGCGGCCGGGCGGGCATCGGTGAGATCGGGCATCTCATCGGCTGTGCTGTCCGTGGGCACAGCGGCCGTGGTGTTGGCCATGCCGGCGGCATCGCCGGAGCTGCCGGCGCCGCCACCGCAGGCGGCAAGCGCCGCAGCGGTCAAGAGAGTGACGAGCAGGCGGGCAGGTTGTTCATCCGTAATAGAGGAGAAGTGGAAGGTCATGATTCACTCGTGGAGAGGTTGCAAGTACCGCCCGTGTGGGCGATGACGTTGCAGTGCGGGGAGCGAGTGAACCGACGAGGTCGGTGTGACGCAAAGGCGTGGGGTCGCGCAAGGACACTGCGGTGGCGTTGTCCGACAAGGTCGGAGCGTGGGCCGCCAAGGAGAAAGGCTTGCCATGCCGTCCGCGCGCAAGCGCCGCCGGGCCTTGCGGGCCAGCGGCATGTTTTGCGGCAAACGGGCGGGTGACAGGCATGGGTACTACGTGCGATATGCGCCCGACTGCCGGACGCGGCGCCCGCTTTCGCAGGCGCGCAGAGTCTGCGCAGGGTTCGTACCAGCCCGGAAAAGCCGCTTGGGCTTACAGAATGCGGAACTTGGAGATGATCTGCGTCGCGCCGGCCGCGCAATCGCTTACAAGGCTGACGGGCGCCGGCCGGGTCTGTTGCATAACGTGAAGCAGTCAGCCCAGCCGCAGCGGCGGGAATGCCGTGTGCTCACACCATGGCGAATTTGCAGTGAGGTCCGTCCCATGAACAGCATGCGAGTGTCCATCGTGCTGGCCGGATTGATGGCCCTGGCTGCCGTCGGCGGCATCGCGGCGCGGCCGGCTTCCAAGCCGGTCGGCTCGCCGCCAAAGTACATCCTCGAAGACACGGTGCCGCGACAGTTCGGCGACTGGCGCATGCTGCCCGCGGCGGGTAACCAAGTGGTGAACCCGCAGACGCAGCAGCTGCTGGACAAGCTCTACAGCCAGATTGTCACCCGCACCTACGTGAACTCGCAGGGCTATCACGTGATGCTGGCCCTGGCCTATGGCGACGACCAGCGCGGCGACCTGCAGGCGCACAAGCCCGAGGTGTGCTACCCCGCGCAGGGGTTCAAGATGGTCAGCAACGAGCCGGCCCGGGTGGCTACACCCTTTGGCACGATCGCCGGCCGACGGCTGAACACCAGCCTCGGCGCGCGTCAGGAGCCCATTACCTACTGGTTCACCATGGGCGATCAGGCGGTGATGAGCAAGTTTGAACAGCGCATGGTCGAGATCCGCCTCGGCCTCACCGGCCAAGTGCCCGACGGCCTGCTGTTCCGCGTGTCGTCCATCGACGATTCGCCGCAGCGCGCGTTCCGAATGCACGAGGCTTTCGTGGCGGACCTGCTCAAGACGGTGCCGCCGCGCGACCGCACGCGTTTGAGCGGGCTGGGCGCGGCGCCCGGCGGCGAGGGCTAAGAACCCCCGGATTCAACCCTCGCGCTTGGCGCCCGGCACGCGGCCGTAGGTGTCCTCGAAGCGCACGATGTCGTCTTCGCCGAGGTAGCTGCCTGACTGCACCTCGATGATTTCCAGCGGCACCTTGCCCGGGTTGGACAGGCGATGCACCTGCCCCACGGGGATGTAGGTGCTCTGGTTCTCGGTGAGCAGGATCACCTGGTCTCCGTTGGTCACCTCCGCCGTGCCGCACACCACGATCCAGTGCTCGGCGCGGTGGTGGTGCTTCTGCAGACTGAGCGAGGCGCCCGGCTTGACCAAAATGCGCTTTACCTGGAAGCGCGAGCCGGAGTCGATGCTGTCGTACCAGCCCCACGGCCGATGCACCTGGCGATGCAGGGTGTGTTCGCTGCGGCCCTCACCGTCGAGGTGGGCCACGATGTGTTTCACGTCCTGGCTGCGGCTGCGATCGGTCACCAGCACCGCATCGGGCGTTTCGACGACCACCACGTTCTCCAGGCCCACCACGCCCACCAGCCGGCTGGTGGCATGCACGAGCGTGCCGCGGCTGTCGCGCACGAAGGTGTCGCCGGTGCAGGCGTTGCCTGCGGCGTCTTTCTCGCTCACCTGCCACACGGCGTCCCAGGCGCCCAGGTCCGACCAACCAGCCGCCAGCGGCACCATGCGGATGTCGTAGGCCCCCGAGCCGGGGCATTTCTCCATCACCGCGTAGTCCACAGACTCGCTGGGGATGGTGCCGAACTCCTCTTTGCCGGGACGCACAAAACTTGCATCGACGCTGCGTTTTTCCCAGGCCGAGCGCGTGGCGTGTTCGATATCGGGCCGGAACTGGCCCAGCGCCTTCAGCCACAGGGACGCGCGCACGACGAACATGCCGCTGTTCCAGTAGTAGTGCCCTTCGGTGAGGTAGCGCTCGGCGGTGGTGCGGTCGGGCTTCTCCACGAACTGCGCCACAACCGGCGCGTCGATAGGGCCGGTGCCGGCTGCGGCGCGGATGTAGCCGAAGCCGGTTTCGGGCCGGTCGGGTTGGATGCCCAGAATCACGAAGGCACCCTGCGCTACAATGCGCACCGCCTGCTGCAGCGCGCGGGCGAAGGCCGGCTCGTCAGTCACGGTCTGGTCGGCCGGCGTGACGACGAGCACAGGGTCGGCGCCGCCGGCCAGGGCGTGCAGCGCGGCCAGGGTCATCGCGGGGGCGGTGTTGCGGCCCATGGGCTCGAGCACCACGGTGGCGTGGGCCATGCCTTTGACCTCGCGCAGCTGGTCGAGTACCAGGAAGCGGTGCTCCTCGTTGCCCACCACACAGGGTGCGGCCACGGAGATGTTGTCCGCCTTCAAGCCGGCCAAGCGCGCCGCGGCCTGCTGGAAGAGGCTGCGGTTGCCTTGCAGGACAAGGAACTGCTTGGGGTACTGCGCGCGCGACAGCGGCCACAGCCGCGTGCCGTTGCCGCCGGCCATGATGACTGGTTGAACTTGGATAAGAGAACTCATGGCCTGAGAGAAGTAGGAGTGGAAGTGTCGAAGCCGCCGGGGTTCATGCTCTGCCAGCGCCAGGCATCGGCGCACATGGCGTCGAGGTCGCGTGTGGCGTGCCAGGCGAGCCGCTGGTGCGCCAGGCTGGGGTCGGCGTAGCTGGCGGCGATGTCGCCGGGCCGGCGCGGCGACATTTGGTAGGCAATGGGCCGGCCGCTCGCCTTCTCGAACGCGCGCACCAGCTCCAGCACGCTGTAGCCGCGGCCCGTGCCGAGGTTGGCCGTGATGCCCTGCTGTTGGTCGATCAGGTAGCGCAGCGCGGCCACGTGGCCCTCGGCCAGGTCCATCACGTGGATGTAGTCGCGCACGCCGGTGCCGTCGAAGGTGTCGTAGTCGTTGCCGAAGACCGAGAGCCGCTCGCGCTTGCCCACGGCCACCTGCGTGATAAACGGCATCACGTTGTTCGGGATGCCGCGCGGATCTTCGCCGATGAGTCCGCTTTCGTGGGCGCCCACGGGGTTGAAGTAGCGCAACAGCGCGATCTTCCAGCGCGCATCGGCGCGCTCCAAGTCGCGCAGGATGTCTTCGCTCATCAGCTTGGTGGCCCCGTAGGGGTTGGTCACCGAGAGCGGCGCGTCTTCGCGGATGGGCAGCGAGCGCGGTTGGCCGTACACCGTGGCGCTGGAACTGAACACCAGCGTGCCCAGCCCGTGTCGCTCCATCGTCTGGGCCAGCGTGAGCAGCCCACCCAAATTGTTGGCGTAGTAAGCGAGCGGCTTCTGCATGCTTTCGCCCACCGCCTTGAGCGCGGCGAAGTGCACCACCGCGTCGATGCGGTGGCGCGCGAACACCGCCTCCATGGCCGCCTCATCGCACACGTTCGTCTGCTCGAAGACCGGCGTCTCGCCGGTGAGCCGGGCCAAGCGGTCCAGCACGTGCGGCGAGCTGTTGGTGAAGTTGTCGACGCCCACCACACCGAAGCCGGCGGCGCGAAGGGCCAGCCAAGTGTGCGAGGCGATGTAGCCGGTGGCTCCGGTGAGCAGGATGGTTCGGGTCATTGAAGGACGAATTGTCCGTAGCAGGAAGTGATGTTGGCGCGGAAGTCGGACGAGCTGGAACCGCGCTCGTGCGAGAGGCTGCAGCCAAGGCCGATGGTGCGCGTGGCTTGATAGTGAGCGCGCAGTCCCAGCTTGGTGGCCGTGCTGCTGAAACCGGGGCCGTCCAGTGTCTCGAAGTCGCTGCGGACATGGCGGAAGCTTCCGTTCACCATGATCTTGGCCGTGGCCGCCCAATCGGCTTCCACCACGCCGATCCAGCTCAGCCGGCTGTTCTCGAACTGCAGCCCCGCGAGGCCAATGTGTTCAAGCGAGAGGAAGGAAGCCTGGTCGGAAGTGTCGCGGATCAGCGCGCTGCGGATCACGGTCTTGCCAGTCGGCTTGTATTCCCAGTTGACGGCGCCGGTCACGCCGTCGAAATCGGCCCGGCTGGGGGCGGTGTGATCTTCCTTGGTGAGGCTGATGCGACCCGTGATGGTGCTCAGCCCGGAGGGCACCCAGCTCACGCTGAAGTCGAGGTCTTTGCGGTCCGTCTCGTCGGGCTCAACCGGTCCAAGCTGCGGCACGCCCCCGGTGAGGATCAGCGGCAGCAGGGGCTGGAACAGCGGCGTCTCGGCCTGGGTCGCGCGGCCGGCCACGCCGAAGCTCAGCTCGCCGCCCCCTCTCCAGCGCAAACCGAGCGAAGCCGAGTCCTGCGTGGTGTCGCGCTGGTTGGAGAGCGACAGGTCGAGTTTGCGGCGCTCGACGGTGCCTTCCACGCCGAGGGCCGAGGTGAAGCCCCAGCGCACGCCTGCCGATGCCGCCCGTACCTTCTCGATGTCCTTCAGGTCCGGCGCGGGGGGCACAGCGCCGAAGCCGATCACCGAGGAGTCGGTCATGCTTTTCCGGCTGTTGAACCGAAAGTTCCCGGACAGGTCGCCGACTGTCTCCCAGTTGAGCCCCGTGCTCACCGAATGGCTGGTGTTGTCCAGTTGCTCCAGCTTGTCGAACTTGTTCTTCGCCGCCGTGGCGTCCAGGTACAGCCGCTGCCGCCCGGGCCGCCAGTCCACACCGCCCAGCACGCCGGTGCTGGAGATGGTGTCGGCAGTCTTGTTGCCGACGTTGCGAAACACGTTGTCGTCGCGGGTGAATGTTTGGCTCACACCGATGTACCAGGGCCGGTCCTCGGCCGCTTCGGCCGCCGTGCCGCCCAGCACCGCGAGCGCGGCGAGTAGCGCCATGGGGGCACGGGGAGCGGTGTGCATCGTTCTTGGCATGAATCTCTCCGGAAGAGTTTGACGATCTCTTCGACAGCAGGCTTTCACCTGCGACGCTGACTCAATAAGCGTTCCGGTCGAAAAACACGAGGCGGATGGTACGCACGATGATCTGCAGATCCAGGCCGAGCGACCAGTTCCGCAGATATTCCAGGTCGTATTCGACCCGTGCCTGCATCTTCTCTAAGGTGTCGGTCTCCCCCCGGTGACCGTTGACCTGTGCCCAGCCGGTGATACCCGGCTTGACCTTGTGGCGCACCATGTAGGCTTTGATGATGCGCCGGTACTCCTCATTGTGGGCCACGGCGTGCGGCCGCGGACCCACGATGCTCATGCGCCCCTGCAGCACGTTGAAGAACTGCGGCAGCTCATCCAGCGAGGTGCGCCGCAGGAAGGCGCCGAAGCGGGTGACGCGTGGGTCGTTCTTCGTGGCCTGGCGCACCATCTGGCCATTGTCCTGCGCCACCATGGAGCGAAACTTGTAGACGATGATCTCCTCGCCGTCGAGGCCGTTGCGGCGCTGCTTGAAGATCACCGGCCCCCGCGAGCTCAGCTTCACGCCGATCGCCAGGGCCAGCAGCAGCGGCGAGATCAAGACGATGATCGCCGTGGCCAGCACGATGTCGCTCACGCGCTTGACGAGTTCATTGGTGCCGGTGAAAGGCGTCTCGCAGATGCCCACCATGGGCACGCCGTTCATGTCTTGCAGGCGGCCCTGGATGATGCTGATGCCGAACACGTCAGGCACGAAGAAGATGGAAGCGGTCGTGCCCTGCATGCCTTCGAGCAGCTGCACGATGCGCGGCTGCGAGCCGAGCGGCAAGGTGATGAAGACCTCGCGGATGCCGTGCTTGCGGATGTATTCGGCCACGCCCTGAAGCCCGCCCAGCCGCTGCCGCCTGGCGCCCTCGTGCACGCGCTCGTCGGTGCGGTCGTCGAAGTAGCCGATGAAGTCGATGCCCTGGTCCTCGCCGTCCACCAGCGCGCGTGCCACCTTCACCCCCAGGGGACCTGCGCCGACCACCACCGCCGAGCGCCGCGCATGCGGCTGCAAGGCCTGGCGCCGCACGATTTTCTGGCCTATGTAAACCGCCACCCACTGCAGCACGGGCGTGGCGACGATCCATGCCAGCAGCGCGTCGCGTTCGAAGAACCCGATGCTGTCAGTCGCGTAGCCGCACAGCGCCATGATGATGACCAGCACGACCCACGTGGAGCCCAGGTCCACTGCTGCCGCGATGAGGTTGTCGCGGAAGCGGTCGCGCCCGGGGAAGGTGAGTGCGAAGACCAGCAGGGCGATGGTGAGCTCCGGCCGATCGACCGGCTCACCAAAGCGCACGTTTGCGATCAGGAAGGTCGCGACGATGATGGCCGGCTCCATGAAGGCGGCCACCATCGAGCGCACCGACTGCGGCGCGCTGTAGAAGGTCCTCTTGTAGGTGCGTTGTTCAAACATCGGTCAGGAGGCCGTGCGCAGGCTGCCGTTGCCGGCAGCTGCGTAAGCTGCGGTGCGTCAAGGCCGCCGCGAGTGGTGCGTGGACCGACCGCTTGGTGTTCGTCGAACCTGCTGCCTTTCCCCCGAAGGCGCATGGCCGTCCGGTCTTCGAGCCGCGGATTCTCCCCCAAAACAATGCCCCGGCAGGATCCATGCCCGCACGTCGATACGCAAGGGGCGGTGCCTACAATGGCGCGCATGTTTTCAGCCCTCCAGCAGCTTGCCGCCAGTGCCTTCATGGAACGCCTGACGCTGTGGCTCAACCACGTGATCGCAGGTGAAGACGCCGCTGTCTTGCGGCTGCGTCCGCATGCCGGGCGCCTGGTGAAGATTGAGCTTGCCGGCTGGCCCGCGCTGCTGCCGCCCGTGCCGGAATTGAGCTTCGCCATCACGCCGGCCGGGCTGCTCGAATGGAACGCCACGCCCGCGGCGGCCGAGCCCGACCTTGTGCTCGTGGTCGATGCCTCCAGCCCCGCGCGGCGATTGGTCGAGGGCCTGGCCGGGCAGCGGCCGCCCGTGGCCGTGAACGGCGACGCGGCGCTCGCCACCGACATGAGTTGGCTGATGGACAACCTGCGCTGGGATGTGCAGGACGACCTGGCGCGCCTGGTGGGGCCCGGTCCCGCGCACGAACTCGCCCGCATTGGCGGCATCCTGGCCGCCGGCGTGCGCGAGCCGGTGCGTATGCTCGCCGGCTTGGCGGCCGGGCGGGGATCCGCGCCGCGATGAGGCACCTGGCGCGCCTCGTTCTCATCGTCTTCACGGTTCTGCGCTACGGGCTGGATGAGCTTGCGCTCTCCGGCTTCCGGCACCGCGGAGTGCGCCTGCTGGCCTGGGTGGTCACCATCGGCCGCCGCTTCGACGTGCCGCGCGGCGTGCGGCTTCGCCTGGCGCTGGAGCGGCTGGGCCCCATCTTCGTGAAGTTCGGGCAGGTGCTTTCCACGCGCCGCGATCTGCTGCCGGCCGACGTGGCCGACGAGCTGGCGCTGTTGCAGGACCGCGTGCCGCCGTTCCCGGCCGAGGTGGCGCGCCGGCTGGTGGAGCGCGCCTTCGGCCGGCCCCTGGAGGCGCTGTTCGACCGCTTCGACGCCGAGCCTGTGGCCAGCGCGTCCATCGCGCAGGTGCACTTTGCCCGGCTGAAGGATGGCCGTGAGGTGGCCGTCAAGGTGCTGCGCCCCGGCATGCTGGCGGTGATCGACGACGACCTGTCGCTCATGCGCACGCTGGCGCGCTGGGTCGAACGCCTCAGCGCCGACGCTCGCCGCCTCAAGCCGCGGGAGGTCGTTGCCGAGTTCGACATCTACCTGCACGACGAGCTCGACCTGGTGCGCGAGGCCGCCAACGCTGCGCAGCTACGGCGCAATATGGACGGCCTGCAGCTGGTGATGATCCCGGAGATGTACTGGCACCTTTGCACGCCGAGCGTCATCGTCATGGAGCGCATGCACGGCGTGCCGATCAGCCAGGCGCAGCGGCTGCGCGAGGCGGGCGTCGACATTCCCAAGCTCGCGCGCGACGGCGTCACCATCTTCTTCACCCAGGTGTTCCGCGATGGCTTCTTTCATGCCGACATGCACCCGGGCAACATCCAGGTGAGCATCGCACCGGCGACCTTCGGCCGCTACATCGCACTCGATTTCGGCATCGTGGGCACGCTCACCGAGTTCGACAAGGACTACCTGGCCCAGAACTTCGTCGCCTTCTTCCGGCGCGACTACAAGCGCGTGGCCGAGCTGCACGTGGAAAGCGGCTGGGTGCCTGCGCTCACGCGCGTCGACGAGCTGGAAGGCGCCATCCGCACGGTGTGCGAGCCGCACTTCGACCGCCCTCTCAAGGACATTTCCCTGGGGCAGGTACTGCTGCGTTTGTTCCAGGCCTCGCGCCGCTTCAACGTGGAAATTCAGCCGCAACTCGTGCTGCTGCAGAAAACCTTGCTCAACGTCGAAGGCCTGGGCCGTCAGCTCGACCCCGAGCTCGACCTCTGGGCCACCGCCAAGCCCTTCCTCGAGCGCTGGATGAACGACCAGATCGGCTGGCGCGGGCTCGCCGAGCGTTTGAAGCAGGAGGCACCACGCTACGCGCAGCTGCTGCCGGAACTGCCCCGGCTGCTGCACCAGTCGCTGCAGCGTTACCCGCTGCGAGATCCGCGTTTCATGGAGGTCCTGCTGGCCGAGCAGATGCGCACCAACCGGCTGCTGAAGGCCGTGCTCGCCGTCGGGCTGGTGCTCATCACCGGGGGCGTCATGGCGTACCTCACGCTCCGCATGGGCCTTTGACCGCGAGGCGCCGCGACCCTTACGCCCGGTGGATCCGCCGATAATCGACGATCGCCACCTCTCCTGTTTCCGCATCGGAGCCGCGCGCCATGCTGCTGACCCTGGTCATCGTCTACCTCCTTTTCACCATCGCCATCGGCTTGTGGGCGGCCAAGCGGGTGAAGAATACGGCCGATTTCGCCATTGCCGGCCGGCACCTGCCGCTGGTGATGATCGTCACCACGACGTTTGCGACCTGGTTCGGATCGGAAACGGTACTGGGCATTCCGGCGAAATTCGTGCAAGGCGGGCTGAACGGCGTGGTGGAAGATCCGTTTGGGGCCGGCACCTGCCTCGTCCTGGTGGGTCTGTTCTTCGCGGCCAAGCTCTACAAGATGACGCTGCTGACCATCAGCGACTATTACCGCGAGCGCTATGGCCGGGGCATTGAGGTCGTCTGCTCCCTGATCATCATCCTGTCCTACCTGGGCTGGGTGTCGGCCCAGGTCACTGCGCTGGGACTCGTCTTCAACCTGCTTTCCAACGGCGTCATTTCCATCCCGATGGGCATGGTGCTCGGCACGGCGTCCATCCTCGCCTACACGCTTTTCGGTGGCATGTGGTCGGTGGCGGTGACCGACTTCATCCAGATGATCATCCTCGTGCTGGGGCTGGCGGTCATCGCCGTGTTCGCGGCCGGCCAGGCGGGCGGCGCCGATAAGGTGATCGCGCTGGCGGTCAGCAAGGACCTCTTCAATTTCCTGCCTGCGCCGACCTTCACCGACATGATGTTCTTCTTCGCGGCGGCCATCACCATGATGCTTGGCTCCATTCCGCAGCAGGACGTTTTCCAGCGGGTGATGTCAGCCAACAGCGTGCATGCGGCGACCAAGGGCCCGGTGATCGGCGGTATTGCCTACATCCTGTTCGCGTTCGTGCCCATGTTCCTGGTGACCAGCGCGCTCATCATCATGCCGGAGCAGGCCGAGGCGCTCATCAAGGAGGATCCCCAGAAGGTCCTGCCGACGCTGGTGCTGGAACGCATGCCTTTCGTCATGCAGGTGCTGTTCTTCGGCGCCTTGCTCTCGGCGCTCAAGTCGACGGCCTCGGCTACGTTGCTGGCCCCGTCGGTGACCTTTGTCGAAAACATCTGGCGGCAGGTCTTCCCACGCCAGAGTGACCGCAAGGAACTCTGGACCATGCGGGCGGCAGTGCTTGTGTTCAGCGTCTTCGTGTGCGGCTACGCCATTGCTTTGCAGGGCACGCCCATCTACGACATGGTGTCCGGCGCGTACCAGGTGACGCTGGTTGGCGCGTTCGTGCCGCTGGTCTTCGGCCTGTACTGGACACGCGCCACCACCCAGGGAGCCGTGTTTTCCATCGTGCTCGGCGTGCTGGCGTGGCTGCTGTTCCTCTACACGCCGGCGGGCGAGGCTTTCCCGGCGCAGCTTGCCGGCGTGCTCATGGCTGTGCTCGGCATGGTGGTGGGTTCGCTCGGACCGCAGGCGGTAAGGAACCGCCACGGCACTCACCATCGCGTGGTCGGCGTGGTCAGCACTTGAAGAACTTCACAAGCGGCCCGATTTCCGCGCAATGCGCGAAGCGAACCCCTCTCTGTCGACTCTTATAATGACCTTTTTCCTTTTGGAATCAAGAGCTTAGCCATGCCGATCTACGCCTACCGCTGCGAATCTTGTGGCCACGCAAAGGATGTGCTGCAAAAGGTCTCCGACCCTGTCCTGACCGAGTGCCCCGCCTGCGGCGCGCCGTCGTTCAAGAAGCAGCTCACCGCAGCCGGCTTCCAGCTCAAGGGTTCCGGCTGGTATGCCACCGATTTCCGCGGCGGCAACGGCACCGCCAAACCCGACGCAGCCAGCGAGACAAGCAAGGCCGACACCGGCAAGGCCGACACCGGCAAGGCCGACACCGGCAAGACCGAGGGCGGCGAGGCCGCCAAGCCCGCTGCAGCAGCGGCCGATTCCGCCGGCGCAGCGAGCCCGGCCGCAGGCTGCGGCACCTCCTGCGCCTGCCACTGACCACGGCCGCTGCCTCGGGATCGTCGTGAAGAGATACTTGCTCGCCGGCCTGCTGGTCTGGTTGCCACTGGCGATCACGATCTGGGTGTTGCACGCGGTCCTCGGGTTGCTCGACGGCGTGTTCGCCGCACTTCTCACCGCCACGCAGACCGTCCTGCCGCACGCGGCCACGCCGGTCATCGAAGGGCTCAAGCGCATCCCCGGCCTGGGCGTGATCGTGATGGTTGCCGGGCTGCTGCTCACCGGCATTTTTGCCACCAACATGGTGGGCCAATGGGCGCTGCGACAGGGCAGCCGAATCCTCAACCAGATCCCCATCGTCAAGTCGATCTACAGCTCGGTGAAGCAGGTGTCCGACACCCTGTTCTCGAGCAGCGGCAACGCCTTTCGCGAGGCCGTGCTGGTGCAGTACCCGCGAGAGGGCGCCTGGACCATCGCCTTCGTCACGGGCCGCCCAGGCGGCGAGGCGGCGCTGCACCTGAATAGCGACTACCTCAGCGTGTATGTGCCCACGACCCCCAACCCGACGTCAGGCTTCTTCCTCATGGTGCCCCGCAAGGACGTGATCGCGCTTTCGATGAGCGTGGACGAGGCGCTGAAGTACATCATCTCCATGGGCGTGGTGGCACCACCGGTGCCGCTGGCCGCGCCGGCGCGAAACCAGCTCGGTTGAGCGACCGGCAGGCGCTCAACCGTCAGGCTCGCAGCGAGCCCAGCGCCACAGCAGCCGCGCACGACGCGGCCCCGAACCCAACAACCGGACACTGGAACCACTATGAGAACCACCTACTGCGGACTTGTCAGCGAAGCGCTGATGGGCCAGACCGTCACGCTCATGGGCTGGGCGCACCGCCGCCGCGACCACGGCGGCGTGATCTTCATCGACATGCGCGACCGCGAAGGCCTGGTGCAGGTGGTGTGCGACCCCGACCGCCCCGAGATGTTCAAGACGGCCGAGGGCGTGCGCAACGAGTACTGCCTCAAGGTCGTGGGCAAGGTGCGGGCACGCCCCGCGGGCACCGAGAACACCCACCTCACCAGCGGCAAGGTGGAGCTGCTGTGCCACGAGTTGGAGGTGCTCAACCCCAGCGTCACGCCGCCGTTCCAGCTCGACGACGAGAACCTCTCGGAGACCACGCGGCTTACCCACCGCGTGCTCGACCTGCGCCGGCCCAGCATGCAGAAGAACATGATGCTGCGCTACCGCGTGGCCATGGAGGTGCGCAAGTACCTCGATGCGCTGGGCTTCATCGACATCGAGACGCCCATGCTCACCAAGAGCACGCCGGAGGGCGCGCGCGACTACCTCGTGCCGAGCCGGGTGAACGAAGGCATGTTCTTCGCGCTGCCGCAGTCGCCGCAGCTGTTCAAGCAGCTGCTCATGGTGGCCGGCTTTGACCGCTACTACCAGATCACCAAGTGCTTCCGCGACGAAGACCTGCGCGCAGACCGCCAGCCCGAGTTCACGCAGATTGACATCGAGACCAGCTTCCTCACCGAGGAGCAGATCCGCGAGATGTTCGAGGGCATGATCCGTACGGTGTTCCAGAAGACCATCGGCGTCGAGCTGGGCGCTTACCCGGTGATGAAGTACGCCGAAGCGATGCACCGCTACGGTTCGGACAAGCCCGACCTGCGCGTCAAGCTCGAGTTCACCGAGCTCACTGACGTCATGAAAGACGTCGACTTCAAGGTGTTCTCCACGCCGGCCACCATGAAGGGCGGGCGCGTGGCGGCACTGCGCGTGCCTGGCGGCGGCGAGATGAGCCGCGGCGAGATCGACGCCTACACCGAGTTCGTGAAGATCTACGGCGCCAAGGGTCTGGCCTGGATCAAGGTGAACGACCTCGCCAAGGGCCGCGAGGGCCTGCAGTCGCCCATCGTCAAGAACCTCCACGACGCGGCGCTGGACCAGGTGCTCTCGCGCACGGAAGCGCGCTCCGGCGACCTCATCTTCTTCGCCGCCGACAAGGAAAAGGTCGTCAACGACTCGCTGGGCGCGCTGCGCATCAAGATCGGCCACAGCGAGTTTGGTCGCACGCACGGGCTGTTCGAGGACCGCTGGGCCCCGCTGTGGGTGGTCGACTTCCCGATGTTCGAGTACGACGACGAGGCGCATCGCTGGAACGCGGTGCACCATCCCTTCACCGCGCCCAAGGACGGCCACGAAGACCTGCTCACCAGCGACCCCGGCGCCTGCCTGGCAAAGGCCTACGACATGGTGCTCAACGGCTGGGAACTGGGTGGCGGCTCCGTGCGCATCCACCGCGCCGACGTGCAGAGCAAGGTGTTCGACGCGCTGAACATCGGCGCCGACGAGGCGCAGGCCAAGTTCGGCTTCCTGCTCGACGCGCTGCAGTACGGCGCGCCGCCGCACGGTGGCCTGGCCTTCGGCTTGGACCGGATCGTCACCATGATGACGGGCGCCGAGAGCATCCGTGACGTGATCGCCTTCCCCAAGACCCAGCGTGCACAGGACCTGCTGACCGGCGCGCCCGGCCCGGTGGACGAGAAGCAGCTTCGCGAGCTGCACATCCGGCTGCGCGCCGCGCAGCAGGTGGCAGCCGCACGCTGAAGTGCGTACGCTTCGCCCAGGAAAGGCGCCCTCGCGGCGCCTTTTTTCTTGCCCGCCTGATGCCAGCGCCCGGCTCGCTGATGGCAATCCCAAGCTCGTGCGAGGGCGCAGGGTGTCGGGCGCTGGCATCATCGCCAGTTCTTGAATGAGGGACGGGGATGCGCATACGAACTGTAGTGATGGTGGCCGCGGCGCTCGCGCTGGCCGCGTGCGGCCAAAGCAAGACCGAGCTGGGCGAGGGTGGCTCGGTGGTGTCCGGCTCGGCGGGGCCGGCGGGCGCCCAAGGCGCGGCCAGGGAGCTGACCCGATGCGACGCGCCGGTGGCCACGCTGGCACTGGCCGAAAACCCGCAGGGCTACACCATGCATGCCAACTACCAGCTCCCGGCATCGCCCGTGCCGCTGCTCAAGCTGATCGCGCAGCAAAGCGGCTGCTTCCGAATCGTGGACCGAGCGTCGGGGCTGCGCAGCACGATGCAGGAGCAGGAGCTGCAGCAAGCCGGCATCGTTCGTCAGAACTCCACCGTCTCCAAGGGCAAGGGTTACGAGGCGCAGTACACGCTGGTGCCCAGCCTCACCTTCAGCGAGCAGGAAGCGGGGCGTGGGCTGGCCGGCATCGTCGGGGCCATCCCGGGGCTCAATCAGATTCCGGGCCTCGTGGGCATGGCGGAGCAGGTCAAGCTGAAAGAGGCGCAGGTGGCCCTTCTGCTCACCGACAACGAAACGACCGAGCAGGTGGCGGCGGCCACGGGTGCCGCGCGCACCACGGACCTGGGTGTCGGTGGCTTCGTGCTCGGCAAGCTGGGCGCCGCCGGTGGTGCGGGCTGGAGCAACACCAATGAAGGCAAAGTGATCGCCGCGGCCTTCTTCGATGCGCACAACAAGCTGGTCGGCCAGGTGCGGCAACTGCAGGCCAAGGCCTTGCCGCCGGCCGTGCCCGTGAAGACCTCAGCCCGCTGAGCCCGCTCCTAGAATCACCGCATGGCAAGTCCTGCGGCGACGGTTGGGCAGCGCGCATACAAGATCCCGGAGTCGGTGCTGGTGGTCATCCACAGCGCCGATCGACAGGTGCTGCTGATAGAGCGTGCCGACAAGCCAGGCTTCTGGCAAAGCGTCACCGGCTCCAAGGACACCCCCGAAGAAGCCCTGGTCGATACCGTGCGGCGCGAAGTGGCCGAGGAAACCGGCGTGCTCATCGACTCGCCGCAGGTGCCCTTGCACAACCTGCGCCACTGGGGCCTGAGCAACGTCTACGAGATCTATCCGATCTGGCGGCACCGCTACGAGCCCGGCGTGACGCACAACACCGAGCATGTGTTCGGCCTGCTCGTGCCTCGGGACGTGACCGTCACGCTGGCTGCGCGCGAGCACCTGAACTACGTGTGGCTGCCCTACCGCGAGGCGGCCGACCGCTGCTTCTCGCCATCCAACGCCGAGGCGATCCTGCAGCTGCC
Organism: uncultured Burkholderiaceae bacterium; assembly: GCA_965653625.1. Classification (GTDB taxonomy): domain Bacteria; phylum Pseudomonadota; class Gammaproteobacteria; order Burkholderiales; family Burkholderiaceae_C; genus Albitalea. The sequence continues at coordinate 13,026 of CBFHAS010000027.1, read as the reverse complement.
GAGGTTCATGGCATGAGTCAGTCGGGCCGTTCCAAGGTCGATTCCGGAGTGCGCCGCACGCGGGTACGCGAATGAGCCCGACCTCAACCCGCCCCATGCGCTTTGCGAGCACCACGATGCATCCCAGCCACGTGCTGCGCGTGGCTACCTACAACATTCACAAGGGTGTGCGCGGCATCGGGCCCAACAAGCGGCTGGAGATCCACAACCTGGGGCTGGGCATCGAAGCCCTGGACGCCGACCTCGTGTTCCTCCAGGAGGTGCGGCTGTTCAACCACGCTGAGGCCAAGCGCTTTGTCGACACGTACGTGGGCTGGCCGCGCATGCCGCAGGCCGATTACCTTGCCCCCGACGGCTACGAAGCCGCCTACCGCACCAATGCCGTCACGCGCGAGGGCGAGCACGGCAACGCGCTGCTCTCGCGCTGGCCCATCGGCGACATCGGCCATCACGACGTGTCGGACCACCGCTTCGAGCAGCGCGGGCTGTTGCACGTGCCCATCCATTGGAACGGCGAGCGCGTGCACGGCATCGTGGCCCACCTCGGGCTCATGCATTCCAGCCGCGTGCGACAGGTCGAGCGCATCGCGGACTTCATCGACGCGCAAGTGCCGAGGAACGAACGCCTCGTGCTCGCCGGCGATTTCAACGACTGGGGCGAAAAGCTCGACCTGCCCATGCGCGCCATGGGCCTGGCGCGCGCCACACCCGACGGTGCGGCACCGCTGCGAACCTTCCCTTCGCTGGTGCCGGTGTTCGCTCTCGATCGCATCTATACACGCGGCTTTCGCTGCACTTCGGCGTTCGTGCCCCGGGGCAACACCTGGGCGCGCATGTCGGACCACCTGCCATGCGTGGCCGAGCTGGAGATGGACTGAGCGGCGCGCACCGCGCCGCAGGCGAGAGCGTGGCCGAGTCGGACGGCAGCTTCGACCCGATCGCCCGCATGGTGCCGCGCGCGGTGTTCACCGGCGGCAATCAAGTCCGCCTGCTGCGCGGTGGCGACGAGCTCTTTCCCGCGATGCGCCGCGCCATCGCCGCAGCGCGGCACGAGATCTGGCTGGCCACGTACATCTTCCACACCGATCCCGTCTCCCTCGGCATGGCCGAGGCGCTGTGCGAAGCGGCTCGCCGCGGCGTACAGGTGAAGGTTGTGATCGACGGCTTCGGCAGCCGCTCCACGCTGCCCGTGCTGCAGCCGCTGCTGTGCGAGGCGGGCGTGGGCGTGGCGGTGTTCCGGCCCATCCATCGCTGGTGGAACTGGCTGCAGCCCGGCCAGCTGCGACGACTGCACCAGAAGCTGTGTGTCATCGACGGCGACGTGGCGTTCGTGGGCGGCGTCAACCTCCTCGACGACCGGCTGGACATCACGCACGGCTGGACAGACGAGCCGCGCCTGGATTTCGCGGTGGAGCTGCGCGGCCCGGTGGTCGAGCCGGTGGAGCAGGCCGGCCGCGCGGTGTGGTCACGCGCACACCTCGGCCAGGATCTGCGCGACGAGATCAAGGCGTTGGCGCGCGGCGCGCTGCCCGTGGCCCATGCCAAACGTCTGCTCAGGCGGCTGCGGCTGCCCAGCATCAAAGCCCCCAAGGGCCGACTGGCCGATCTGCCGCCCGTGCGCGCCGCGCTGGTGCTGCGCGACAACCTGCGGCGGCGCCGCACCATCGAGCGCAGCTACATCACGGCGATGCGCCGTGCGCGCACGCGCATCGACCTCGCCTCCCCGTACTTCTACCCCGGCAGCGCCTTCCGCGCCGCGCTGCGACAGGCGGCGCGCCGGGGTGTGCAGGTGCGGCTGTTGCTGCAGGGCAAGCTCGACTACCGCATCGCCGGGCTTGCTGCGCGCAGCCTGTACGACGAACTGCTCGGCGCCGGCGTCCGCATCTTCGAGTACACCCCCGCATACCTGCACGCCAAGGTGGCGCTTGTCGACGACGAATGGGCCACGGTGGGCAGCTCCAACATCGACCCGCTGTCGCTGCTACTCAACCTCGAGGCCAACGTGGTGGTGCGCGACGCCACCTTCAGCCGCGATCTCGCCGCCGAGTTCGACCGCGCGTTCGCGGACTCGGTGGAGATCGACCCGCGGCAGTCCAGGCGCAGCGTGCAAGGCGCCTTGCGACGCGGCTTCGTGGCCTGGTGCGCGCATGTGTACTTGCGCATCGCCGGGGCGACGGGGAAATACTGACATGGACCTTCCCCCGAAGCGGCCTGCAGACTTCCGTCGGGCTCCGCGCGATATCTACATCGACCCTTGTCGGTGAGCCATCCCCCTGAAAGACCGGACTCGGTCCATCGAGCAATGTGGCCGACGGGCCTACTGGGCCGACAGTGCCACTCCTTCTCACCCGCAACACAGACATGCACGACCGCCCGGCCTAGTCCGGGTCGATTGACGGCCAGTCCTGCACGTTGCTGAACAGGTTGTTCGCGATCTTGAGGGGCAGGCCGAAGATTTCGCAGTGGTGCTTGTTGTCTTCCATCTGCCTCTTGAGAACCTTCCCGCCGTTCTTGCGGATGTCGGTGACACTCGCCGTGGCGTAGCCGCGTTTGTAGTTCTGCGTCTTCATCCCCTTGATGGCGACGGGGAACAGCTCGTTCCCGTCGACGCAGTTCACGCTGGCTTCCTGAAGCCGGTTCTCGAGGTCCACTTCTTCCTTCGTGAAGACCCCTTGCTTGGACACGCCCCTCACAACAAGGCCGCTCCGAATTTCGTCCTTCGCCCCTTTGCTTTTCGGCACGATTGACCTCCATTTCGTTTTGCGAGCATCGAATGTGTCGCGTTCCATGCGCCACCGAATTGACCGAAGGTCATCCTGAAACGTCGGTCCCAGGCTATGCCGCAGCCGCCACCGCAGCGGTATCGCCGTGCGCTTCCCGCGCATGCTGCGCAATCCGCAAGACAAGCCGCTGCACGAGGTCGGCGGCCGCGCCACGCAAGCGCTCCTGAGGGCAGAGGGGTTTAAGCCCTGCGTGCCGGGCACGGCGCGCAGGGCAGTAAGCACAATCGCCGGCACATCCGTCGGCCCTGCCATGCCCACCACCTTCGTCACCTGGTGCCTGATCGTCGGCGTGCTGCTGATCGTCATCGGCATCACCGACACATGGCGGCAGAGCATGCCCTTCAGCACCTCCGCGCTGTACCTCGGTGCGGGGTGGTTGCTGGGGCCCCAGGGCATGGGGTTCCTGCAGCTTTCGCTCGGCGAGGATGCGGCGTTGCTGGAGCGACTCTCCGAAGCTGCGGTGCTGATCTCGCTGTTCGCCGTGGGGCTGCGACTGCGCGTGCCGCTGTCCGATCCGCTCTGGCGCGCCCCGCTCCTGCTGGCCACTGTCGCCATGGTGATGACCATCGCGCTGCTCGCGGGCGTGGCGATGGCGCTGGGCCTCACGCTGGGTGCCGCCGTGCTCACCGCGGCCGTGCTCGCGCCGACCGATCCCGTGCTCGCCTCCGACGTGCAGGTGGAGCACGCGCGCGACCGTGACCGGCTGCGCTTCAGCTTGACGGGCGAGGGCGGGCTCAATGACGGCACGGCGTTCCCGTTCGTCATGCTGGGCCTGGGCCTGCTCGGCGCGCATGAGCTGGGGGCTGCGGGCCTGCGCTGGTGGACGGTGGACTTCACCTGGTCCGTGTTGGCGGGTCTCGGCATCGGCTGGCTGCTGGGCTCGGTATTCAGCCGCGTGGTGGTGTACCTGCGCTGCGAGCGTGCGCAGGCCCTGGGCATGGAGAGCTTCCTCACGCTGGGCTTGATTGCGCTCAGCTACGGCATTGCGCTCGCCTTGCACAGCTACGGTTTCCTCGCGGTTTTCGCGGCCGGGCTGGCAATGCGCCACGTGGAGCAGCAGCGCAGTCCCGACGACGTGGACGACCGGGCCGTTGTCGCGACGGCTGCGGCGTTGTCATCGGAAAGTGTGGCGGACCCGGGCCTCTCGGCGGCGGCCGATCCGCGGCTGGCCACCGCCTACATGGCCAAGGCGGTGCTCGACTTCACGCTCGACCTGGAGAAGCTGGCCGAGCTGACCGTGATGCTTCTGGTCGGCAGCCTGCTCACGCCCGCGGCCTTTACGCCCACCACCGTCGCGCTGGCGGCGGCGCTGATCTTCGTCGTGCGGCCGGTGGCGGTGTACGCCACGACCTGGCGGTTGCCCTTCACCGCGGGGCAGCGTCGGCTGGCGGCGTGGTTCGGCATCCGGGGCATTGGCTCGCTGTACTACCTTGCCTTTGCCGCGTCCCACGGGGTCGGGACGGGCGGCGATGCGGTCATCGGCGATGCGGTGCTGGTTTGCATCGCCCTGTCGGTGCTGCTCCACGGCTCGTCCGCCGCGCCCGTCATGCGGGTGTATCGCCGCTGGCAGAGCCGGCCGCGGGTACGCTGAACTTCCGGTGCCAACCCACGTCCATGCCCCATGGACCGCCGCCACTTTCTCGCCACCGTGGGCGCCTGCGCCACCGGCGCCGCCACAGCTCAGGCACCCGATTCGCCGCTTCGCCGACCCCTGGCGCGAGGCGGCGACAGCGTGCCGGCGATCGGCCTGGGTACCTGGCTGACCTTCAACGTGGCCAATGAACCGGCCGAGCTGGCGCAGCGGCGGGAGGTGCTGCAGCGGTTTTTCGCGGCGGGCGGCGGGATGATCGACTCCTCGCCGATGTACGGCAATGCCGAGCACGTGCTGGGCCGCTTGCTGCCCACCGTGCCGCACGCCGGCCGGCTGGTGGCGGCCACCAAGGTCTGGACGCCGTTCGACCGCATGGGGCGCCAGCAGATGGAGAACTCGTTGCGGCTGTGGGGGCTGCCGCGCTTCGACGTGCTGCTGGTGCACAACCTGGTCAACTGGCAAGGCCACCTCAAGTCCTTGCGGCAATGGAAGGAGCAGGGCCGCGTGCGCCGCATCGGGATCTCCACCTCGCACGGCAACAAGCATGACGAAGCCGGGCGGGTGATGCGCAGCGAGCCGCTGGACGTGCTCCAGATCACCTACAACCTCGCCGACACGCGCGCCGAACCGCTGATGCAGCTCGCGGCAGAGCGCGGGATGGCGGTGGTGATCAACAGGCCCTTTGACGGCGGGCATCTTTTCTCGCGGGTGGCCGGGCGGCCGTTGCCGGGCTGGGCTGGTGAAGCGGGTTGTGCCGACTGGCCGCAGTTCTTTCTCAAATGGATCGTGGGGCATCCGGCGGTGAACTGCGCGATTCCCGCTACGCGCAATCCGGCGCACCTCGATGAGAACATGCGAGCGGGGCGTGGGCCGTGGCCGGATGAAGCGCAGCGGGTTCGGATGCTGAGCTACATGCACTCGCTTTGAGCGGGGGTGCCGGCGCTTCGACAGGCTCAGCGCGAACGGGGGTGGGGGTGGTGGCGGAAGGGGGTCACCGCCAGAGCGGCGATGACAGGTCAACACGGCGACGGCGAGTCAACACGGCGACGGCGAGTCAATACGGCGACGGTGAGTGACACGGCGACGGTGAGTGAACAGGGCGACGGTGAGTGACACGGCGACCTCGAGTGAACACGGCGACGCAGTTATTGAGCCCTTCTGCATTCGCGACATACCCTTCCGTTCGGGCTGAGCTTGTCGAAGCCAGCGCGCACCGCGATGCAGGCACTTCGACTTGCCTTTGGTCCTGAGCTTGTCGAAGGATCGGTGCGAACCGATCGGAGAGTGTCGTGACTTACGGAAACCTCCACAGAACCGCGATGGACTGGCCAGAACGAGGCGGGTTGGCATTGCGGGCACGCCGACACATGAGAGGAGGCACGAGACATGACTGTGCGTATCGTGAGGCTGGGCACTTCCCGCGCGCCTGGTGAGGGGCTGCGCATCGGCACGGTGCGGCGTCCGCCGCGGGGCGTGCCGAAGGCGGAGTTCGCTTCGCGCGATTTCTACGACGTGTGGTTTCCCAACCTCGCCCCCAGCGTCGACACCATGAAGCTGGCGCAACAGGCCAACACCGATGCGCAGTGGTCCGCGTTCGCGCGCAAGTACCGGCAGGAGATGTCCACGCCCGAGAACCAGCACACCCTCGAACTGCTGGCGGCGCTGTCGCAGCGCAATGATTTCTCCGTGGGCTGCTATTGCGAGGACGAGGCGCGCTGCCATCGATCACTGCTGCGCGGGCTGCTGGAGGAACGTGGGGCGAAGCTGGCGTAGACCCCTCAACGAAACGCGCCGGGCCGCCCCAAAGTGCCCTTGACCCCCGCGGGGGTCGGGCCGGGCACAGCCCGGCCCTGGGGCGCTCATAGCCTCTCGCGACCCGCCCTCGCCATGCACCGCTGGTGCCGCTCGTCCACGCGCGTGGCGAACCATGCGGTGGTGAGCTGCCGCGTGATCTTCGGGCTCTTGAGCGCGATTTGCGGCACCCGGGCGCGCGGCAGCGGCCGGCCTTCGAGCCGATCGGCCCATGCGAACACGCGCTGGTACAGCGGTGTGCGCTCGAACGCCTGCGAGTCCCCGCGCTCCAGTGCGCGGCGGATGTCGCCGTGGTCGAGCTTGAGCCGCTCGGCGATCACGCGCGCTGCCAGCTCGGTGGCGCCGGCATCGCGGCCGGCATCGGCATCGTGGCGGATCAGGTCGCCGTCCAGCGCAAGCGGGATGCCCGAGGCCACGCTGAGCGCGTGCTGGAACGCGGCGTTGCGGCTCGCGTAGTGGCCGGCGTTGAAATCCGCGAAGCGGTACAGCAGCCGGTCGTAGGCCGCGGGGTAGTCGAGCAGATGCGCGATGCCGAAATACATGCCGCCGCGGCGGCTGAATACTTCCTCTCGGATGCCGTCCTCCATCGGATAGGGATAGGTGCGCTCACGCGCATGGCGCTCCGACCACGCGATGCTCACCTGCATCGGCCCTCCCGTGCGCACCGGGTTCCAGTTGGCGAACAGCGTGCGGCCCAGGGGAACCATGCCGATGAAGTCTTCAAAGATGTGGCTGAGCTGCTGCTCGGTGCGTGCGGCGTCGATGCGCTCCGCATAGCTCTTGCCGGTGGGCGAGCTCAGGTTCAAGGCCGTACGCAACACCATCATCGGCATGCCCGCTCGTTCGGTACGCTCCTCAATGGCCTTCCATGTGATGGCTGGCAGGTTCGGCACCACGGGGTCCACGCGGAAGCCCGACTCCTGTTCGGTGACTGCGATCACCGCGCAGACGTGCTCGCGCGTGGGCTCGATGTCCAGCGCGGCGAGGGTCGCGTGGATGTCGGTGGCCCAGCCCGTGCGGTCGCCAGTGGCCCCGGGCAACAGGCCCGCGATCAGCGCGCGTGCCTGCGAGGGGCTCAACGTCGGCCGGGCCGGCGGCTCCACCGATGCGCATCCGGCGCACAGCGCAACAGCGCCCAGCCACCCGGCAAGCCGCCGCCGCGCCCATGTCGCGGCCGTCACCGCGACCAACGCATGCCCAGGCCGATTCGTTCGTCGTCGTTCACGTCGCACAGCGGGTCAGGCCCATACGACGTGTCCTTCACGCGGTCTTCAGGGCCCATGCCGACCATGAACCACTGGCAGAAGGGCGAATCGAATCGGTACGACCACACCACGATGTGCTGCCGCGGGATCGCCCAGGTCTCGGACGGGGTGCCGATGCGCGAACGCACTTCCTCGGCCGTCATGCCGGCGCGGATGGCATCGAACTGCATCTGCGTGGCCACTTGCTCCGAGCGCACGAGGCGCCCTTGTGCATCGAAGTCCACCATGAAGGTATGGCGTGCGTAGGGCCCGCGCGAATACTCCAGGCGCCGGCCACCTTCGGGCAGCGGATGCTCCGCCGTCGGTGGCCCCATGGCCTGCGTGACGGTATCCACCGGCGTGCCCGCCGGAAAGCCTTGCGGGCTGTAGGTGCCGCAGGCCGTGAGCATCAGCCCTGCCAACACCGAAGCGGCGAGTCGAAACCTCAGGTGCATCAACGTCTCCCCAGCGTGGGCACCGAGTCTACGGTTCGCGGCGCGGGCTCGCAGCTTGCTCGCGTAGAGTCACCATGGCCATGAGCACCATTGATTACACACCCCACGCACCGACCCGTGACGAACTGAATGCGCTGGCCGGCTGCAGCGTCATTGAATTCGGCACCTCGTGGTGCGGCTTCTGCCGTGCGGCGCAGCCGCTCATCGCCGAGGCTTTCGCCGGTCGCGCGCACGTGCGGCACCTCAAGATCGAAGATGGCCCCGGCCGACCGCTGGGCCGATCGTTTCGCGTGAAGCTCTGGCCCACCTTGATCTTCATGAAGGACGGGCACGAAATGGCCCGCGTGGTGCGGCCCCGCAGCGTTGAGCAGATCCACGAGGCGTTCGAGGCACAGGCGAACGGCGTGCCTGTGGTGCCATAGCACGCAGCACGGGATCGTGTCGCCCGGCCGCGCCTTGCGGGCATGCGTGGCAAGATGGCCCGCCATGAACCACGGCTTCGGCATCGAGTCTCCGGGTGGCCACAGCACGCTGCCCCTGCGCAAGCCCGCACGCTACCTGGTGGTGATCGATTCGGCGGGCACCATCGTGGCGCGGCTCTTTCTCGACACGCGCGAGCTCGTGGCCGAGTTCGACGCCGGCGCCGAGGAAGTCGCGCTCATGACGCAAGGCCTCACGCCCCGCAAGGGCGCGCAAGGCGCCGAATGGGACCGCGCACTCGAAGGCCACAGCGCCGAGGAGCGCGCCGGGGCCGACGTGTACACGCTCGATGTGTAGCCAGACACCGATTCCGGAGATTCCCCAATGCCCTACATGCTGCTGATCATCGAACCGCCCGGCCAGCGCCGCACGCGCACGCAGGCCGAGGGCCGCGCCCTCTACGACCGCATGCTTACGTTCGGCGAGGAGTTGCGGCACGAAGGCCGTTTGCTCGCCACCGAATCACTCAGCTCGCACGACGAGGCCGCGCGCGTCGAGGTGCGCGGCGGCAAGCCGCGCGTGGTGGACGGCCCCTTTGCCGAGGCCAAGGAAATGATCGGCGGCTTCTTCCTCGTCGACTGCGCCACGCGGGAGGACGCGGTGGCGCTCGCCGAGCGCTGCCCGGCGGCCGAATGGGCCACGGTCGAAGTGCGCTTGCTCGCGCCCTGCTTTCGCGAATCGACCGCCTGACTCACCGCATTCAGGGTTACTCCCCACGCCAGCCGTGTCGAAGCGGCACCGCGACGATCGTCGTGGAGATGCCAGCCGAAACGGCTCAACCCCGAAGGAGACCCCCATGCGATACATGATCATCGTGAAGGCCACGGCCCAATCCGAAGCCGGCGTGATGCCGGAGGAAAAGCTCATCGCCGCGATGGCCGATTACCACGAGCAGCTCTCGCGCGCCGGTGTACTGCTCGACGCCTCTGGCTTGCAGCCCAGCGCGAAAGGTTGGCGCATCCGCTACGACGGCGCCGGCCGGCGCAGCGTGATCGATGGTCCGTTCACCGAGAGCAAGGAGCTGATCGCCGGCTACACGCTCATCCAGGTGCGCTCGCGCGACGAGGCGATGGAATGGAGCCGCCGCTTCCCGCCGCCCTTCAACGGCATGGAGTGCGAGATCGAAGTGCGCCAGCTGTTCGAGATCGAGGACTTCGGCGAAAGCCAGGCCGCGGGGCGTTTCAAGGAGCTGGGCGTGTCCGGTGCAAAGGCCGCTCAGTAAGGCATCAAAGGGAGCCGTCATGCACAAGCAGATTTTCGTCAACCTCCCGGTCAAGGACCTGGAGAGCAGCAAGGCCTTCTTCGCGCGGCTCGGCTTCGGTTTCGAGCCGAAGTTCACCGACGAGAAGGCGGCCTGTATGGTGATCGGCGAGAACATCTTCGCCATGCTGCTGGTGGAGAAGTTCTTCCAGGGCTTCACGCGCAAGCCGGTGGCCGACGCGACGCGCAGCACCGAAGTGCTGGTGTGCCTGTCGTGCGAGAGCCGCGCCGAGGTCGACCAACTCGTCGCCCAGGCTGTGGCGGCCGGTGGCGCGGCGCCCCGGGCGCCGCAGGACCATGGCTTCATGTACGGCCACGGCTTCGAAGACCTCGATGGTCACGTGTGGGAGCTGGTCTACATGGAGCCCGGCACGCAGGCCCACGGATGAACGCGAGCGTGCACGACACGCATCGCGCGATCGAAACGGTGTGGCGCATGGAATGCGCCCGCATCGTGGCCGGCACCGCCCGGCTGGTGCGCGACGTGGGCCTGGCCGAGGAGTTGGCGCAGGACGCATTGGTCGCCGCGCTCGAGCACTGGCCCACCGGCGGGATCCCCGACAACCCGGGCGCCTGGCTCATGGCCACCGCCAAGCACCGCGCGCTCGACTGGCTGCGCCGCCAGAAGATGCAGGCCGACAAGCACGAGCAGATCGGCCATGAGCTCGACGCGCAGGAGGCGCTCGTCGTGCCGGATTTCGTCGACGCACTCGATGCCGCCCGGCAGGACGAGATCGGCGACGATTTGCTGCGGCTCATCTTCACCGCCTGCCACCCCGTGCTCTCCACCGAAGCGCGCGTGGCGCTCACGCTGCGGCTGCTGGGCGGCCTGTCCACCGCGGAAATCGCGCGCGCCTTCCTGGTGCCCGAGCCCACCATTGCCCAGCGCATCGTGCGGGCCAAGCGCACGCTGGCCGCGGCGCGCGTGCCCTTCGAGCTGCCGCGGCGCGAGGCGCTCGCCGAGCGCCTGGGTTCGGTGCTGGAAGTCATCTACCTGGCCTTCAACGAGGGCTACACCGCCACCGCCGGCGACGACTGGATGCGTCCCGCGCTCACCGGCGAGGCGCTGCGCCTGGGCCGCGTGCTGGCCGGGCTGGCGCCGCAGGAGCCGGAGGTGCATGGCCTGGTTGCGCTGATGGAGTTGCAGGCATCTCGCAACGCGGCGCGAGTCGATGCGCAGGGCCGGCCCGTGCTGCTGATGGATCAGGACCGCGGCCGGTGGGACACCCTGCTGATCCGTCGCGGTCTGGCGGCCCTGGCGCGTGCCCAGGCGCTGGGCGGGCCGCCTGGGCCTTATCAGCTGCAGGCCGCCATTGCCGCCTGCCATGCCCGCACGCACAGGGCGGAAGAAACCGACTGGGAGCGCATCGTCGCGCTGTACGGCGAGCTGGCGCACGCCGCGCCCTCGCCGGTGGTCGAGCTCAACCGGGCCGTGGCCGTGGCGATGGCCCACGGCCCGGACGCAGGGCTGGCTATCGTGGATGGTCTGCGCGACCTGGCTCCGCTGCGGCAATACCAATGGCTGCCCAGCGTGCGCGGCGACCTGCTCGCCAAGCTGGGCCGACGCGAGGAGGCTCGGGCTGAATTCGAGCGCGCGGCGGCGCTGGCGGGCAATGCGCGCGAGCGCGAGTTGCTGCTGGAGCGGGCGAGGGCGATGGACGGCCCCTCATGAAGTACCAGATCATCCGCCGCGGCCATCGCCTCGAAGCCCTCGGCGCCCACAGCGGATTTCGCATCCGCATGTCCACGCTGGCCGCAGACAACCCGCTGCACAGCTGGCCGGTGAGCGTGCATGTGCGGGGCTCCGAGAGCGAGGACGAAGTGACGGTTGACGTGCCGGCGCGCCACCATGCCAGCCCCACCGAGGCGTTCGACTTCGGCTACGAATGCGCCACCTTGTGGATCGACGCGCTCGACCATCGCAAGGATTGAATCTTCACCCCGTGCCTCATGGCGCCAGGAGCGCGCGCCGCAGTGCCGGTGTAGCGCGTAGCGCGCCGACCTCCCAGCCGTTCCAGTTGGTGAGCGTGACATCGCTGAGGCGGCCCATGAACTCGCGCTCGTCGTCGTCCAGCACCACCAAGGCTTCGATCGCCGCGGCCATCACCACCTCGGCCGCACGCGCGTTGTTGCCGTCGCGGATCTTGGTGGCCACGCCCAGCCCGCGCTGCGGCAGTGCCGCGCAGTACACGCCTTCGGCACCCACCTTGCAGAAGACGCGCTCCCCCAGCCGCTGCATCACCACCGTGTCGAAGCGCTGCGCGCCGCCCACCATGTAGGGTGCAGCGGCCACTGCGCGTCGCAGGCGCTGCGCGGCGCGGGCTTGCCCTTCGCGCAGCCCATGGCCCGTGCCGAAGCGCGCGAAGGCGAGCGCCAGCCGGCGCAGCGGGATGCCGTAGGTGGGGATGGAGCAGCCGTCCGTGCCGCGCGGCGCGTGCGAGAGATCGAAGCCCGTGGCCGCGTGCAGTGCCTCGCTCACTTCCCGCATCACCGGGTGCTCGGGGCGGACATAGCCTTTCATGTACTGCCGCAGGTCCACGCCGCTGTCGTTCCAGCCCATCAGCGCGCAGGCCAGGCATGCGAAGCCGGCGTGCTTGCCCGAACAGTTGTTGTGCAGCACGGTCGGTGACTGGCCCTGTGCCGCGAGCTGGCGCGACGAGCGCTCGTTGTAGGGCCAGTGCGCGCCGCATTCGAGCGCTTCGGCCTCCAGGCCGACCTTCGCCAGCATGCGCGCTGCGGTGGCCACGTGCACGGCCTCGCCGCTGTGTGACGCGCAGGCCAGCGCAAGTTCCTCGTCCGTGAGCTCCAGCCGACCGGCCGCATCGCTTTCGACGAGCGGCAGCGCCTGCAATGCCTTGACGGCCGAGCGCGGAAACACCGGGCGATCCACGTCGCCCAGTGCCACGCGCACCGAGCCTTCCGCATCCACCACCGCCACCGATCCGGCGTGCTCCGACTCGACCGCTTCGCCACGCCATGCTTCCACGAGCACCGGGACCATCGCCGTTCCTCCATCGCAATCGGCTGACTGTAGCCACGGCCGGGCCGCAGGCAGAATGCGCCGCGACCATGACCCCACTCGCGCTCACCCTGGTGCTCACTGCGGCCGTATGCCACGCCCTCTGGAACCTGGTGGCCAAGCGGTCGGGGGGCGGCCCGCACTTCGCCCTCATCGGGGCGCTGCTCGTCACCGTGTTTTGGGCGCCGGTGGCGGTGTGGTTCGGTGTGCACTCGGTGGCCGCATGGGGCTGGGTGCAATGGGGCGTGCTGGCGGCCAGCGCGGTGGTGCATCTGCTGTACTTCAACAGCCTGCTTCTCGGCTACCGGGCTGCCGACCTCAGCGTGGTGTATCCGGTGGCACGCGGCAGCGGGCCGCTCCTCGCCTCGCTGGGCGCCGTGCT
>CBFHAS010000026.1:0-42221 GCA_965653625.1 uncultured Burkholderiaceae bacterium | reverse complement strand
AGATCGCCGACATCATCGGCGTGATCGACGGCATCGCGTTCCAGACCAACATCCTTGCGCTGAACGCGGCGGTGGAGGCCGCGCGTGCAGGCGAGCAGGGCCGCGGTTTCGCGGTGGTGGCGGGCGAGGTGCGCGGCCTCGCACAGCGCAGCGCCGCCGCGGCACGCGAGATCAAGGGCTTGATCGGCAGCAGCGTCGAACAAGTGAACGTCGGCGCGCGACTGGTCAAGGACGCCGGCAGCACGATGAGCGAAATCGTCTCGAGCGCACGGCAGGTGTGCGAGACCATCGGTGAAATCAACGCAGCCGTCACCGAACAGAGCAACAGCATCGGCCAGGTTCACGGGACCGTGCACCAACTCGATCAGATGACACAGCAGAACGCTGCCATGGTGGAACAGTCGGCGGCCGCCGCAGATTCACTCAAGGGGCAGGCCGGCCGGCTGACCGCGGCAGTGGCGTCTTTCAGGCTGGGCTGAGAGGTTGAGGCATTCCCTTCACGCCGGCGCGCCGTGCACGAACACCTTCAACTCGCCGGGCGCGAGCTGCGTCCACGCCTCGTCGCGCGTGAGTGGCTCCGTCACCACGACGGCGACGCGGTCCGTGGGCGAGGTGTGCTCGGCGAAGTCGATGCTCAGGTCCTCATCTTGCAGGCGGGCACGGCCGAAGGGATGCTGGCGCACCAGGTAGTACAGCCGCGTGGAGCAATGCGCCCACAGCGCCTCGCCGTGGCTCAGCATGAAGTTGAAGGTGCCGTGGCGCGCGATCGCGGGCACCAGCTCACGCAAGGTGGCCGTGAGCTCTGCGATGGGCGGCACGCTGGCATGCGCCTTGGCCAGCTCCTGCATCAGCCAGCAGAAAGCCAGCTCGCTGTCAGTGGCACCCACCGGCCGGAACGAGGCATGCAGGCGCGGCGCGTAGCCCTTGAGATCGCCGTTGTGCGCGAATACCCAGTAGCGACCCCAAAGCTCGCGCTGGAACGGATGCGTGTTCTCCAGCCCCACGCGCCCCTGCGTCGCCTTGCGGATGTGGGCAATGATGTTGTCGCTGCGGATCGGGTAGCGGCGCACCATTTCCGCCACCGGCGACACCCGGGCGCTTTGCGCATCGACGAACATGCGCACGCCCGAGCCTTCGAAAAAGGCCACCCCGAAGCCGTCCTTGTGCTCCTCGGCGCGGCTCACGAAGCCGGTGAAGCTGAACACCATGTCGGTCGGCGTGTTCGCGTTCATGCCAAGAAGCTGACACATCGCAGTCTCCCGGTCTCGCCAGGCTATTCGGTGAAGAGCCTGAGCATGCCCTTGACCGTGATCAGATTGCCTGGGTTGCTGGTCTCGTTGAGCACGCCGCTCATGCGCCGACGCAGCCGTTCGCTTTTCCTCGCGCGCCAGATAACGAGGTCGGCCAGCCAGGGATAGCGGTTGACGTTGTTCGCCCGGGCATAGAGCTCGAAGCGCGGCTTGAGCGCCGTGAGGCCCGCCTCGTAGCGGGCGCGCACCTCGGCTTCCGGCGTGGCCCGCGCCCGGCCTTCGCCCACCGCCTCCGCGGCCAGGATGCCGGTCTCGAGGGCCTTGCCGATGCCTTCGCCGCTGAACGAGTAGGTGCTGCCCGCCGCCTCGCCCGTGACGATGAGGCCGGGCCGCGAGTAGCGCGCGCCTTCCAGGGTGCATCGCAACGGAGCGCCCTTGAGCGGCCTCACCCATTCGCCGTCTTCCACCAGCTGGCGCGCCGGCTCGTAGATGCGCGTGAAGTCCGCGAAAACCTCGTGCAGGTTGAATGCTTTCTTGCCCAGCTTGCCGCCGCGCTGCTCGCCATGGCTGTCGGCGATGCCGACGCCCACGTTGAACACGGCGTCGCGGCAGGGAAAAATCCAGCCGTAGCCGGGACTCACCGCGCGGTGCCACACGATCTCGAGCTTGTCGATGAGGCCAGCCATGCGCGGGTTGCGCACGTAGCCGCGCAGTGCCACGCCGCTGGGGGTATGGCGCTCTGACATGTCGGCGGCCAGCAGCGCCTGGGGCACGGCCCCGGTGGCCAGCACCACCCAGTCGGCGCGGATAGCTTGCGTGGCACCGTCGTCGGCCTTCAGCTCAGCGCCGACCACGCGACCAGCCTCCTCCAACGGCGCGACGAAACGCAGCGGGGCGAACATGCGCGCTCCCGCGGCGGCCGCCGCCCGGCACAAGATGAGATCCAGTTCCCGGCGCGGCAACACCGCGAGCGTGCCCGGCACGTCGACCACGCCGCCTCGCGGACCAATGCAGCGCACGTGGCTGCACGGCTGCGCCTGCGCCATCACTTCGTCGAGCACACCGAGCTTGCGCAAAGCCTTGTGCGCATCGGGAATGAGGCCGTCGCCGCAGACCTTGTCGCGCGGGAAAGCATGCTGATCGACGAGCACCACGTCGAAGCCGGCGCGCGCCAGTGTGATGGCCGCCGCGCTGCCGGCCGGGCCGGCGCCCACCACCAGCACGTCGCAGCGGGCAGGCAGCGCATCCGCCGGCTGGTTCAACGGGTCCTGGACGAACGTGGCGGGAGGCTGCGTGGTCATGGTGGCAGGTGAGGGAGCGATCTGGCAAGGATAGCGTCGGCCGCTGCGTTCACCGCCGCGCGGCCGCGCGGGCTACGGACGCCAGCCCCGGCTCATCGCGGCACGCTCGCCGGCCGCGTCCAGCGGGCTTCCCTGCATTTGCTCGTCCACCGCGCGCAGCACCGCGGGCGGGATGGTGGCCGCAGACGCCGCGGCCGCCTCCTGCGCGAGCACGCGCAGTTCCCAATCGTTGCCGTGCCGGCAGGCCAGCCCTGCGACGGGCGTGCCGGCCAGCACGAAACTGCGGCAGAACTCCCCGCCACGCGACAGAAAGCTCACGCCGATCTTCACCGCCGGGTCGGGCGGCTGGGCGCTGGCCACTTGCGTGGACAGCGCCCGTGCCAGCGAACCACGCGCGACGACCTTTCCGCCCTGCGTGGCGATGTCCTCGCCCGGCAGCACCAGCCAGCCGCTGCGGCCCGCGAAGAGGCCGAGCATGAGGCACGCCGCCATGCCGCCCCATGCGGCCATCCATCCCCGGCCACCTGAGGCCGCCGCCTCGGGCGTGCGGGCCTTGCGGGCCGTGGCGAGCTTCAGGACTCTGGCGCCCGCGGGTGCGATCTGCGCGGCCGGTTGCGGCGCCGCCGCGACCGGCTCACGCCTCGCTGGGTCGTAGGCCGCGCCAAGGAGCTTACGCAGCGAGCGCTGCTGCTCCACGCGTCGCGCCAGTTCGGGGTCGGCTGCGATGGCAGCTTCCACCTCGGCGCGCGTGGTCAGGTCAAGTTCGTTGTCGACGTACGCGAGCAGAGTTTGGTCGCTGATTTTCATCACGATGCCTCCTGACAGGGACACGCCCGCTTCGTCGATGCGCGCACGGCCGGCGCTGAAGATCGGGCTTGCCGCCTCACCCGCGGGCCTTCACTTTCAGCCGCCACGCATGCAGCAGCGGCTCGGTGTAGCCGCTGGGCTGCTCCACGCCCTTGAAGATGAGATCGCGGGCGGCGCACCAGGCATACGAGGCCTCGAAGTCCGGTGCCATGGGCCGGTAGGCCGGATCCCCGGCGTTCTGGCCGTCGACCACGCGGGCCATGCGCTGCAAGGTCTCGGTCACCTGCTCGGGGTTCACCACGCCGTGGAGCAGCCAGTTGGCAATGTGCTGGCTGGAGATGCGCAGCGTGGCGCGGTCTTCCATCAGCCCGATGTTGTGGATGTCGGGCACCTTGGAGCAGCCCACGCCCTGGTCGACCCAGCGCACCACGTAGCCGAGGATGCCCTGCGTGTTGTTGTCGAGCTCCTGTTGGATCTCGGCCGCCGACCACTTCGGCTCCTTCACCACGGGAATCTGCAGCAGCCCGGCGAGCAGGTTCTCGCGTTCGGCATCGGGGTCCATCTTCTCCAGCTCCTGCTGAACCTGTGACACGTTCACCTGGTGATAGTGCAGGGCATGCAGCGTGGCCGCGGTGGGCGAAGGTACCCAGGCTGTGTTGGCGCCGGCTTTCGGGTGGGCGATCTTCTGCTCCAGCATGGCCGCCATGAGGTCGGGCATGGCCCACATGCCCTTGCCGATCTGCGCCCGCCCGCGCAGGCCGCAACCCAGGCCCACCAGCACGTTGTTGCGCTCGTAGGCCTGGATCCAGGCGCTGGTTTTCATGTCGCCCTTGCGCAACATCGGGCCGGCGTACATGGCGGTATGCATCTCGTCGCCGGTGCGGTCGAGGAAGCCGGTGTTGATGAAAGCCACCCGCCCCGCCGCTTCGGCAATGCAGGCCTTGAGGTTGACGCTGGTACGCCGCTCCTCGTCCATGATGCCCAGCTTCACGGTCTCGGGCGGCAGGTTCAGCAGCGCCTCGACGCGGCCGAACAGCTCGCTGGCGAAGGCCACTTCCTTCGGCCCATGCATCTTGGGCTTGACGATGTAGATGGAGCCCGCGCGCGAGTTGCCGCGGCGCTTGAGATCGACCATGGCAATGGTCACGGTGATCACCGCATCCATGATGCCTTCGGCGATCTCGCGGCCATCGGCCATGAGGATGGCCGGGTTGGTCATGAGGTGGCCGACGTTGCGCACGAACATGAGCGAGCGGCCGTGCAGGGTGAGCGGGCGGCCATCGGCGCCGGTGTATTCACGGTCGGGGTTGAGCCCGCGCGTGAAGGTCATGCCGCCCTTGCTGACCTGCTCGGTGAGCGTGCCCTGCAGGATGCCCAGCCAGTTGCGGTAGGCCAGCACCTTGTCCTCGGCGTCGACCACGGCCACCGAGTCCTCCAGGTCCAGGATGGTCGACAGCGCGGCTTCCATGATCACGTCGCTCACGCCGGCCGGATCGTCGCGGCCGATGGGGGTGCGGCGGTCGATGATGAGGTCGATGTGCAGGCCGTTGTTGACCAGCAGTACCGACGACGGCGCGGCGGCATCGCCGCGATGGCCCACGAACTGCGCCGCGTTCATCAGCCCCGTGCGGCTGCCGTTCTTGAGCGACACCTCCAGGCGCCCGTCTGCCACCCGGTAGGCTGTGGCGTCCTTGTGCGAAGCGCCGGCCAGCGGCACGGCCTGGTCGAGCACGTTGCGCGCGTACGCGATCACCTTGGCGCCGCGCGCGGGGTTGTAGCCCGCAGCATCGCGCTCGGCGCCCTCCGTCTCGGGAATCGCGTCGGTGCCGTAGAGAGCGTCGTACAGCGAGCCCCAGCGCGCGTTGGCGGCGTTGAGCGCATACCGCGCGTTGAGGATCGGCACCACGAGTTGCGGTCCGGCCTGCACCGCCAACTCGGCGTCGATTTTCGTGGCGGTGGACTTCACCGGGCCCGGCGGCGGGACCAGGTAGCCAAGCTGCTCCAGGAAGGCGCGGTAGGCCGGCATGTCCGCAACCGGCCCCGGGTGAGCCTTGTGCCATTGGTCAAGCTGCCACTGCAGGCGGTCGCGCTCGGCCAGCAACTCGTCGTTCTTCGGCGCGAGGTCATGCACGATGGCGTCGAAACCCATCCAGAAAGTGGTGCTGCCCACGCCGGCCGCCGGGAGCACCTGCTCCTCGATGAAGCGGTGCAGTTCGGTGGCGACTTGGAGCCGGAAGCAGGTTGTGCGTGCAGTCATGGTTGGCCTCGCAGTGGCGTTCAGGTTTCGGGAAAGAAGTCGAGCACGTCGCGAAGGCTGGTGCCGATTCGCGTGGGCTCGGTGTCGAGTTGTTCAAGGGGCAACCCCTGGCGGTTGACCCACAGCGTCGTGTAGCCGTACCAAGTGGCCCCGATGATGTCCCAGCCATTGCTGGACACGAAGAGAATCTGGCGCGCCGGCAGCTTCAGCGCCTGCGGCCCCAGGGCATAGGCGGCGGGGTCGGTCTTGTAGCGGCGCGTGGCATGCACGCTCAGCACATGGGCAAGGTAGCCGGAGAAGCCCGCGCTCTTGACCGCCACGCCCAGCATCTCGGGGTCGCCGTTGCTCAGGATGGCCGCCGGGATGCCGCGCGACTTGAGAGCGCGCAGCACGTCGAGGTTTTCCGGGAAGGCGCTGAGGTGGCGGTACTGGTTCATCAGCCGCTCCTCGGCCGCGATACCCATTGCCAAGCCGAGCCGCTGCGCGGCAAAGCGAAGGCCCGCGCGGGTGAGTTCCCAGAAGGGCCGGTAACGCCCGCTCATCGAGCAGACGCGCGTGTACTCGATCTGCTTGTCGCGCCAAAGCAGGGCCAATGCCTCGCCCCGCCCCGGAAACAGCTGCTCGGCCAGCAGCCCGACGCTGTAGACATCGAACAAGGTGCCATAGGCGTCGAACACCACGGCGCGCAAGGGAGCCTGTTTTTCCATGGGCGGCTACTCTATTCCCTGCGCAGCCACTGATTAAGTACCGCGAATGTGCTTGATTCGTGACTTTGGAGTTGGAATCGAGCGATTGCGCAGCGTTTGCGGGGTCACAGCCCCAGAAACGCGCCTCCTCTGCGAACCATGCATCCATGGACAACAACGACACCGTCTCTTCGCTTCCCTTGTCCGGCCTGCGGGTCGTCGAGATGACGCACATGGTCATGGGCCCGACCTGCGGGCTGATCCTCGGCGACTTGGGGGCCGAGGTCATCAAGATGGAGCCGCTGTCGGGCGACAACACGCGCCGGCTTCTCGGCTCCGGCGCGGGCTTCTTCCCGCTGTTCAACCGCAACAAGAAAAGCCTGGCGGTTGACACCCGGGACCCGCGCGGACACGAGCTGGTGCTGCGGCTGGCCGGCACTGCCGACGTGTTCAGCGAAAACTTCAAGCCAGGGGCGATGGAACGGCTCGGGCTCGACTACGCCAGGCTGTCCTCGCTCAACCGGCGGCTCATCTACGTTTCGCACAAGGGCTTTCTGCCGGGGCCGTACGAGCATCGCACAGCCCTGGACGAGGTGGTGCAGATGATGGGCGGGCTGGCCTACATGACCGGGCCGGAAGGCCGGCCGCTGCGCGCCGGCTCGTCGGTCAACGACATCATGGGCGGCATGTTCGGAGCCATCGGCGTGCTGGCCGCCCTGCAGCAGCGCACGCGCACCGGCCTCGGCCAGGAGGTGCAAAGTGCGCTCTTCGAGAACAACATCTTCCTGGTGGCGCAGCACATGATGCAGTTCGCAGTCACGGGCCAGCCGGCAGCGCCCATGCCCAGCCGCATTTCGGCCTGGGGCGTGTACGACGTGTTCAGCGTAAAGGATGGCGAGCAGATCTTCCTCGCGGTGGTGTCCGACACGCAGTGGGTGGTGTTCTGCGACGCCTTCGACCTCGCCCGGCTGAAAATCGATGCGCGGCTCACCACCAACAACCAGCGGGTGCAGGCGCGCGACTGGTTGTTGCCGCTGCTGCGCAAGCACCTGGCCGGCTTCAGCGCGGCGCATATCACCCAGGTGTTCGAGCGCGCCGGGCTGCCCTATGCGCCCATCACCCGGCCGCAGGACCTCTTCGACGACCCGCATCTGGCGGCCACCGGCGGGCTCGCGCCGGTACACCTTCCGGCCGGCACGTCGAGCGCCACCGGCGCGGTCGACACGCGCATGCCGCTGCTCCCGCTCACCATGGCCGGCCGGCGCCCGCCGCTGCGCTCGGCGCCGCCGACCCTGGGTCAGCACACCGATGCGCTGCTGGCCGAATTGGGCTATGCCCCGCACGAGATCGCCGCCTTGCACGCTGACGGCGTGATCGGTGCGCCGGACGAAACGGAGCAAGGCCATTGATTCCCACCCGCCGTGGCCCTAATCTGCCCGGGTGGACCGGCTGAAGCAGATCGAATCGTTCGTGGCGGTGGCGCACAAGGGCAGCCTCACCGCTGCGGGGTATGCCGAGGGGGTGGCGCCTGCGGTCATCGGCCGGCGCATCGATGCACTGGAGGAGCGCCTGGGCGTGAAGCTGCTGCTGCGCACCACGCGCCGCATCTCGCTCACCCATGAGGGCAGCGCCTTCCTTGAAGACTGCCTGCGCCTGCTGGCCGACCTGGCCAGTGCCGAAGCCAGCGTGAGCGCAGGCGGCGTCAAGGCAAGCGGGCACCTTCGCATCACTGCGCCGGCCGGTTTCGGGAGGCGCCATGTGGCCCCGCTGGTGCCGCGATTCGTGGCCCGCCATCCGGAGGTGTCGCTCTCACTGAACCTGAGCGACCGGGTGGTCGACATCGTCAACGAAGGTGTGGACTGCGCGGTGCGTGTGGGCGACTTGCAGGATTCGTCGCTCGTCGGCGTGCGCCTGGCCGAAAACCGCCGGCTGTGCGTGGCCACGCCCGAATACCTGGCACGCGCCGGAACACCGACCCACCCGGGCGAGCTTTCGCGCCACGAATGCCTGGCACTCAGCAGCGACGCCAGCCAGACACGCGGCTGGGCCTTCACCGTCGATGGCACGCTCACGCACCTTCGGCCCGGTGGGCGGCTCGACTGCAGCGACGGCCAGGTGCTTCACGATTGGTGCCTGGCCGGCCTGGGGATCGCCTGGCGCTCGACCTGGGAGATCGAGCGAGAAATGGCCGCCGGCCGGCTGGTGAGCGTGCTGGACGCCTTCGCCGCGCCGCCGAGCGGCATCTACGCGCTGTTTCCCCACGCCAAGCACCTGCCTTTGCGGGTGCGCTTGTGGATCGATTTCCTCAAGCACACCTACGGAGATCCCGCCTACTGGGCCGGTGCGGGCGGCTCAGCCTGATGACGCGGCCGGCGCACGCCTCAGAGAATGCGCCGCGGGTGCGCAAGCGCTTCGTGCGCCGAGTGCAGGCGTCGCACCAGCACGCGAATGAAGGCCTCATCGAAGTGATGACGGCAGCTGGGGCTCACCTGTGCCAGCGTGTCGGGGGTGAACGAGACCGTCGTGGCGGCTTGCGTCACGATGATGTCCGCGCTGTGGCGGCGCAGGTCCGGGCTGGGGGCGAGGTAGGCCATCTCGCCAACGGAGGTGCCGGCGCCCAGCTTCGCCACCTTCGCTCCTTCGCGAAACACCTCCAGCTCCCCCTGGGCAATGATGTGGAAGGTGCGCCCCTCTTCGCCCCGGCGGTACAGCGCATGGCCGAAGTCGAAGCGCTGCCAGCGCGCGCGGTGCACCACTTCCCACAGCTCCACATCGCCGAACGCCGTGAAGAAATCGAGGCTGCGCAGCAGGTTGAAGCGCTCGGAATCGAGCACGCCCTGCAATTGCCCGCGCGGCACCTCATGGTTCGTGATGAGTGCCGACAACGCCTGCGCAAAGTCGTCCCAGCTGGCATAGCGAGCCGCCGGGCTCTTGGCCAACGCGCGCTGCACCACTTCGTCGAGCGCCGGGGTGACGCCCGAGCGCAAGCCCGTCAGCGATGACGGCTGCTGGCTGTAGATTTGATGCATCATCGTCGACTGCGCCTGCGCATCGAACGGCGGGCGCCCGCTGATCAGGTGGTACAGCACGGCCCCCAGCGAGTACATGTCGGCCCGGCAGTCGAGCGTGCCGCCATCGAGCTGCTCGGGCGACATGTAGGCCAGCGATCCCACGCGGTACACCTGCGTCACGTCGGCCTCGAGGTTGAGCACGCTGCCGAAGTCGGTGATCTTCACGTCGGTGACCTCGCCTTTGCCCATCACCACCAGCAGATTGGCAGGCTTCACGTCGCGATGAATGAGACCCTGGCGGTACACGTAGCCCAACGCCATGGCGCATTTGAAGCCAATTTCCACGATCAGCTCCAGCGACAGGAGCTGGTCAGGCCGGCAGTACGGGCGCAGGGTGCAGCCGTGCACGTACTCCGTCACCAGGTAGGCGCAGTCCGGGTCGACCACCGCGTCGTAGATCTGCACGATGTTCGGGTGCTGCAGCCGGCCCACCAGCGCCGCTTCCGCATTGAAGAAGCGCTCCGAATAGCGGCCGTCCGCCGGGTCGTTGGTCGCCACGCGCACGCGCTTGATCGCCACGTCCCGGTCATGGAACTCATCGTGACAAAGGAACACTTCGCTGGTCGCGCCTTCGCCAAGCTTGCGAAGTACGCGGTACTTGCCAATCTGCACGGGCAATCCCGGTGTGTCGAGGGCGGCCAGGTCGGCGGCAAGAGAGACTTCGGTCGACATGTGAGGCCGGCAGGAGAGAAGCCGGCCGACCATCATGGCCGAAGCCCGTGCCGCGTGCTGGTCAAAGAGGGGCCTGAAAACCATGCAATCCTGCACTGCCGCGGCGCACTTGACAAAGTGTCCGCTTCTTTGGCCGGCCAATCCCAGGGCTAACCGGCTCGCGCAACGCCGCGACCGGCATAGGGTCAACCGTAGAATCCGCCCGATGATCCAAGCGAAACAGGAGCTTCTCGCGGCGCTCGCCGAAGCGATCGAGGAAGTCAGCCCCGGCGCGGCGGTTCCCGCCGCCTTCGAGTCGCCCAAGCAGGCCGCCCACGGCGACCTGGCCGTCACCGCCGCCATGCAACTGGCCAAGCCGCTGAAGAAGAACCCCCGCGAAGTGGCCCAAGGGCTGGTCGAGGCACTGGCCCGCCGCGAGGCGGCGCGGCGTCATGTGCAGGCCATGGAGATTGCAGGCCCCGGTTTCATCAACCTGCGCCTCACGCCCGCAGCCCGGCAGGCCGTGGTGGCCGAAGTACTGCGCGGGGCCGAAGCCTTCGGCCGCCAGCCCGCGCACGGCCAGCGCGTGCTGGTGGAGTTCGTCTCGGCCAATCCCACCGGCCCACTGCACCTGGGCCATGCCCGGCAGGCCGCGCTGGGCGACGCCATCTGCCACCTGTTCGACACACAAGGCTGGCAGGTCACCCGCGAGTTCTATTACAACGACGCCGGCGTGCAGATTGCGACGCTGGCCACCTCGGTACAGGCGCGCATCCGCGGCTTCAAGCCGGGCGACGCCGAATGGCCCGGCAGCGCGTACAACGGCGACTACATCGGCGACATTGCCGCCGACTTCCTCGCGCGCAAGACGGTCAAGGCCGACGACCGCGAGTTCACCGCGTCGGGCGATCCGAACGACCTGGACGGCATCCGCCAGTTCGCCGTCGCCTACCTGCGCCACGAACAAGACCTGGACCTCCAGGCTTTCGGCCTGCGCTTCGACCAGTACTTCCTCGAATCGAGCCTGTACACCACAGGCCGCGTCGAGGCGACGGTGGCGCGGCTGGTGGCCGCCGGCAAGACTTACGAGAGCGAAGGCGCGTTGTGGTTGCGCACCACCGAGTACGGCGACGACAAGGATCGCGTCATGCGCAAGTCGGACGGCACGTACACCTATTTCCTGCCCGACGTCGCCTACCACATCCACAAGTTCGAGCGCGGCTTCACCAGGGCCATCAACATCCAGGGCAGCGACCATCACGGCACCGTCGCGCGCGTGCGCGCCGGCCTGCAAGCGTCCGGCGTCGGCATCCCGCCGGGCTATCCGGACTACGTGCTGCACAAGATGGTCACCGTGATGAAGGGCGGCCAGGAGGTGAAGATCTCCAAGCGGGCCGGCAGCTATGTCACCCTTCGCGACCTCATCGACTGGACCAGCCGCGACGCGGTGCGCTTCTTCCTCATCAGCCGCAAGGGCGACACCGAATTCGTGTTCGATGTCGACCTCGCGCTGAAGCAGAACGACGAGAACCCGGTGTTCTACGTGCAGTACGCGCATGCGCGCATCTGCTCGGTGATCCAGCAATACGCCGACAAGGGCGGCAACACCTCGAACCTCGCCGAGGCCGACTTGTCGCTGCTGGTGGCGCCCGCCGAGACTTCGCTCATGCTAAAGCTGGCCGAGTATCCCGGCGTGCTGGCCGGCGCAGCGGCAGCGCTCGCCCCACATGACATCGCCTTCTACCTGCGCGACGTGGCAGGTGCCTTCCACAGCTACTACGCCGCCGAGCGTTTCCTCGTCGATGACCCGGCGCTCGCGCGCGCGCGGCTGGCGCTGCTGGCCGCCACGCGCCAAGTGCTGCGCAACGCGCTGGCCGTGCTGGGCGTCGACGCACCGGAGAAGATGTGACCACCAAGTACCGCCCAGCCCCCCCGCCGGCGCTTCAGCGGGCGATTCGGGAGACCCCATGAGATACCAACGCGGCGGCTTCGTGATGGGCATGATCATCGGCCTCGTGGTCGGCCTGGCCATCGCACTGGGCGTGGCGCTGTATGTGACCAAGGTGCCGGTGCCTTTCGTGAACAAGGTGCCCCAACGCACCGCCGAGCAGGACGCCAGGGAGCTCGAGCACAACCGGAACTGGGATCCCAACAGCCCGCTGTACGGCAAAAACCCGGCGCGCCCTGGGCAGACGCCGCGCGCGCCCGGAGCGTCGGCCAGCGGCGTCGTGACGCCGACGCCCACCGAACCGCCGGTGGCCGCGTGGCCGCCCGAATCCGGCATCCCGCCCACGCCTGCCCCCATGACCCCGCGCGACCCGGCCGACATCCTGGCAGACCGTCCCGCTGACCGCACGGCCGCGCCCACCGCGGTGGTGCCGCCCGCACGCGAGGGCGCCGACCCGTTCTCGTACTTCGTTCAGGTGGGCGCTTTCGGCCGCGTCGAGGATGCGGAGCAGCAGCGGGCTCGCTTGGCCATGCTTGGCTTCAGTGCCCGAGTCACCGAGCGCGAGCAGAGCGGGAAGACCGTGTACCGCGTACGCGTGGGGCCGTTCGAACGCAAGGAAGACGCAGATTCCGCCCGGGTACGGCTCGATGGCTCGGGGATGGAGTCGTCCCTTGTGCGTGTGCAGCGTTAGGCAAGGGCCGCTCAACCCTCACTCTTCCAGGGAAGTCATCCATGAACCGTCGCCACTTCTCAGCTCGCCTCGCCACAGGCGGCTTGGCCATCACCGCGCTTGGCGCTGCCTGGCCGGTTCGCGCCCAGGGCAAGCCGGTCGAGGGCACGCATTACGTGAAGCTGGCGCAGCCGGTGCCCGTGCCGCCCGGCAAGATCGAGGTGGTGGAGTTCTTCTGGTATGGCTGCCCACATTGCAGTGCCTTCGAGCCCTTGCTGGAAACATGGACAGCCAAGCTGCCGCCCGACGTGGCGTTCCGACGCGTGCCGGTCGCCTTTCGCGATGAGCCCTTCACGAGCCACCAGAAGATTTTCTATGCGCTAGAGACCATGGGCCTGCTGGCCAGCATGCATCGCAAGGTCTTCTACGCCATCCATGGGGAGCGCCAGCGGCTCGACAAACCGGCCGACATCCAGGCCTACATGGTGAAGAACGGCGTGGACGGCGCGAAGTTCATGGAGAACTTCAACTCCTTCAGCACGCAGACCAAGGTGAGGCAGGCCACCAAGCTGGCCGCCGACTACAAGATCGACGGCGTGCCGGCGCTCGGCGTGCATGGCCGGTACTTCACCTCGGGCACCCTTGCCGGCTCGCCTCAAGCTTCGCTGGCGGTAACCGAATACCTCATCGCGCTGGCGCGCAAGGGCTGAACGAAAGGCGCCGCGCCGCACCGCGCAATCTCAGAAATTGCGCGGTTTTCCCTCCCCAGGTTTGGAACGGCGAGGCTAGAATAGCCTGCAAGTTTCATGCCGCCATGACCACCCCCTTCCCCCTCACGATCCGCGTACTGACCGGCATCCTTCTCGCCCTAGCGGCGGCCTGCCCCGCGCAGGCCGAGAAGGCCGATCGGAACCAGCCGCTGAACGTGGCGGCAGACCGGCAGGGCACGGTGGACCTGCATAACCAGGTGCTTGTGTTCACCGGCAACGTCGTCATCACCAAAGGGACGATCGTCATCCGGGCCGACCGCGTGGAAGTACGCGAGGGCGCCGAGGGGTTTCGCACGGCAGTGGCCATCGGCAGTCGCTCGCGGCCGGCCACCTTCAGGCAGAAGCGCGACGGCGTCGATGAGTACATCGAAGGCCAAGCCGATCGCCTGGAGTACGAGGAAAAAGGCGAGGTCGTGCGCTTCGCAGGCAACGCAGTGGTGCGCAGGCTGCGCGGCGCCAGCGTTGCCGATGAGATCACCGGCAACATGATTGCCTATGACAACACCAGCGAGGTGTTCAGCGTCAATGCCAGCGCCCCCTCTGAAGGCGCTGGCAACCCCGGCGGCCGGGTGCGCGCCGTGCTCACCCCGCGCGAAGGCACGCCAGCCGCCCAAGGCGCTTCACAGCCCACGGCGCCCTTGCGGCTGGACCCGCCGACAGGAGGCGTTCGATGAACGCCGCCGTGGCGACGGCAGCCATCGCAGTTCCGGCACGCCCGAGCGGCCGGCTGTCCGCGCAGGGGCTGCAAAAGACCTACGGCGTGCGTAAGGTCGTCAAGGACGTTCATCTGGCCGTGGACGCCGGCGAAGTGGTCGGGTTGCTGGGGCCCAACGGCGCCGGCAAGACCACGAGCTTCTACATGATCGTGGGACTCGTGCGCGCCGACGCCGGCGAGATCACGATCCAGGGCCAGCGTGTCGAGCGCCTGCCGATCCACCGCCGCTCGCGCCTGGGCCTGTCGTATCTGCCGCAGGAGGCATCCATCTTCCGCAAGCTCACCGTCGAGGAGAACATCCGCGCCGTGCTGGAGTTGCAACTCGGCCCGGACGGCAAGGCGCTCAAGCCCCACGTTATCCAGGAACTGCTTGACGGCCTGCTGCACGACCTGTCGATCGAGAAGCTGCGCCATTCGCCGGCGCCCTCGCTGTCGGGCGGCGAGCGGCGACGGGTAGAGATCGCCCGCGCGCTGGCCACGCAGCCGCGTTTCATCCTGCTGGACGAGCCCTTCGCCGGGGTGGACCCGATTGCCGTGATCGAGATCCAGCGGATCATCAGCTTCCTGAAGGCGCGCGGCATCGGCGTGCTCATCACCGACCACAACGTGCGCGAAACGCTGGGGATCTGCGACCGCGCCTACATCATCAGCGAAGGGCGGGTGCTGGCCGAGGGCACGCCGTCCGAGATCGTCGAGAACCCCGACGTGCGCAAGGTGTACCTCGGTGAGCACTTCCGGATGTGAGGAGATGACAGCCCCTCGGCTCACGTTCCGTGACCCGACCCCCCGAGGGGGTCGCGCCGCTGCTTGGGAGCGGCCCGGCGCTGCGGCGCGCTGACACCATGGCGGGCTCCATGAAACCGTCATTGCAAGTCCGACTCTCACAGCACCTGGCGCTCACGCCGCAGCTGCAGCAGTCGATTCGTCTGCTGCAGCTGTCGACGTTGGAACTCCACCAGGAGGTGGAGCAAATGCTGGAGCAAAACCCCTTCCTTGAGACTGAGGAAGACAGCGCACCGGCCCTCGACCCGCTGGCGGAGCGGATCACGCCCAACGAGCGGGCCGGCGAGCGCGAGACGGAGAACGCGGCCGACGCGGTGACCGGCAGCGGCGACGAGGCGCCCGGCGTGGACAGCGCGGAATTCGGCGCCACCGAGCGCGAGGATTGGGAAAACGGCACCGAGCGCGACGATTTCGATGGCATCCGCGAAACGCCCGGAACCGGCACCGCCAGCAGCGGCGACAGCGACGACTTCGACCCGCAAGACCGAGATCCCGCCGGCCAGACGCTTCAGGATTTCCTGCGCGCCCAACTACCCGGCATGCGCCTGTCGCCCGAGGATGCTGCGGCGCTGCACGTGCTCATCGAGTCGCTGGACGACGACGGATACCTTGCCGATCCGCTGGAGGAGATCGCCGCCCAGCTGGCGGGCGAGGACGAGGAGGCCCGCACCGAGCTGCACGAGCGCCTGCAGTGCGCACTCAAGTGGCTTCAGAGCATGGAGCCACCAGGCGTTGGCGCGCGCTCGCTTGCCGAATGCCTGACGCTACAGCTGCGCCTGCAGGAACGCAGCGAGGCACAAGCCGTCGCCATCATCATCTGCAAGCAGCACCTTGAGTTGCTGGCCCGGCGGGACGTAAAGAAACTCATGGCTGCCACCGGCGCCGACGAGGCGCTGCTCAAGGAAGCGCAATCGCTCATCACGTCGCTGGAGCCCAAGCCGGCGCGGCCCTTCGCGCGCGCGGAAGCGAACATCATCGTGCCGGACGTCGTGGTGCAGAAATCCGGCCGCACCTGGAAGGTGGTGCTAAACGCCGACGTCATGCCCAAGCTCCGCATCAACGATCTGTACGCGCAGGCCATCCGGGGCACGCGCGGGGGCAACGGCAGCGCCGCTGGCCTCAGCTCGCGGCTGCAGGAGGCGCGCTGGTTCATGAAGAACATTCAGCAGCGCTTCGACACCATTCAGCGCGTCTCGCAGGCCATCGTCGAGCGGCAGAAGAGCTTCTTCACGCACGGCGAGATCGCCATGAAGCCGCTGGTGCTGCGCGAGATCGCCGATGAACTCGGGCTGCACGAATCCACCATCTCCCGCGTGACCACGGCCAAATACATGGCGACGCCTTTCGGCACTTTCGAGTTGAAGTACTTCTTCGGCTCTTCGCTCAACACCGAGGCGGGGGGCAACGCCTCCAGCACGGCGGTGCGCGCGCTCATCAAGCAATTGGTATCGGCCGAGGATCCAGGCAAGCCGCTGTCGGACAGCCAGCTGTCGCAAATGCTGGAGGAGCAGGGCATTCAGGTGGCGCGCCGCACGGTGGCGAAATACCGCGAGGCGCTGAGAATCGCGCCGGCCAACCTGCGCCGCGCGCTCTGATACCGCATGTCTCTGACACTCTTCCTGCCCTGCGCTGCGGGCATTGAGCCCTGGCTGGCCGATGAGGTAAGCGCCGTGCTGCCGCGTGCCGAGGTGCGCCCCGGACGCGGAGGCGTGTCGCTGCGCGGCGGCGAAGCCGACGTGATGGCGCTCAACCTGGAATGCCGCCTGCCGCAACGCGTGCTCATTCAGGTGGCCGAGGGGCCCTACCGCCACGAGGATGATCTCTACGCCATCGGCCGCAGCGTCGACTGGACGCGCTGGATCACGCCACGCCACACGCTGCGCGTTGACACCACTGCGCAGCGCAGCCCGCTGCGCAGCCTGAACTTCGCCGCGTTGCGCATCAAGGATGCGGTGTGCGACGCGATGCGCGAGGCGGCCGGCGCACGGCCCGACGTGGACCCGCAGCGACCGGACCTGCAGCTCATGCTGCACCTCGGCCCGGAGCGGGCCTCGTTGTACGTGGACAGCTCGGGCGAGCCGCTCTTCAAGCGCGGCTGGCGCGAGGACAAGGGCGACGCGCCGCTCAAGGAGACGCTGGCCGCCGCCATGCTGGCCGCGGCGGGGTGGCACGGCACACTCGAAGCCGGCGGCGCGCTGCACGATCCCTGCTGCGGCTCCGGCACCATCGCCATCGAGGCCGCACAGATCGCCTGCGGCATCGCACCCGGGCTGCGCCGCCGCTTCGCCTTCGAACGCCTGCTGCCTTTTGCCGGCACGTCCATGCGCGCGCAGTGGCAGCAGCTGAGAAGCCACGCCGAAGCGCGCGTGCACGACAGCGCAGTGCCCATCGTCGCGAGCGACGTGTCCTTCCGCATGGTTGACTTCGCGCGGCGCAATGCTCAGCGCGCCGGCGTGGAACGCTTCATCGAGTTTCACGGCGGCGATGCCCTAGAGCGCCCGGCGCCAACCATTGCACCCGACCTGCCCGGCACGCTGATGCTCAACCCGCCGTACGGCGAGCGGATCGAGGTACGCGGCAAGGCGGGCGCCTCACCCGCCTCGCGTGGCGACGACAACCGCGCGCTGCCCGAGGACTTCTTTGCTCGGCTAGCCACCCACTGGAAGCGCGCCTACACCGCGCACCCCACCGGCTGGACGGCGTGGGTGCTCAGCCCCGACATGAAGCTGCCCGGCAAGATGCGCCTCAAGGAAACGCGGCGCATCCCGATGTGGAACGGCCCCATCGAGTGCCGGCTGTTCCGCTTCGATCTCGTGTCTGGATCGATGCGTGGGTAGCGGTGCATCCCAACGGGCCTATCCGTGCCCGATGAGTCCCAGCAGTTCGCCGATGTCGCCCAGGCCGCCGGCCGGCACGTAGCCGGCGGGGGTGAGTTTGTCCAGCACGTAAGGGAGCATGCGTGCGAGCCGCTCCGCGGCGACGGGCTCCGACAGCCCCATCTCGTTTGCGATGCGAGCCACCGTGTCGGCGCCGATCACCTCGCACAGCGCGTCAGGTGCGATGGCGTGGTTGGGCCCGATGGCGATCCAGGATCCGACCATGTGAGCGAGGCCGCTGCGCTCGAATGCGGCGACAAGCCCATGGACGCCGGGGCCTTCGCCATCGTTGGCCAGCATGCCCAGCACGGCGTGCAGCATGTCGCCGCTGCCACCTGCCGTGCCGATGCCCGAAAGCGCGCCGATCACCGAATCGAGCAAACCCATGTTCATCTCCATCGACGGCCTCCCCTGCGCCGCATTCTGGTGGCGACAGCACGGCCTTGTGCCAAACCAGGGTCGTGTTGCAGGGCATCATGCAACGCCTTGCAAGCGACTCCGCGCCGCGCGCGGCGCTCACGTCATGCAGTGCATGGAGAGCGCGGCCTGAACAGCCAGCGGCGCAGTGTCCGCCCGCAAGGTTCGTGCCCCTAGAGACACAGGCGCGAACCCAGCCGCGATGGCCGAAACCTCCTCCGCCTCGGTCAGCCCACCCTCCGGGCCGCTCAAGATCGTCGTGGCGGCACCCACCTTGGCGGGATCGAAAGCAACGCTGCTGCGAAGGCTGAGCACGAAGCGCGTGCCATGCGCCGGCGGCGCGCCAAGCGCGGCGAGCCATTCGCGCAGCGCCGCCACCTGTGCGACGTGAGGCACCCGCGTGCGCCCTGACTGCTCACTGGCGGCCACCGCAACGCCCTGCCAGTGCGCGACGCGACGCTCCGCCCGCTCGCCATGCAGGCGCAGCACCGACCGCTCGCACAGCACGGGCTGGATGCCCGCCACACCCAGCTCGGTGGCCTTCTCGACCAGCATGTCCGTGCGCTCGTTGGCCGGCATGCCGATCGCCAGCGTGACGAGGCAGGGCAGTTCCCGGTTCACCAGCTCGTGCGCCATGACACGCACCTGCACCGAATCGCGCCCCATGCGCACCACCTGGGCGCGCCATTCACCATCTTCGCCATTGAACAGGGTGAGCTCATGACCCGGCTGCAGGCGCAACACCTGGACGTGGCGCGCGGCGCCCTGCGGCAGAAGCAGGACACGATCGGCTTGGAGCGCGTCATCAACGTAAAGGCGGGCGGTCATCGCACGGAGTGTAGGAGTGGGTGCTGGAGGCTTTCGGGCAGAACAGCGTCACGTGGTTGTCGAGGCGGGGAAGGCGCGATCGACGCCGCGCAGCCAATCCCGCACGATGACATGCGTGTACACGCTCGCCACTTCAGAGATGAAGCGAGCGAAATCCGCATGGGCGTCATCGTCGGCGCGGTCGGACACGGTTCGCAGCACAGCAAGGGGGCGGCCGAAGTCATGGCACACCTGCGCGAGTGCTGCGCCTTCCATCTCGACGGCAAGCGCGTCGGGCAAAGCCGCCGCCAGTGCGCGGCTCTCGGGCGCAGTGGCCACGAAACGGTCGCCGCTGATGACAAGCCCCTGGTGCACGCGCGGCGCATCGATGTCGAAGTTCGCCATGTGTGCCGCGCCCAGCAGCTCGCCGGCCCGCGACATGCAACGAGAGGCAGAGGCCGCGAGCGCCGCACTGAGCGCCGCATCCGTGTCGAAGCGAGCACGCCCGGTAAGCGGCACCTCGTAGCGCGGGAACAGCGGCGACGCATCCATGTCGTGCTGTAGCAGTTGCTGCGCGACCACCACATCGCCCACGCGAACGCCAGGGCCGATGCCGCCGGCCACACCGGTCAGCACGACGGCGCTCGCGTTGAACTCCGTGAAGAGCAGCGCGCCGGTGGTGGCCGCGGCCACCTTGCCAAGGCCCGACAGCACCAGCACCACCGCATGACCGTCCATGGTGCCAACGTGAAAGCGGCGCCCGGCGATCTCGTGCACATCGGGCGCACCGAGCACAGGCAGCAAGGCGCGCAGTTCCTCGTGCATGGCACTGACGATGGCCAAGCGCGGAAGCGCCTGCTGAATGCCGGGCGGCATGGTGAAGTCTCCTGGATCAAGGCCCCCGGTGTGCAAGGGCGCGGCGCACGGCGATTCAGCTCTTTTCGCGCAGCTCGCGACGCAGGATCTTGCCCACAGGCGTCTTCGGCAGATCGCTGCGGAACTCGACCACCTTGGGGCGCTTGTAGCCCGTCAGGTTGGCCTCGCAATAGGCGCGCACCTGCTGCTCGGTGACGTTGGGATCGCTTCGTACGATGCACAGCTTGACCGCCTCGCCGGCCTTGGCGTCGGCCACGCCGACCGCGGCGCATTCGCGCACCCCCGGCATCTGCGTGACCACATCCTCGACCTCGTTGGGGTACACGTTGAACCCGCTCACCAGGATCATGTCCTTCTTGCGGTCGACGATGCGGAAGTAGCCGCGCTCATCGACCACGCCGATGTCGCCGCTGCGAAAGAAGCCGTCGGGAGTCATCACCTTGGCGGTTTCGTCAGGACGCTGCCAGTACCCCGCCATGACCTGCGGGCCTTTGATGGCAATTTCTCCCGGCGTGCCGACAGACACCTCATGGCCGTCGTCATCGATCAGTTTGATGTCGGTGTCGGGTAACGGCATGCCGATGTTGCCGCTGTAGGCCGTGCTGTCCACCGGGTTGCAGGTGGCCCCTGGCGAGGTCTCGGACAGGCCATACCCTTCGACGATCGGGCAACCCGTCTTTTCGAGCCACAGCTTGGCGGTCGCGCTTTGCACCGCCATGCCGCCGCCCACCGACAACACCAGGCCGCTGCAGTCGACGGTGTTGAAGTCGGGATGGTTGGCCATCGCGTTGAATAGCGTGTTCACGGCCGGGAAGCTG
The DNA here is from genome assembly GCA_965653625.1 of uncultured Burkholderiaceae bacterium. Lineage (GTDB taxonomy): Bacteria > Pseudomonadota > Gammaproteobacteria > Burkholderiales > Burkholderiaceae_C > Albitalea. Next base: position 21,518 of record CBFHAS010000026.1, on the reverse strand, counting down.
TGAAACTTCTGGCCCTTCAGCTCCTTGAACATCGCCGGCAGGTCGCGCGGGTTGGGGATGAGGATGTTGCAGCCGCCCATTCGCATCCCCAGCATCATGTTCGTGTTGAAGCCGAAGATGTGATAGATCGGCAGCGCGCAGATGGTGACCGCCTGCTCGCCCGCTGGAATCTTCTTGAGCGCGGGCTGGTACCACGCCTCGGACTGGAGGATGTTGGCCACGAGGTTGCGATGCACCAGCACCGCGCCCTTGCTCACGCCGGTGGTGCCGCCGGTGTACTGCAGCACGGCAATGTCGTCCGGCCCCACTTGCGCCGGCTTGAGCGGCTTGCTGCGGCCTTGTGCCAGCGCATCATTGAAGCGCACGGCGCCCGGGATGTCGTACGCAGGCACCATCTTCTTCACGCTGCGCACGACGTAGTTGACGATCATGGCTTTCGGAAAGCCGAGCAAGTCGCCCAGCGCGGTGAGGATCACCTTGCGTGTGGGCACGGAGGAGAGCACCTGCTGCAACGCGTGCGCGAAGTTCTCCAGCATGACGATGCCCTTGGCGCCGGAGTCCTTGAGTTGGTGCTCCAGTTCGCGCGGGGTGTACAGCGGGTTCACGTTCACCACGACGTAGCCGGCGCGCAGGATGGCAGCCACCGCCACCGGGTACTGCGGCACGTTGGGCATCATCACGGCGATGCGGTCGCCGCGGTCGAAGCCCTGGGCCTGAAGGTAGGCGGCCAGCGCACGCGACAGCTCGTCAACCTGCGCAAAGCTGATCGACTTGCCCATGAAGCGGTAGGCGGGCAGGTCGCGATACTTGCGGAAGCTGTCCTCGATGAGTGCCACAAGCGAGGGGTACTGCTGAACATCGAGCGTCGCAGGAACCCCCCTCGGATAGTGCTTCAGCCAAGTCTTTTCCATTCTTCGCTCGCTCCTTGCACCGATTCTGACGGAAGGCTGACGCGCCCGTATCGGGGAATGCGATAGCGGTTTCCGAAGGAAGAACTCCCAGACGCCACAGGGCCGACCCTTCAAGATGAGCGTCGCGCTGGACGAATGTCACGCGGCCTGTGCTGTTGTGCCAATCGCCCGTGCGACAGCCGATCTGTGACAACCCACAAAGGCCTTCTCTTGCTATTGTGGTTACATGCCGGAGCCGAGCGCTTCGTCATCAACAAATCCAACAAGACATTTTTCAAAGGGAAGGAAGACATGAACGAGTCTCCAACAACTGCTCCAGCCCAGCTCGACCGCTTCGACGTCGCCTTCGACGGCTGGAGTGTCCATGAGCTGGAAACCGCCATCGAACTGGCTTGGGCGGCAGGGCCCGGCGCTGCCTTCGGCTCGAAGGTGCACGAGGCGGTCGACACCGTCATCGGCGCGCTCGACGACGGCCAGTTGCGCGTGGCGCAGCGCCAAGGCCCGGGCCGATGGAGCGTCAACCAGTGGATCAAGAAGGCGGTGCTGCTGTCGTTTCGCCTGCATGACAACAAGCTGCTGCGCGCCGGCGACCTCTCCTTTTATGACAAGGTCGATTCGAAATTTGCGGGGCTCGACGAGGCCGATATGCGCGCCAGCGGCGTGCGCATGGTGCCGCCCGCCGTGGCCCGGCGCGGCGCGTACCTGGGGCGAAACGTGGTCATGATGCCGAGCTTCGTGAACATCGGGGCCTATGTGGACGAGGGCACCATGGTCGATGGCTGGGCGAACGTGGGCTCGTGCGCGCAGATCGGCAAGAACGTGCACCTCAGCGTAGGCGTGTGTATCGGCGGCGTGCTCGAGCCCATGCAAGCGCATCCCACGATCGTCGAGGACAACTGCTTCATCGGCGCGCACTCGTCAGTGGTCGAGGGCGTGATCGTCGAGGAGAACTCGGTGATCGCGATGGGCGTGCACCTGGGCCAGAGCACCAAGATCCTCGACCGCGAGACGCGCGACATCAGCTACGGACGCGTGCCTGCCGGCTCGGTGGTCATCCCCGGCATGCTGCCCGCGCCCGATGGCAGCTACAGCACGGCATGCGCGGTGATCGTGAAGAAGGTCGACGCGCAAAGCCGCGCGAAGACCAGCATCAACGAGTTGCTGAGGGCGTAGGGGCGCGGGAACCCAGCCGGCCGATCGGCTTGCGCGCCGATCTGGTGGCCGTTGCACGAGGCATGCGGGCGCAGCACGCGCTTGGGCAGGCGGTCGGACACTCAGTGCGCCACATCGCGGTCGAGCCAGTCGAGCGTCGGCATCGTCAGCCCCGTCCGGCCTTGAGCGTGTCGCGGTACTTTCCAACCCCCCGCTTCTGTGCCGCGATCGCGTCACTCCACCGCCTTCACCATCTCCTCGACCACCTTCTTCGCGTCGCCGAAGACCATCATGGTCTTGTCCATGTAGAACAGCTCGTTGTCCAGACCCGCATAGCCGGCCGCCATGGAGCGCTTGTTCACGATCACCGTCTTGGCCTTGTACGCCTCCAGGATGGGCATGCCGTAGATCGACGTGCCCTTTTGCAGTGCGGCCGGGTTCACCACGTCGTTGGCGCCCAGGATGACGGCCACGTCGGCTTGGCCGAACTCGGCGTTGATGTCCTCCATCTCGAACACCTGGTCGTAAGGTACCTCGGCCTCGGCCAGCAGTACGTTCATGTGCCCCGGCATGCGGCCGGCCACGGGATGGATGGCGTACTTCACTGTGACGCCCTTCTCGGTCAGCTTCTCGGCCAGTTCCTTGACCGCGTGCTGCGCGCGCGCCACCGCCAGGCCGTAGCCGGGCACGATGATCACTGTCTCGGCGTTGCCCAAGATGAAGGCCGCATCGTCAGGACTGCCGCTCTTGACCGGGCGCTGCTCCTGCGCGCCCTGCACGGCAGCGCTGCTGTCGCCGCCGAAGCCGCCCAGAATCACGTTGAAGAACGAGCGGTTCATCGCCTTGCACATGATGTACGACAGGATCGCGCCCGACGAGCCCACCAGCGAGCCGGCGATGATCAGCATCGAGTTGTTCAAGCTGAAGCCGATGCCCGCGGCGGCCCAGCCCGAGTAGCTGTTGAGCATGGACACCACCACCGGCATGTCGGCGCCGCCAATGGGGATGATGATGAGCACCCCCAGCACGAAGCTCAGCGCCAGCATGGCGAAGAAGGCGGGCCAGCTCTCGGTGGCCGTGAACAGCAGGCCCAGCGCGATGGTGGACAGCCCGAGCACCAGGTTCAGCAGGTGCTGCCCGGGGAACACCACCGGCGCGCCTTTGAACAAGCGGAACTTGTAGGTGCCCGAGAGCTTTCCGAAGGCGATCACCGAGCCGCTGAAGGTGATGGCGCCGATGGCCGCGCCCAGGAAAAGCTCCAACCGGTTGCCGGCCGGAATGAATTCGCCCCGGGCGGCAATGCCGAAGGCATATGGCTCGGCCACCGCGGCCACCGCGATGAACACAGCGGCCATGCCGATCATGCTGTGGAAGAAGGCGACCAGCTCGGGCATCTTGGTCATCTCGACCGTGCGCGCGCGCCAGGCGCCGTAGACGCCGCCGGCCACCAACCCGAGAAGCACCCAGATCAACCCAAGGCCGCTGCCCGACAGCCGGATGATGAGTGCGGCCGTGGTGAAGACGGCGATGCCCATGCCCACCATGCCGAACAGGTTGCCGCGGATCGACGTCGTGGGATGGCTCAGGCCCTTCAATGCCTGGATGAAGCACACGCTGGCCACGAGGTACAGCAGGGTGACAAGGTTCAGGCTCATGCCCCGGCTCCCGACTTGTCCTCCAGTGCGGCGGCTGGCTTCTCCTTTTTCTCCTTCTTTCTGAACATTTCCAGCATGCGGCGCGTGACGAGGAAGCCGCCGAAGATGTTCACCGCCGCCAGGGCCACGGCGAGCACGCCCATGGTCTTGCCCAGCGCGGTGTCCGTGAGCGCGGCGGCAAGCATGGCGCCGACGACGACGATGGCCGAAATGGCGTTCGTGACGGCCATGAGCGGCGTGTGCAGCGCGGGCGTGACGCCCCACACCACGTGGTAGCCCACGTAGATGGCCAGCACGAAGATGATCAGGTTGATGATGGTCGGGGAGATGGCTTCCATGGTCACTTCCTCAGCACAGTGCCGTCGCGGGTCATGAGGCAGGCGGCGACGATGTCGTCGTCGGTCGGGATGTGAAGCGTGCCTTCCTTGGTGACGATCAGCTTCAGGAAGTCGAGCACGTTTCGTGCGTACAGCGCAGAGGCATCGGCGGCCACCAGCGCGGGCAGGTTGGTCTCGCCGACGAGGGTGACGTTGTGCTTGACCACCGTCTTGCCGGGTTCGGTGAGCGGACAGTTGCCGCCGTTCGGCGCGGCCAGGTCCACGATCACCGCGCCGGGCTTCATGGCCTTGACCATCGCCTCGGTCACCAGCACGGGCGCCGGGCGCCCGGGGATGAGCGCGGTGGTGATGACGATATCCGCCTGCGCGACACGATTGCCCACCTCCACCTTCTGGCGTTCCAGCCAGCTGGGCGGCATGGGGCGCGCATAGCCGCCCACGCCTTCGGCAGCCTCCTTCTCCTCCTGCGTCTCATAAGGCACGTCGATGAACTTGGCGCCCAGCGACTCGACCTGCTCCTTGACGCTGGGCCGCACGTCGCTCGCCTCGATGACCGCCCCCAGCCGCTTGGCGGTGGCGATGGCCTGCAGGCCGGCCACGCCCACACCCAGCACCACCACGCGGGCGGCCTTCACCGTGCCGGCGGCCGTCATGAGCATGGGAAGGAAACGCTGGTACTTGTCCGCGGCGATGATCACTGCCTTGTAGCCCGCCACATTGGCCTGGCTGGACAGCACATCCATGCTCTGCGCGCGCGTGGTGCGCGGCGCGGCCTCGAGCGCGAAGGCGGTCACGCCGGCGCCGGCCAGGCGATGCAGGTTGTCGCGATCGAAGGGGTTCAGCATGCCGACCAGCACGGCGCCGGTCTTCATGAGTTGCAGTTCACTGTGCAGCGGCGAGCGCACCTTGAGCACGAGGTCGCAGTTGAAGGCGCCCGCGGCGTCGGCGATCTCGGCCCCCGCTGCCGCATAGGCCGCGTCCGTGGCCGCGGCAAGCAGGCCCGCACCCGACTGGATGCGCAGCACGTGGCCCTGCGCCTTGAGCTTCTTCGCGGTTTCCGGGGTGACGGCGACACGCGTTTCTCCGGCCACCGTTTCCAGCGGTACCCCTATCAACATGGAAGCCTCCTCGGGCGCTTGGGTGGGATCTGAGCAGCAATCGTCCAGAGCTGCTCATGACGAGAAATTGAATGCGCCGAGAGCTTACACAAACAAGTCCGCCGCAAGGAGGGCGCGCCACACCGTAGCATTCGCGGCCATGAGCGCACGCTGGAAACCGAACGTCACCGTGGCGGCCGTCATCGAGCAGGATGGCCGGTATCTACTGATCGAGGAACACACGCCCGAGGGGCTGCGGCTGAACACGCCGGCCGGCCACCTGGACCCCGGGGAGTCACCGCAAGAGGGCGCGGTGCGCGAGGCGCTGGAGGAAACCGGGCGGCTGTTCGTGCCCGACCGTTTCCTGGGGGTGTACCTGGCGCGCTTCCGACGCCAACGCCGTACCGCGTCCGGTCAGCCCATGGAGGACGTGACCTACCTGCGATTGGCGTTCGGCGGCCGCGCGGGTGAGCGCGACCTGACCCGAGCCCTGGACACCGGCATCGTGGGCACCTTGTGGATGACGCTCGAGGAGGTACGCGCAAGCCTCGAACGCCATCGAAGCGCTCTGGTCTTGCGGTGCATCGAGGATTTCGCAGCCGGCCGTCGCTACCCGCTGGAGGCGGTGGCGACCGACCCGACGATCTACCAGCCTGAGCTCAAGGGCGGTTCCTAGAATCAAGCGATGCCAGAAGCCCGCCCCCATCGCGTTGTCGTCGGCCTGTCGGGCGGTGTGGATTCGGCCGTGTCGGCCCACCTGCTCAAGCAGCAGGGCCACGAGGTCGTCGCGATCTTCATGAAGAACTGGGAAGACGACGACGATGACGAGTACTGCTCGTCGCGTCAGGATTTCCTCGATGCCGCCAGCGTGGCCGACGTGCTGGGCATCGAGATCGAACACGTCAATTTCGCGGCCGACTACAAGGACCGCGTCTTCGCCGAGTTCCTGCGCGAATACCAGGCCGGCCGCACCCCCAACCCGGACGTGCTGTGCAATGCCGAGATCAAGTTCAAGGCATTCCTCGACCACGCCATGCGGCTGGGCGCCGAGAAGATCGCCACCGGTCACTATGCCCGGGTGCGAGAGCGTGGCGGCGCGCATGAATTGCTCAAGGGCCTGGACGCCTCCAAGGATCAGAGCTACTTCCTGCACCGCCTGAATCAGGCCCAACTGGCGCGCACGCTGTTCCCGGTGGGCGAGTTGAAGAAGACGGAGGTGCGCCGCATCGCCGAGGCGATCGGCCTGCCGAACGCGCGCAAGAAAGACTCGACAGGCATCTGCTTCATCGGCGAACGGCCGTTCCGCGACTTCCTCAACCGCTACGTCGCCCGCACGCCCGGGCCCATCAAGGACGACCGCGGGCGCATCGTCGGCGAGCACGTGGGCCTGAGCTTCTACACGCTGGGCCAGCGCAAGGGCATTGGCATCGGCGGCGTGAAGGAGCACCGCCACGCCAAGGGCGGCAGCGAACATGCGCCCTGGTTCGTGGCGCGCAAGGACATGGCTGCGAACACGCTGTATGTGGTGCAGGGCCACGACCATCCCTGGCTACTGTGCGGCAGCCTCGTGGCCGACGAGGCAAGCTGGGTGGCCGGCACACAGCCCTCCGCGGGCAGCCACACCGCCAAGACGCGGTACCGCCAGGCCGACGCCGCCTGCCGCTTCACGCCCACGGGCAAAGGCGAATTCGAACTCGGCTTCGACGCGCCGCAATGGGCCGTGACCCCCGGCCAGTCGGCGGTGTTGTACGACGGCGACGTTTGCCTGGGCGGCGGCATGATCGCTGGCCCCGCAGCTTGACCCACGTCAACGATCTTCCAGCGCCACATCAGCGCGGCAGCCCCAACTCCATCGTCCAGTAGGTCTGGTAGGTAGTGGACGCGCTGCCCGGCACACAGGCCACGCCGACCTGGGTGAAGGCCGGGTTCATCATGTTTGCGCAGTGGTCGGAGCTGGCGACCCAGGCATCGATGACGGCCGCCACGCTGGTGTGGCCCGCGGCGATGTTCTCCCCGAGCCGATCCCACGTGTACCCCGTGGCCTCGACGCGCTCGACCAGGGTGCGGCCATCCGGGCTGACATGGGAGAAGAAATTTTCCTGTGCCATGTCGCGCGAATGCCCAGCCGCGGCCTGCGTCAGCCGATCCTCCCAGACCAGGACGCCGGCGGGATCGAACGCGCCGTCGCTGCCGCACTGTGCCCCGGCGGCTCGCACCTCGTTCACGCGCGCCAGGACGGCGGCGCGGAAGTCGGGCAAGCCGCAGTCGGCGGCCTCGACGGTGTCGTCCGGTGGTGTGTCGTCATCACCACCGCCACCGCACGCCGTCAGTGCGGCGACGAGCAACATGGCCACTGCAGGCCGCCAGCGGCACAGAAGGCGTGTGCACGAGCCGTGGATGTGCATGGCCGTCACCGTAGCGTGCAATCGGCGAATGCGGGTATTCAGACGTTGCGGTTCCGGCGAAAACCGCACCTGCCCGGTGACGCTTCACGAACGGGCGCCAAGTAAGCACTGGCAACGTTCATTGCTGTGCTGCATCATGGCAGCCGAGCCGAGGCAGTCGTACTCATAGGAAATCGATGATCACGTCCATGCGTGGGGTTGCCGCGCCGCTCTTCGCAGCGATCCTGACCTTGATGTCCCTGTGCGCCCCATCCCAGGCGAAGCCTGTGCAGCGACTTCGCATCGTGGGCGGGCTGGCGGGCGTCAACCAGTACACCCGCCAGGAGGCGCCCTTCTGGACGCAGACGTTGCCACGACTGACCAAAGGCCGGATCAGCGCCGAGATCGTGCCCTTCGACCGTGCGGGCATCCGTGGACAGGAGATGCTGAGGCTCATGCAGCTGGGCGTGGTGCCCTTCGGCACGGCATTGCTGAACCTGTCGGCACAGCAGGAACCGGTATTCGGCGCACCTGACCTCGCTGGCCTCAATCCGGACATGGCCGCGGTGCGCCGCACCGTGACGGCGTTCCGGCCCTACCTGGCGAAGATTTTGCGCGAGCGCGGCATCGAACTGCTGGCGGTCTATGCCTATCCGGCGCAGGTGATGTGGTGCAACAAGCCGTTTTCGAGCTTGGCCGATCTGGCCACGCGCCGCATCCGGACCTCCAGCGCATCGCAGGCCGACCTGGTCGAGGCACTGGGCGGCGTGCCCGTGCAGACGGGCTTCGCGGACATCATGCCAAACATGAAGAGCGGCAACATCGAATGCGCGATCACCGGCACCATGTCGGGCAACACCATCGGACTTCATGATGTGACCACGCATGTCCACGCATTGGCGGTCAACTGGGGGTTGTCGATCTTCGGCGCGAATGCCGGAGCATGGAACGCGCTGCCGCCCGATCTGCGCCTCCTGCTGAACGAGGAACTGCCCAAGCTGGAGGAGGCGATCTGGGCCGAGGCCGAGCGCGAAACCGGCGAGGGCATCGCCTGCAACACCGGCCGTCCCAGCTGCACGGAAGGCAGCAAGGGAGCGATGGTGGAGGTGAAAGCCTCGCCCACCGACGACGCGCGCCGGCGCGCCATCTTCGTCGGCACGGTGCTGGCCCGTTGGGTCCATCGCTGCGGCCCGTCATGCGCCCGCGTGTGGAACAGCACCATCGCGCCGGCCGCGGGTTTCGAGGCCAAGCTGCATTAGGGCCTGAAACGCTATGTCGCTGCCTCGTCGTGTGCGGATCACGATCTGGGGGGTCGTGGCCTTGTTCGTGGCGGCCACGCTGGCCGCCGCGGCCAGCCTCATCTCCCGGGCGGAGGAGGACGCGCTGGCCGACAACGAAGGCAAGGCGGAGCGCTTCGTGAGTGGCGCGGAGGCGGCGCTCAACCGCACGCTGCTCGGGGTGGATCTGCTGCTGGCCGGCGTCGACGTGCTGCTGCGCCCTGCCGTGCGGCCCGACGGCTCCCTGGATGGCGCACACGCCAGCCGGCTGCTGCTGGAGATGACGAGCCGCAACCTGCTGGTGCGCGACGTGGCCGTGCTCGCCCACGACGGCACGGTGCTCGGCGCCGCGCAACCCAGCAGCCAGCGCATGGGCGTGGACCTGCCCAAGGAGTTTGCGGCGCAAGTGCTGGCACAGGCGGCGCCGCACCTGGCCATCAGCGCTCCGGTGGTCAACTTCGCCACGTCCGAACGCGTGCTCTATTTCGCCCGCCCGCTGCACCTGGGATCGCGCGCGGTGCTTGCGGTGGGCGAGGTGCCCGTGTCGCTGCTCGCGACCATCCTGTCGCAGGCGGTGGAGATCCACGGCCTCGTCGTCACCTTCGAGCGCGAGGACGGCCAGTTGCTCACCAGCGTGCCGCCGGACGAGCGGATGATGGGCCTGAAGCTCACGCCGCCGCTGGCCCTGGAGCAGGCCACCGGCAAGTCGACGCGCACCGCCGGACGGCTCGGCGGCGCACCGGCCATCGTGGCGGCCCGGCCCACGCTGTACCGCTCGGTGATGATCGCCGCGAGCATCCCGCTCGATGATGCGTTGGCCCGCTGGCGCAGCGATCGCAACGACATCCTCGGCGTGGCGGGCGCCTTCTTGCTCATGCTCATCGGCGCGGGCGTATTCACGCAGTGGCAGATGTCCCGGCTGGCGAGCGCGCGCACCGAGGTGGCGCGCGCGAAGGGCACGCTGGACCAGGCACTGCAGTCGATGGCCGACGGCTTCCTGCTGTGCGACGCCGACGACCGCGTGACGGCCTGGAACCGCCGCTACACCGAGATTTTTCCGTGGGTGCGCAACGTCATTGCCCCCGGCGTGCCGTTCCACCGGCTGGCCGAAGCGGTGGCGCCGGCCCTCATGCCCGAGGGCAGCGACGCCGAGCGCCAGGCCTGGGTCGAGCGGCGCATCGCCATCCATGCCAGCGGCAACGGCATGTACGAGCAGGAGCTCGCACACGGCATGGTGATCCACGCCATCGAGCGGCGCACGCCCGACGGCGGCGTGGTCAGCGTCACCCGCGACATCACGGCGGCCGAGCGCGCCCTGGCGCGCGCCAAGGCTGCCGCGGAGGCGGCCAACGAATCGAAGTCGCAGTTCCTCGCGGCGATGAGCCATGAAATCCGCACGCCGCTCAACGGCGTGCTGGGCATGAACGGCCTGCTGCTCAACACCTCGCTGACCCCCGAGCAGCGGCGCTACGCCGAGCTGATCCGCAGCTCTGGCCAGACGCTGTTGACCGTCATCAACGACATCCTCGACCTGGCCAAGATCGAAGCCGGCCGAATGGAGCTGGAGATCGCCGAGTTCGACCCGGCCGCCACGCTGGATGAAGTGGTCTCGCTGCTGTCGGTGCGCGCGCAGGCCAAGGGCCTGGCCATGCGCCTGCGCATGCCGCCCGACCTGCCCGGAGCCTTGTGCGGCGACGCCAGCCGGCTGCGCCAGGTCCTGTTCAACCTGATCGGCAACGCACTGAAGTTCACCGAGCACGGCAGCGTGGACGTGGATGTGGCGCACCGACCGCTGCCCGACGAGCGAGTGGAGATCACCATCGCCGTGCACGACACCGGCATCGGCATCGCGCCGGACGCCATGCCGAAGCTGTTCGACCGCTTCATGCAGGCCGACGCCCGGACGGCACGGCGCTACGGCGGCACCGGGCTGGGCCTGGCCATCAGCCGCGAGATCATCGACCTCATGGGCGGGCGCATCGACGTGGACAGCGCCGTGGGCGTAGGCAGCACTTTCCGCGTGGTCGTGCCCATGGTGCTCGGCGACGCCGAGCGGCTGGCCAAGGCCGAGTCGACGCTTCACGCCGCGTCAGATATCGGCGGCCTGCGCATCCTCGTGGCCGAGGACAACGGCGTGAACCAGATCCTCATCAAGGCCATCCTCGACCAGATGGGCCACTTCAGCGACATCGTCGGCAACGGCATCGAAGCGGTGCGCCAGGTGCAGGCCGGCCGCTACGACCTGGTGCTCATGGACATCCAGATGCCCGAGATGGACGGCGAAGCCGCCACGCGCGCCATCCGCTCGCTGCCGCATGGCGTGGCCTCGATTCCGATCATTGCGATGACGGCCAACGCCATGGTCGAGCACCGCGAGGCTTACCTGGCCAGCGGCATGGACGACTACGTGTCCAAGCCCATCAGCTCGAAGGCGCTGGCCGCCGCCATCGCGCGGGTGACGGCTGAGCATACGTAGGGGCTTCTCTCACGCCCCGCGGCTTGCGAGTCACTTCTCCACCACATCGCCCAGCAGCTGGGCCGCCACTTCCAGCAATCGCTCGGCCGTGACCGGCTTGACGAGGTGCTCATCGAAGTGCGTGGCCAGCGCCCGAGCACGGTCGGGGTCGCGGCCGTAGCCGGTGAGCGCCACCAGGCGCAGCCGGGGTGCCCGCGGATCGGACCGCAGCCGGCCGGCCAGTTCATAGCCGTCCATGCCCGGAAGCCCGATGTCCAGCAATGCAAGCTCCGGGGCGAAGCTGTCGAGCGCTGCCAGGGCCGCCGGGCCGTCGGAAGCGATGATCACCTCGTAGCCAGCATGGCGCAGCAGCTCGCCCAGCATGTCGGCCGCATCGGCGTTGTCGTCGACCACCAGCACCCGCGCGCCGCGTCGCACCGGCAGCGCGGAAGCCTTGCGGCGCTCGCGTGGCGCGGCGGCCGGCGCGGCGGCGGGCAGGCGCACGATGAAGCGGCTGCCGTGCCCCGGGCCCTCGCTTTCAGCATGCACCGTGCCGCCGTGCAACTGCACCAGCGTCTTCACGATGGCCAGCCCCAGCCCCAGGCCGCCGGCATGCCGGTCCATGCCCTGCTCGCCCTGAGTGAACAGGTCGAACACCCGCGGCAGCAGCTCCGGCGCGATGCCGCTGCCGCGGTCCTCGACCACCAGTTCCACGATGTCGTCGCGCTGCACAAGGCTCAGCGCGATGCGCTCGTCCGCGGGGGTGAACTTGGCCGCGTTGTGCAGCAGGTTCGAGATCACCTGCGCCAAGCGGACCCCATCGCCCTGCACCATGGCCTGCTTGCGGGGCAGGTGCAGCTCAACGGGATGGACGCGGCGTTCCATCGCGGGCTGCGCCAGCTCCATCGCGCGCTCCACCACGGCCCGCATGTCCAGCGCTTCGCGCTCGATCTGGATCTTCCCTCGGGCGATGCGCGAGACGTCCAGCAGGTCGTCGACCAGACGTGACAGGTGCGCGACCTGGCGTTCAATGATGTGGCGCTCGGCCGCCGTGTCGCCGCCATCGCGCCGCGCCATCAAGTGCAGGGCCGTGACGATGGGCGCCAGCGGGTTGCGCAACTCGTGGCCCAGCATGGCGAGGAACTCGTCCTTGGCCCGGTTGGCTCGCTCGGCCTGGCTGCGCGCCGCCTGCGCATCGGCATACAGGCGGGCGTTGTCGAGAGCAAGTGCGGCGCGCTGCGCCAGTTCCATGAGCAAAGCGCAGTCGTCCTCGGTGAACCCCCGGTGGGACTCGGCCTGCAGCGCCGCCATGGCTCCCAACGTGCGGCCGCGGGCCACCAGCGGCACGATGAAGCAGCAGCGCAGCCCGACGGCCCGGGCCCCGGCAAGCAGCTCGTCCTCGCGCTCGTCGACCTCGCTGCGCGGCCGGTCGAACTGGGCCAGGTGGCTGCGGCCCGTGGCCACGGTCCAGGCCATGGAACCTTGCGTGTCCGGCCCGGCTTGTAGCCGCTGGATCAGTTCGCCGGCCATCCGCGATTTCTGCGGATCGCAGTGGTGCGTGAGCGCATGTTGGAGCCGCCCTTCGGCGTCCACGAGGTCGACGCGGCACCAGTCGGCAATGCCGGGTACCACCACGGAAACGATCGCCTCCAGCGTGGCATGCGGGTGCAGCGAGCGCGACAGCACCGCACCTGCGGTGGCGAGCTGCTCCAGGCGACGCCTCGCCACCTCGGCGCCCGCGCGGGCGGCGCGCTCGGCCGCCAGCAGGCGTTCGCGCTCCGCCTCGTCGCGCCCACGTTGCTCGGCCGCCGCACCGAGGGCGTCGGCCACCTCCTGGATCTCACGGATGTCCGTGGCCGGCATGGCGGGCGTGTCGCCCCGGCCCAGCGCCTGTGCCGCGCGCCGCAGCGCGCCGATGGGGCGATTGACGCTGTGCGCGATCAGCAGCGCGGCCAGCCCGCCGAGCATGACCGACAGCACGATGCCCCCGCCGAAGGCCAGCGAGGAGCGCCACGTCCCGGCCTGGACCGCGGCCATCGGAATGCCGATCGCCACCGACCAGCCGCTGGCCGGCAGCCGCGAAAACGCGGCGAGAACGGCGTCGCCTTCCAAAGCCAGGGTGACGCCCACGCCCTCCTCGCCGGCTGCAGCCATGAGCTCTTGCAGGCTGGCCGAAGGCGCCGTGCCGATGTACTTGGCATGCGATCGCGACCGGGCCACCCGCAGCCCCTTGGCATCGAACACCGACACCACCCACTCCGACGGCACGCGCTGGCGCTGGATCACCTCCAGGAATGCCTCGGGATTGATCGCCCCGGTGAGCACGAAGCGAAGCGCACCGTCCCGGATCACCGGCACGCGCACAGGCACGCCGTACTCGCCACGCGGCCCGCGGCGCAGCGCGCCCACCAAGGGGCTCTTGCCCTGCACCAGGTGCTCGAAACTCTCCGGCTCTGCGATGGCCATGTCGCTGCGCCCGGGCGGATAGCCGGTGTGGACCAGCACCGTACCGTCTGGCCGGGCGAGAACGATGGCTCGCCAGTGCACCCGGGTCGCGGCCACCGGCTGGGCGATGCGGTAGAACGCCGCGGTGTCGGCCGTATCCAGGGCGCTGGACGTGGCCAGCGCATCGAGCACCTGGCTCACGCCGCGCAGCTCTGCATCGACGGCACTGGCCAGCGCCCGCGCGAGCTCCAGGCTGGCGCGCTCGGTCTGTGCGCGCTGCTGCTGCGCCAGGGCATACAAACCGATGCCCGACATGAGGGCCAGCGGAAGGATGCCTGCAGCGGCCAGCAGGAACAGTCGCTGCTGCAGGCTGGCGCCGCGCAGTATCACGGCTTGGCGGCAGGCCGCGCCTGCGTCGGGATGCGCGCGCCCGGCGCCGCACCTGCGATGAACCAGCTCCGGGCCCCTTCAAGCATGTTCCTGCACCTGCCGAGCAACCGAAGGCGCATGTTATGCCCGACGCAAGACGGCCCGGCAACACGAGGGCGGCCGGGCATGAGAAAAAACCCTTGAGCCGGCCGCCCCACGCAGGGCATTTCATGCGCAGCCTCATGGGCAGCCGGGCCGCTCTGCTTGACCGTGCGCTGCGGCCGCACAATCGCGCGATCTGCGCCCACGCCATGCGCCTCGACGACATCCGCCATCAACTTCGCGCCGCCGGTGCACTGCCGCCGCATGAGCAGCGCGTGCTGCGCCTCTGGGCGTGTGCGCTGCCGCAAGACAGCGGCAAGAAGAAGCCCGAGCACTTCCTTCCGCTGCCGGTGCGCGAGGCACTGCCCGCATTGATGCGCGAACTCGACGCGCTCGCGCACGTGCGATCGGAGCATCCCGCTGAAGATGGCTCGGCGCGCCTGCTGATCGACTTGAGCGACGGCATGACGGTCGAGAGCGTGCTGCTGCCGCGTGACGGCGTGTGCGTGTCGACGCAGGTCGGCTGCGCGGTGGGCTGCCGATTCTGCATGACCGGCCGCGATGGTCTGCTGCGGCAGGTGACGAGCGCCGAGATCGTGGCGCAGGTGGTGCTTGCGCGCGCGCGGCGACCGGTCAAGAAGGTGGTGTTCATGGGCATGGGCGAGCCTGCGCACAACCTCGAGCACGTCATGGACGCCATCGAGCTGCTCGGCACCTCGGGCGGTATCGGCCACAAGAGCCTCGTGTTCTCGACCGTTGGCGACCCGCGGGTCTTCGAGCGCCTGCCGGAAGGGCCGGTGAAGCCGGCATTGGCCCTGTCGCTGCACACCACGAAGCCCGAGTTGCGCACGCACCTGCTGCCCCGAGCGCCGCGCATGACGCCGGCCGAGCTGGTCGATGAAGGCGAGCGCTATGCCCGCGCCACCGGCTACCCGATCCAGTACCAGTGGACCTTGCTGGCCGGCGTGAACGACACGGCCGAAGAGCTCGACGGCATCGTCGCCTTGCTCAAGGGGAAGTACGGCATCTTGAACATGATCCCGTACAACACCAACGAGGGCCTCGGCTACGAACGCCCGGCCACCGAACGCACGGCCGCCATCGCGCGCCACTTGAACCGCCATGGCGTGCTGACGCGCTTGCGGCAATCGGCCGGGCAGGACGTCGACGGCGGCTGCGGCCAGTTGCGTGCTCGCAGCGCGCGCGAGGCGCCTATTGCGGTGACCGTCGTCCCGCGAGATCTCGACGCCACCCAGTCCGGTGGCGTCGCATGCACCGCCAAGCGTTGAGCACGCAAGGAAAAGGGCCCGTGACACCCAGGCCACGAGCCCTTGCTGACAATCTCTTAAAAGCAGCCCCTTAGAACGGGATGTCGTCGTCCATGTCGTCGAAGCCCGTTGCCGGCTTCGAGGCGGGCTTGCTGGCCGGCGGCTTGGCCGGCGGAGCGCTACGCTCCTCGCGGGCATAGCCGCCGCCGCCTTCGTCACTGCCCCCCATGCCTTCACGGCCGCCGAGCATTTTCATCTCTTCTGCCACCACTTCGGTGGTGTAACGGTCGTTGCCGTCCTTGTCCTGCCACTTGCGGGTCTTGAGGCGGCCCTCGATGTAAACGGAGCGGCCCTTCTTCAGGTATTCGCCCGCGACTTCGGCCTGACGGTCGTACAGCACGACGGAATGCCATTCGGTTTCTTCCTGGCGCTCGCCGCTGTCGCGGCTCTTCCAGGTACGGGTCGTGGCGACGCGTAGGTTGCACACGGCGTTGCCGTTGGGCGTGTAGCGGACCTCGGGGTCGCGGCCGAGGTTGCCGATGAGGATGACTTTGTTGACCGAGGCCATCGTGGACTCCGAGCAGGTGAATGCCGCGGATTATCGCCTGCCGGTTTGCGGCGCCGGCAGCCCCATTGAGGGTGGGGATGAGTGTGGGCGCACCCGCGGCGCCTCTCCCGAAAGGAGGCAAGGGCGCGTAGCCGGGCTCCCGTACCATGCGCGCTGCCCCGCCTTCCACCGACCGAGCCCACCCCGTGAACTCCGCCGTCGCCGCATCCGCCCACACGCCGCTCGCGGTGCTCCACGAGGTGTTCGGCTACGCGGCCTTCCGCGACGCGCAGGCCGACATCGTCGACCACGTCGCGGGCGGCGGCGATGCGCTGGTGCTCATGCCCACCGGCGGCGGCAAGAGCCTGTGCTACCAGGTGCCGGCGATCGTGCGTCACCGTGGCGGGCGCGGCGTGGCGGTGGTGGTGAGCCCGCTGATCGCGCTGATGCACGACCAAGTCGGCGCGCTGGAAGAAGCGGGCGTGCATGCCGCCTTCCTCAACTCCACCCTGTCCTTCGAGGAGACGCAGCGCGTCGAGCGGGAGATGATGAGCGGCCGGCTGGTCCTGCTGTACGCCGCACCCGAGCGCGTCACCACGCCCCGCTTCCTGGCCCAGCTGGATTCGCTGCAGGAGCGCGGGCTGCTCAGCCTCTTCGCCATCGACGAGGCGCATTGCGTGAGCCAGTGGGGCCACGACTTCCGCGAGGACTATCTTGCGCTCGACGTGCTGCACACGCGGTTTCCCGGCGTGCCGCGCATCGCGCTCACGGCCACCGCCGATGACCTGACCCGCGCCGACATCGTCCAGCGGCTGCAGTTGCAGTCGGCGCGCGTGTTCATCAGCAGCTTCGACCGGCCCAACATCCGCTACGCCATCGTCGAAAAGGACAACGCGCGCACCCAGCTGCTGCGCTTCATCCAGGACGAGCACGAGGGCGATGCCGGCATCGTGTACTGCCAGTCTCGCAAGAAGGTGGAGGAAACCGCCGAGTGGCTCACCGCCGAGGGCATCGCCGCGCTGCCCTATCACGCCGGCCTCGATGCCGGGGTGCGCAAGCGTCACCAGGACCGCTTCCTGCGCGACGAAGGGCTGGTGATGGTGGCGACCATCGCCTTCGGGATGGGCATCGACAAGCCCGACGTGCGCTTCGTGGCACACCTGGACCTGCCCAAGAACATCGAGAGCTACTACCAGGAGACCGGCCGCGCGGGCCGCGACGGCCTGCCTGCCGATGCCTGGATGGCCTACGGGCTGGCCGACGTGGTGAACCAGCGCCGCATGATCGACGAGAGCCCCGCCGGCGAGGAGTTCAAGCGCGGTCAGCGCGGCAAGCTCGACGCCCTGCTGGCGCTGGCCGAGGCGCACGACTGCCGGCGCGTGCGGCTGCTGGCCTACTTCGGCGAAGACAGTTCGGCCTGCGGCAACTGCGACAACTGCCTCCACCCGCCGGCCACCTGGGACGCGACCGAGGCCGCACGAAAGGCGCTTTCGTGCATCTACCGATTCCATCAACATGGCGGCCAGCGCTTCGGGGCCGGTCACCTCATCGACGTGCTACGCGGCAAGGTGACCGACAAGGTGACGCAATTCCATCATCAGCGGCTGTCCACCTTCGGCATCGGTTCGGACGCGAGCGAGATGCAGTGGCGCACGGTGCTGCGTCAGCTCATTGCGCTGGGCCACTTGCGCACCGAGGGCGAGTTCAACACTCTGGAGCTCGCACCCTCGGCACGTGCCGTGCTGCGAGGCGATGTCCAGCTGCTGCTGCGCAGGCCCAGCGAGGCGCGACGCGGCAAAGCCGCCCGCACCCCCCGCGGCACGCGCGAGAAGCCGCCGCCCATGCCGCTGGACGCCCTGGGCACGGCCCTTTTCGCCGCGCTCAAGGCCTGGCGGGGCGAGGTGGCGCGCGAGCACAACCTGCCCGCCTACGTGGTGTTCCACGACGCCACGCTGGCTGAGATGGCGCAGCGGCGCCCGAGCTCGCTCGACGATCTGGCGCAGATCACGGGCGTGGGTGCCAAGAAGCTCGAGGCCTACGGGCGCGAACTGCTGCGCGTGCTGGAGAACGGGGGCGCGTGATCGCCATGCCGGCCGGGTTCACGATTCGACCGGTCCAGCCAGCCGATGAACGCGCGCTGATCGACATCTGTGTGCGCACCGGCCACCACGGCGGCGACGCCACAGGCGTCTATGCCGACGCCCGGGTGCTGGCGGAAATCTACCTCCTGCCCTACGTGGCGCTGGAGCCGCGATGGTGCTGGGTGGCTGAAGACGCCGAAGGCGTGGCGGGCTACCTCGTCGCCACGCCCGACACGCTGAGATTCGCGCGGTGTTCCGAAGCGCAATGGTGGCCTGCACTCAAGCGCCAGCGACCCCTTCCCGACCCCGGCGACGAGCGCCCACAGGCGCAGTTGACGCGCCGACTGCATGCCGGTGTGCTCACCGAACTACCGTTCCTCGACGACTACCCGGCACACCTGCACATCGACCTGCTGCCACGCGCGCAGGGCCAAGGGGTCGGACGCGAGCTTATGGACACGCTGCTGCATGCATTGGAGAACCAGGGCGTGCGGGGGGTGCATCTGGCCGTGTCGGCGCTCAATCCCCGCGCCATCGCGTTCTACGGGAGGATGGGCTTCGCCGTCCTGCACAGCGGCGCCTGGGGCCAGTGGATGGGCCGGCGCGTCGGGATCACGGCGTGATGCTCACGCTCACCACCGCGCTGTCGGCCTCCCGGCCGCTGCCGTCACGGGCCCGCGCGAACACCTCAAGCGCGGCACGGCCGTCGTCGGGCGCGATGGCGGTCCATTCGTAGGGTTCGCGCGTGTCCGTGCCCAGAAGCAGCACGTTGCCGTCGGGCTCCAGCCGATGAAACGCCACATGGTCGATGCCGCTTTCGTCGACCGCCGCAGCGGCGAAGCGCACCGCCTGCCCGGCACGCACGCTACTGGCTGCGCTCGTGAGGGTGACTGAAGGCGCGAAGTCGTCGAAATCCCCGATCGACAGGAACAGGCCGCCGCCGCAAGCGGCGAGCGTCAGTGCCAGGGCGCAGGCCCCCACATGCCGCCACGTGGCGCAGAGTCTTGCCGGAAAAGACGGTCGAGGACTTGCAGACATGGTCGGATGCTACGCCCGTGGTTTCCCGTGGTCGCACCGGTGCAACACGCCCGCGGGAGCGACGAGCCCGGCAGGGGGCAGGCATGAAGAACGGCACCGCTATCATGGCCGGTTTCGCTTTGCGCGCCCTTGAATGTCTGCCGTTCCTTCCGACGACCCACGCCCCCAGGCGCACCGTGTGGCGGCCGAAGCCCGGCCAAACGCGCAGACGCCCATGTTGCGTGTGCGGGGCGCGCGCACGCACAACCTCAAGAACATCGATCTCGACATCCCGCGCAACAAGCTGGTGGTGATCACCGGGTTGTCGGGATCGGGCAAGTCCAGCCTGGCCTTCGACACGCTGTACGCCGAGGGGCAGCGCCGCTACGTGGAAAGCCTGTCGGCGTACGCACGGCAGTTCCTGCAGCTGATGGACAAGCCCGACGTGGACGTGATCGAGGGGCTGAGCCCGGCAATTTCGATCGAGCAGAAGGCCACCTCGCACAACCCGCGCTCCACCGTGGGCACGGTGACCGAGATCCACGACTACCTCCGCCTGCTTTACGCGCGCGCCGGCACACCTTTCTGCCCCGAGCACCGCTTGCCGTTGCGCGCGCAGAGCGTGAGCCAGATGGTCGACACCGCCCTCGGCCTGGCCGAGGGCACCAAGCTCATGGTGCTCGCGCCGGTCGTCCGTGACCGCAAGGGCGAGTTCGGCGAGCTGTTTGCCGACATGCAGTCGCAAGGCTACGTGCGTTTCCGCGTGGACGGCACCACGTACGAAGCTGCCGAGGTGCCCAAACTCAAGAAGGCCGAGAAGCACGACATCGACGTGGTCATCGACCGCCTGAAGGTGCAGGCCGGCGCGGAATCCGGGCTGCGGCAGCGCGTGGCCGAGAGCTTCGAGGCTGCCCTGCGCATCGCCGAAGGCCGCGCGATCGCGCTGGAGATGGACAGCGGCCGGGAGCACCTGTTCTCCAGCAAGTTCGCCTGCCCGATCTGCAGCTACTCGCTGGCCGAGCTCGAGCCGCGGCTCTTCTCCTTCAATTCGCCGGTGGGCGCCTGCCCGCATTGCGACGGCCTGGGTCTGGTGACGGTGTTCGATCCGGAGCGAGTGGTGGGCTTTCCGTCGCTCAGCCTGGTGAGTGGCGCGATCAAGGGCTGGGATCGCCGCAACCCCTACACCTTCTCGCTGCTGGAAAGCCTGGCCAGGCATTACGGCTTCGACCTCGATACGCCGTTCGAGGAGTTGCCTGAACGCGTGCGGCAGGTGCTGCTGTACGGCTCGGGCGATGAAGAGATCGCTTTCAGCTACGAGGCAGAATGTCCCAAGGGCAAGGCACGCAGCATCAAGCGCCGGCATCCGTTCGAAGGGATCATTCCCAACTTCGCCCGCCGCCTCAAGGAAACCGACTCGGCCGCGGTGCGCGAGGACCTGGTGCGCTATCAGAGCGCCAAGCCTTGCCCTGAGTGCGAAGGCACGCGGCTGCGGCGCGAGGCGCGGCACGTATTCCTGCTGGACGAGAAGGACGAGGCCGCGGGAGGCACCGGTGAGCCGATCTACCGGGTAGAGCACTTCACGCTGCGCGAGTGCCTGGCGTACTTCGAGGGCCTTCGACTGCAAGGCGCCAAGGCCGAGATCGCCGACAAGGTCGTGCGCGAGATCCGCTCGCGGCTCATCTTCCTCAATGACGTGGGGCTCAATTACCTCAGCCTCGACCGCAGCGCCGACACGCTGTCGGGCGGCGAGGCGCAACGAATCCGGCTTGCCTCCCAGATCGGCTCCGGTCTCACGGGCGTGATGTACGTGCTGGACGAGCCCAGCATCGGCCTGCACCAGCGCGACAACGACCGCCTCATCGCCACGCTGAGGCATCTGCGCGACATCGGCAACAGCGTGCTGGTCGTCGAACACGACGAAGACGCGATTCGCGCGGCCGATCATGTGATCGACATGGGCCCGGGCGCCGGTGTGCACGGCGGCCAGGTGGTGGCGCAAGGCACGGCCGAGGAGGTGGCAGCCAGCGAAGATTCGCTCACCGGCCGCTACCTGGCGCGCACGCTGCGCATCCCTCTGCCCGAACGCCGGCGTACGTGGCAGCCCGCGGCATCGCGCAGCGAAGAGGACAGCGCCGATGGCGCCGCCGCCAGCTTGCGCATCGTCAACGCACGCGGCAACAACCTGAAGAACGTCACCGCCGAGATCCCGGTGGGACTGTTCACCTGCGTGACGGGCGTTTCGGGCTCGGGCAAGAGCACGCTGGTCAACGACACGCTCTACGCCGCGGTGGCCCGCAAGCTCTACGGCAGCCACGCCGAGCCGGAACCGCACGACGCCATCGAAGGGCTGGACGCGCTCGACAAAGTCATCAACGTCGACCAGAGCCCCATCGGCCGCACGCCGCGCAGCAACCCGGCCA
>CBFHAS010000025.1:0-42473 GCA_965653625.1 uncultured Burkholderiaceae bacterium | reverse complement strand
GTGCCGAACTGCCCGGCGCCGGCAGCAACGCCCGGCGCCGCGGCGCCCGGCCCCGCGCTGCCTGACGACATCGCTGATCTGGCCGCAGGCCAGGCCGCCACGTCGCCGGAAAACGGCGAAGCGGCGCCCACGCGCATCGAGTTGCTCGCGCCCAGCGTGCAGGGCGCCCCCAACGTGGCCTCGGTGAACGTGCTGCGGGCCGAGTTCCAGGGCATCAAGGAGCTGGACGACGTGTTCGTGGCGCTGCATCTCGCGCAAGCGCAGAAGCTGGTGTTCGGCGCGCAGCCGCCGCAGGTGACGGCCATCGCGCTGCAGTTGAAGCGCACCGCCGACCTGCCCGCCGCACGGGCGCGGCTGCAGGAGTTGCTCGCCGGCCCGCTGAAGGCCGAGCCGTTGGAGCTCATCGACTACGAGACGCTCAATCCCTTCTATGGCCAGACGCTGGCGATGTTCGCGTCCATCTTCGGCTTCATCTCGGTACTGATCGGCGGCATCGTGCTGTTCACCGTGGGCAACACCATGAGCATGTCGGTGGTGGAGCGCACGGCCGAGATCGGCACGCTGCGCGCCATCGGGTTGCGGCGCAGCGGCATCCGCTCGCTGTTCGTCACCGAAGGCGTGGTGCTCGGTGTGCTGGGTGCGCTGCTGGGCATAGGGGCGGCCATCGGCGCCGAGGCGGCCATCAACGCCATGCGCATCACATGGACCCCGCCCGGACGCATCGAGCCGGTGGCGCTGGCGGTACGCGTGGCGGGCGAGCCGGCGATGGTGATGGTCTGCGCGCTGGGCTTGGTGATCGTGGCGGGGCTGTCGGCCACGCTGCCGGCCGCGCGTGCGGCGCGCATGAACATCGTCGACGCACTGCGTCACGTGTAAACGACCGAGGAGCTTCCGTGAACCGCAGAGACCTTCTTCTCGCCGCGCTGGCCGCCGGCCAGGGTGCGGCTGGCGTGGCATGGGCGGCAACCGATGCGCAGGCCCTGCTGGCGGCCAGCGACGAGGTGCGCAACCCGTCCAAGCCTTTTGCGGTGCTCACCACGCTGATCGAATACCGCGGCGGCAAGCAGACTGACGCCAGCACGCTGCAGGTGCTGTCCAAGGCCGATCCGAAGAGCGGGCAGTACCGCAGCCTTATCCGGTTCGTGGTTCCGCCGCGCGATGCCAACAAGCTCATGCTCAAGAGCGGCAACGACCTATGGTTCTACGACCCGTCGAGCCAGGCGACGATCCGCATCTCTCCTCAGCAGCGGCTGCTGGGCCAGGCCGCCAATGGAGACGTGGTCACCGTGAACCTGGCACGCGATTACCGGGCCGAGCTGCTGGGCGAGGAAGAGCTGGTCGATGGCGAGCGCGTGAAGCGGCGCACGCACAAGCTGGCCCTCGCCGCATCCGCGCCCGGCGTGACCTATCACCGCGTGGAGATGTGGGTCGAGGTGGGCACGGCGCGGCCCGTGCGTGCGCGGTTCCATTCCGAAAGCGGCCGTTTGCTGAAGACCGCCTACTACCGCAAGTTCGCCCCCCAGCTGGGGCGCGAGCGGCCGACGGAGATGGTGATCATCGACGGGCTCGATCCTCAATGGGTCACCGTCATGCGCTACAGCGAGTTCGCCTTCCGCGAGGTGCCAGAGGCCTGGCTGCAACGCGACTACCTGCCGCGGTTCAAGGCGGAGTGAGGCATGCGAGCACGTGATGCTTCCTGGTTGGCCACGATGCTGGCGGCTGCACCGCTGCTCGCTGCCGCGCAGGCCCCGGCCGAGCCGGACGATGCCGCTGCGCTGCAGTTGGCCGACGAGCCTGCGAAGGCGCCCGAGGCGACGAAGCCCTGGCGCCTGTACGTCGAAGGCGCGGGTGCGCAACACCGGCTGCGCGGCGCGCCCACGGACGACGTGTTCCGGGCTTCGATGGACTTGCGTATCGACGCCAGCCCGCGGCCCGGGCTGCGCACTGTGTTGTCGAACCGGCTCGACCTGGTGCGGCACGACGAATCGCCGCACGAGCGCAATGTCAACGCGCTGCGCGAGGCCTACGTCAGCTGGCAGGCGCGGCCTGATGTGGCGCTGGATCTCGGCCGCGTGAACCTGCGCCATGGCGCGGCGTGGGGCTACAACCCGACCGACTTCTTCCGCGGCGGTGCGTTGCGCTCAGTGGTGTCGCCTGACCCGCCGAGCCTGCGCGAGCATCGGCAGGGCACGGTGGTCGTGCAGGCGCAGAAGCTGTGGAGCGCGAGTGCCGTGTCGGCGGCCTTCTCGCCCAAGCTCGACACGACGCCCAGCGACGAGACCTTCTCACTCGACCTGGGTTCGACCAACTTCCGCCATCGCTGGCTGCTCACCGCGAGCCACCGGTTCAGCGATCGCCTGAACCCGCAGGTGCTGCTGCACGGCGGCAAAGGCATGAAGCCTCAGCTGGGGTTCAACATCTCGGCGCTGCTCAACGAGGCGACGGTGGTCTATGCGGAGTTCGCTGCCGGCAAGGGCCGATCGCTTGCGGCGCAGGCACTGGGCGCCAGCGAGCCGGAGCAGACGCAGCGGCGCGCGGCCCTGGGCCTCACCTTCACCACCTCGTTCGATCTCTCGCTCACTGCTGAAGCCGAGTTCAGCAACGGCGCACCCACCGAAACCGAATGGCGGGCGCTTCGCGCCGGCACGCAAGGCGAGCACTTGAGGTTGCTGCAATTCGCGCAGCGCGAGCAGGAACTGCCGGTGCGGCGCGCGGCGTTTTTGTACGCCACCTGGCGCGACGTGGGCGTGCGGGGCCTGGATCTGTCCGCGTTCGTTCGGCACGAGTCAGCCATGCGCAGCCGAGCGCAATGGCTGGAAGCCCGCTTGCGGTTCCACCGAGCCGACTTGGCGTTGCAGTGGCTCCAGCATTCGGGCCGCGCCGAGTCGGTGTTCGGCTCGCTGCCGCAAAAGCGGATGGTGGAGGCGTCGGTTCGGGTCTATTTCTGAAACCCGCCGCGGTCGTCGCGGCGGGTAGGGTCGAACGTCACGCGCTTCCCCGTCACGACTGCTGGTAATCGCTACATGGCGCGTCGCTTACGGCAATCGCGCCAGCGCGCAGTTCAGTCCTGCGCGGCAGGCGCCCCGACCTGGCTATGCACCTACCCGATGCTCCGTCTTGGCGGGCGCCGGTTCGGGTGGGCTTTCGACGGCGACGCCGTGGACATAGACCATCTTGCCGCCCAGCCAACCGGAAACCAGGAGCAAGGCAATGGCGAGTACGGACAGCGACAACGTCGCATCGGGGTCGGCTCCTTGCGTTCGCATCCAGACATTGACGACGTACAACGCGACCACCGTGAGGTTGATCGCCATGTGGGTCAAGGCGATGCGCTTGAGGCCGCCCTGGAGCGACAGCATGTCGATAAACCCGGGGATGGCCGCAACCAGCGCACCGGCGATGCCGCCCACCATCGTGTAGAGGGCCACGATGGACCAGTTGGGGTTCGTGCTTCCGCTGGCTCGAACCAGATCACAGACCAGCGAGCAGACCCACAGCCCAATCGGGATCGTCACCAGCATGGGATGGATCGGATGTTTGGCGATGTTTGCAGGGGTTTTCATGAGCGAGTCTCCGTTTCCCGGACCACCGACGACCAGCAACCGACGTGCCGCTCAAGTCATGTCGGCCAGCGAGCGGCGCAGGCTCATGAGCCGCAGCATGCTCGCGTCGCTCAATGGAGCGCGACCGCTCGCATCCGGTCGGAACGCTCTTTGCTCGTCCGCTGGTTGTTGGTCTTTGGCGAGCAGCATGAACGCTTGTGTCGTGGCACCGTGGATCCGTCTGGGTCGCCTTCGTGCGAGGCGTGCGATGGGTATCCCATCCTCTCGGTGTGGTCGGCAAGCTGCATGCCCGTGGGGCGGCGCGCCATGAGGGTCGTGATCACCGGGGCCAGCGCGGGCATTGGCCGAGCCACGGCCATTGAATTCGCACGGCGCGGTGCACGGGTCGCCCTGCTGGCGCGGGGTGCCGCGGGCCTGGCAGACACGCAGCGCGATGTCGAACGCGCGGGCGGCGAAGCGCTCGCGGTGCCAACCGACGTGGCCGACCCCGGTCAGGTCGAATCCGCGGCGGCACGTGTCGAGCAGGCCTGGGGCGGCATCGACATATGGATCAACAACGCCATGGTCAGCGAGTTCGCGCCTGTCGAAGAGATGCCGGAGGCAGACTTCCGGCGCATCACCGAGGTCACCTACCTCGGCGCCGTCTGGGGAACACAGGCCGCTCTCAGGCGCATGCGGCCTCGCAACGAGGGGGTCATCATTCAAGTGGGGTCGGGGCTCGCGTATCGATCCATTCCGCTGCAGTCCGCCTATTGCGGCGCAAAGAGCGCGCTGCGTGCTTTCACGGACTCGCTGCGCTGCGAGCTGCTTCACGATGGCAGCCGAGTGCGGGTCTGCTTCCTCGTACTGTCGGCTTTCAATACGCCGCAGTTCGACTGGGCACGCAGCGCCATCGCGCGCCGGCCGCGGCCATTAGGGCGAATCTACGAACCCGAACTTGCCGCGCGGGTCATCGCCTGGATTGCAACGCATCCGAGGCGTGATTTCGTCATTGGTTGGTCGGCACTGGTCGCCAGACTCGTACAAGCCGTGGCACCGGGGCTTGCGGATCGATGGTTGGCCCGTCGCGGATGGGAAGGACAGTTCACCGACGAACCGATGCCAGCCGGCCGGCGCGACAACCTCTACGCGCCCGTCGACACAAGGCCAGGTTCGCACGGGCGCTTCGGGCGTGAAGCACACGCGACCAGTTGGCAAGCCAGGCTCGCACGCCATCGCGGTCTCGTTGCGCTGTCGGCGGCGCTCGTTGCGGCGAGCATCGTTGCCGGTCGGCACCACCGCCGCTGATCAACGCGACAGATCCTGCCGGTCCACGTAACGCCTTTCTTCGGCAGGCGGCTCAACTGCCAGCTGTGCAGACGGCCGGCGGACGCGACGGCAACATGCCAGCCTGATTCCCCGCGCCGCAAAGGAGGCTTCAATGGCACAGCAATTCACGATCGCCGCGATTCCGGTGACGGCATCGGCAAGGAAGTCATGCCCGATGGTTTGCGGGTACTGCAGGCGGCCTCCAAACGCTTTGGCTTCGATCTGCAATTCAGGCATATCGACTGGGCGAGTTGTGACCACTTCGTGAAGACCGGCGCCATGATGCCCGACGATTGGAAGTCGCAGCTTGAAGGCATGGACGCCATCTATTTCGGCGCGGTGGGCTGACCGGCCACCGTGTCCGACCATGTGTCGCTGTGGAAGTCGCTGCTCAAGTTCCGGCGTGAGTTCGACCAGTACATCAACCTCCGGCCGGGGCGGTTGTTTGAAGGCGTGCCGTGCCCACTGGCCGGGCGCAAGGTGGGCGACATCGACTTCTTCGTCGTGCGCGAGAACACCGAGGGCGAATACACCCACCTCGGCGGGCGCATGTACGAAGGCACGGATCGCGAGATCGTCATCCAGGAATCGGTGTACTCCCGCTTCGGCGTCGACCGCGTGCAGTTCGTTGTGCCTTCGAGCTGGCGCGCTTTCCCTCGCTGTTCGAGCCTGTGCACGGCTCCGCGCCCGACATCTTCGGCAAGAACATCGCCAACCCGGTGTCAATGATCTGGTCGGGCGCCGTGATGCTCGACTTCCTGGGCCAGCGAGATGCGCACGACCGTATCGTGCGCGCCATCGAAACGGTGCTCGCCCAGGGGCCGCGCACGCGTGACCTGGGCGGCACGGCGTCCACCACGGAAATGGGCGAGGCTATCGCAAAGCTGGTGTAATCGGCAGCCCCAATTGGGTCGCGTCCGATTCGGCGAATCAATCGGCAATCAGCGTCAATGCAATGGTGTTGGGCCGAACCATTGGCGTTACATTGCGGATTTTTCAGATAGCATCGCGCGTCGTGATACCGTCGCCCCTTGGCGCACGATGGGGCGCGACGATTCGCCACCTTTGGCGACAGGAAGGCTCGCAGAAGCCGTTTCAGGGAGGCAGGCTGTATGTCGTATCAAATAACCCTCCATGTCAAAGACCTACGCACAAATCCAGAAGGAAATCGAGACCCTGCAGCGCGAGGCGGACAAGCTCAAGCGCAAGGAGATCGACGAAGTGATCGGCCGCATCAAGGAAGCCATCCGCGTTTACGAGCTCACCGCCAGCGACCTGGGGCTGAGTTCGTCCGGCCGACGCGGTAGGGCGGCCAAGTCGGCGCGCAGCTCCGGCAAGGGCAAGCCGGCATCGCGGGTGAAATACCGTGACGAGTCCGGCAATACCTGGGGCGGTCGTGGTCCCCGGCCGCAATGGCTGCGCGACGCACTCTCGACCGGCAAGACGCTGCAGGACTTCGCAGTCTGAGACCCGCCGCCAATCCGGCGGCAAGCGCACCGTAGCGCTCAGGGTGAGCAGACGGATGGCGAAATCCCTGGCGCGCATTGAAGCGCGCCGCGCATGTCCGCGCAGTTCGAGACTCCCTCTCCGATCAGTTCGCACTGAGTTTGTCGAAGTGCCAGCATCAAGGTGCGCGCTGGCTTCGACGGGCTCAGCCCGAACGGAGGGGTATGTCGTGAATTCAGGAAAGCTCATCGGCGCTACCCAGCCCAAGGATGTCTCGCCCGACCCCGGCGAACACGCTGCGCGCAGGCTCCATCACCCACCTGGCCGATCAACTTGAGGCTTGCCTGTAAGGTCGGCTTCATGAATTCGACGCAACCCCTTCGCGTGCCCTCGTTGTGGCACCTCGCCTGGCGCCAGCTGGTGCGCGACTTTCGCGCCGGCGAGCTGCGCTTGCTGGTGGTGGCGGTCACGCTCGCCGTGGCGGCACTCACAGCCGTGGGCTTTTTCGCCGACCGGCTCAACCACGGTCTGGCGCGCGATGCGCGCCAACTGCTGGGCGGCGATGCCATTGTGGTGGCAGACCATCCGGTGCCAGCACCGTTCGCGGCCAAGGCGCGCGAATTGCAACTCAGCACGGCCGCCAGCATTACCTTCCCGAGCATGGCGCGGGCGCCCGACGAAAAGGGCGGCGCCACGCGGCTCGTGGGAGTGAAGGCGGTGAGCGACACCTATCCGCTGCGGGGCCGCGTTCGTGTGTCTTCAGGGCTGCGTGCAAATCCCGAGGAGCTGGCGCATGCGCCGCAACGCG
The DNA here is from genome assembly GCA_965653625.1 of uncultured Burkholderiaceae bacterium. Classification (GTDB taxonomy): domain Bacteria; phylum Pseudomonadota; class Gammaproteobacteria; order Burkholderiales; family Burkholderiaceae_C; genus Albitalea. The sequence goes on along the minus strand of CBFHAS010000025.1, from coordinate 35,348 downwards.
GCACCGTATGGGTCGACAACGCGTTGCTGGACGCGCTGAATCTCAAGGTGGGCGATCCGCTGCTGCTGGGCGACGCTACGCTGCGCATCGCGCGCGTGCTGCTGCTCGAACCCGACCGCGACACGGGCTTCACGAGCCTGGCGCCGCGCGTCATGCTGCACGAGGCCGATCTCGCGGCCACAGCGCTCATCCAGCCGGCCAGCCGCGTGCGCTACCGGCTGGCCGTGGCCTCCCCCTCGGGCAACGATGACGCAGTGGGCCTCTTCACCCGCTGGACCGAAGCGCAGATCAAGGAGCAGTCGCTGCGCGGTGTGCGCATCGAGTCCTTTGCCTCGGGCCGGCCCGAGATGCGCCAGACGCTGGACCGCGCCGAAAAATTTTTGAACCTCGTGGCCTTGCTGGCCGCATTGCTGTCCGCCGTGGCCGTGGGCATTGCCGCGCGCGACTTCGCCAGCCGCCACCTCGACGACTGCGCGATGCTGCGCGTGCTGGGCCAGTCCCAGCGCCGCATCGCGCTGCAGTACCTGGTGGAATTTTTCGTGGCAGGCGCACTGGCAAGCTTGGCCGGCGTGGCGCTGGGCTTCGCGGTTCACCATGTGTTCGTGTGGCTGCTCGCGGGTCTCGTGGACGCGAGCCTGCCCTCGGTCACGGTTTGGCCGGCGCTTTTTGGCATCGGCGTTGGCTTCACCCTGCTCATGGGCTTCGGTCTGCCGCCGGTGCTGCAGCTGGCCAGCGTGCCACCGTTGCGCGTGATCCGCCGCGACGTGGGCGCGCTCAAGCCCGCGTCGCTCGCGGTACTTACCGCAGGGGCGATGGGGTTCATGGCTTTGCTGCTGGCGGTGGCATCGGACCTGAAGCTGGGCCTCATTGCGGTGGGCGGCTTCGCAGGCGCGGTGGCGCTGTTCGCCCTGCTCAGCTGGGTCGCCGTGATGTTGCTTCGACGCGCCGTGCCCGAGACGCGTGCGCCGCGCTGGCTGGTGCTGGCCACGCGGCAGATCGCGGCGCGTCCAGCGTTCGCCGTGCTGCAGGTGAGCGCGCTCAGCGTCGGGCTGTTGGCCCTGGTGCTGCTGGTACTGCTGCGCACCGATCTCATCGGCAGCTGGCGGCAGGCCAGCCCGCCCGATGCGCCGAACCGCTTCGTCATCAACATCCAGCCCGAGCAGGCAGAGGCATTTCGAGGAATGCTTTCGCGTGCCGGGGTCGGGCGCTACGACTGGTACCCGATGATCCGCGGCCGGCTGGTGGCGGTGAATGGTCGGCCCGTCTCGCCGAACGACTATGCCGACGAACGTGCGCGCCGCCTGGTGGAGCGCGAGTTCAACCTGAGCCACGGGGCCACCATGCCGGCGCACAACGAACTGGCCGCCGGTCGCTGGTCGCCGAGCCAGCCCGGCGGGCTGAGCGTCGAGGAGGGCCTCGCGCAGACGCTGGGCCTCAAGCTCGGCGACACGCTTCGATTCGACATCGCCGGCCAGCCCGCCGAGGCGCCCATCGCCAGTCTTCGCCGCGTGGACTGGAGTTCCATGCGTGTCAACTTCTTCGCCATGTTCCAGGTGCACGAGATGCCCGAGGTACCGGTCACCTACATCAGTGCCTTCCGGGCGCCTGCGAAGGCGGGTTTCGACAGTGCACTCAGCCGCGAATTCCCCAACGTGACCAGCGTGGATGTGTCGGCCTCCCTCGGCCAGGTGCAGCGCGTGCTGGACCAGGTGATCCGCGCGGTGGAGTTTCTCTTTGGCTTCACGCTGGCCGCGGGCCTGGTGGTGCTGTTCGCCGCGGTCACGGCCACGCGCGAGGCGCGTGCGCGCGAGTTCGCGGTGATGCGTGCCATGGGGGCGAGCGCCAAGCTGCTGGCACAGGTGCAGCGCGCCGAATTGCTGGGCGTGGGGGCGTTGGCCGGCGTGCTGGCGTCGTTGGCCGCCATGGTGGTGGGCTGGGCGCTGGCGCGTTTCGCGTTCGAGTTCGCCTGGAACGCTTCCCCGGTGGTGCCGGTGGCCGGCGGCGTGGCAGGTGCCTTACTGGCGCTTGCGGCAGGTTGGTGGGGATTGAGGGAAGTGCTGCGCAGGCCGGTGGTGGAGACGTTGAGACGGGCGGTCCAGGAATGAAGGGCCTGCACCACGGACACGGTGGCGCACCACAGCTCATTGAGCTTGTCTGAATTCACGACATACCCCTCCGTTCTGGCTGAGCTTGTCGAAGCGAGCATGCACCTCGATGCGGGCACTTCGACTTGCCTTTAGTCCTGAGCTTGCCGAAGGATCAGTGCGAACGGATCGGAGAGTGCCGTGACTTACGGAAAACCTCGATCACTGGCTCGCGGCATGGCTCGAAGCCGTTCGCAAGGATCGCCCCGCTCCACCCCGCGCGTCACCACGATCGCATCGAACTGCCCCGGCTCGACCGGCGTGCCGGTCTCCACATAGCCCACCGACCATACGCGCTGTGCCAATTCGGGGCCCAGCCATCGAGGCACGCCGATGTCGCGACGTACGTGACCGTTGCCCGCAATGAGCACCGCGCCGCGTGACGCATAGCGGGCAAGCGGTTCAGCCATGAGTGCATCGCGGGCCGCCTGCGCACGCACCAGGCCCGGCAACAATGTCGCGGGCATCGCGCCGCAGTGACCGCGGTCGATCTCGGCTTCCTGGGCGGTCTGCCAGGCCACATCGACCGGCTCGTGCAGCCCAAGCTGGCGCGTGCGTTCGGCGCCGAGTACCGCGTCGTAGCCTTCGCGTGCCAGTCGCATGGCCAGAGGTCTGGGCAGGTTGCCGGCAACCAGCGGCAACTGGTACGCCAGCGCCAGCGCCACGAGCGGCCGGTAGTGCGCCCAGTCCCACCCGCTGCGGGGCCCGGCCGCCTGGGCCACCAAGTGCTCGGCGTCGCTTGGACGCTCGCCGCGGCTGCGGTCGATGGCGGCCTGCCGGTCCACATCGAACTGCTCCATCACCAGTGCCGGGCGCCAGCCCGCCTCCAACGCATGGCGAAGCACTTCGGCACGGCGGCGGTGATGCTCGGGGTTGTCGTGCATCTCGCCCAGCAACGCCACCGTGTCGCCGGCCAGTCGCGAGCGCCATGCGGGTGGCTGCGCGGCCCCGGTTGCGCAGCCACCGATGGCCAGCAGCGCTGTGCCCCAGCCGGCGCGCAGCACGGCGCGGCGAGGCCATGCGCAAGCCGCGTTAGTGGAAAGAAGATGACTCACGTCGTCGACCATGCCTGATCCTATTAGCAACTACGGCGCGGACAGTTGCACGGGGCGGGATGCTTCCTGAATCAGACTGTCGCAAGGCGTGGTCCTACACGCCGACAGGCGGCGCGCCGACAAGCCGGGAGTCGCTCGCCCGCTAGCTTTGGACGAGAAAGGCCCACACAGCGGGCCTCATCGGGATGCCATGACTCTGGACTGGGCCGAGGTCTTCCGCTTCAGCGTGTCGCCGGTGGAACTCATCGTGCGCGGCACGCTGATGTTCTGGTTTCTGTTCGCGATCTTCCGCTTCCTGTTCCGCCGCGGCACGGGCTCGGTCGGGATGAGCGACTTCCTGTTCGTCGTGCTCCTGGGCGACGCCGCGCAGAACGCAATGATCGGCCAGGCCCATTCGGTGCCAGAGGGCATGGTGCTCATCGCCACGCTGGTGGGTTGGAACTACCTGCTCGACTACCTCAGCGAACGCATCCCCGCGGTGGAGCATTTCAGCACTGCGCGGCGGGTACGCCTGGTGGCCGAAGGCCAGGTGATCAGGCACAACATGCGCCGCGAGTACATCTCGATGGACGAGCTCATGCAGAAGCTGCGCGAGGCGGGGCACGACACGCTGAAGGAGGTGAAGGCGGCCTATCTTGAATCGGACGGCGAGATCAGCGTGATCCCGAAGCCCGGCGCGCGGTGAGGGCGCATCTGGAGTCTGTGAACCCATCCAGCGGGCGCGCTGGATGGGTGAGAAGTTCTCAGCGATAGCTTTCGCGTCAGGGCGTGGCCGAGGCGCTGGCGATGGACGCGACGTGCGGACTCAGGCCGCCACCCGGTCGAGCCGGAACGACGCCACCGCCTTCACCAGCGCATCGGCCTGCACGCGCAGGCTTTCCGCGGCGGCGGCCGATTCCTCCACCAGCGCGGCGTTCTGCTGTGTCACCTGATCGAGCTGGGTGACGGAGTGGCTCACTTGGCCGATGCCGTCGGTCTGCTCGCCGGTGGCTGCGCTGATCTCGGCGATGAGGTCGTTGACGCGCCTGACCTGCGACACGATGTCGTCCATGGTGCGACCCGCGTCGCCCACCAGGCGGCTGCCGGCCTCGACCTTCTCCACGCTGTCGCCGATCAGCTGCTTGATCTCGCGAGCGGCCTGTGCACTGCGCTGCGCAAGGTTGCGCACCTCGCCCGCCACCACGGCGAAGCCGCGGCCCTGCTCGCCGGCACGGGCGGCTTCCACTGCCGCATTGAGTGCCAGGATGTTGGTCTGGAAGGCGATGCCGTCGATCACGCCGATGATCTCGGCGATGCGCTGGCTGGAAGTGGTGATCTCTCCCATGGTGGTCACGACCCGGCCCACCACCGTGCCGCCTTGGGCCGCCACCTCGCACGCCGAATTGGCCAGCTGCGTGGCCGCGCGCGCGGTGTCGGCATTGGACTTGACCGTGCCCGTCAGCTGTTCCATCGACGCGGCCGTCTGCTGCAGGTTCGAGGCCTGCTCCTCGGTCCGCTGCGAGAGATCCTGGTTGCCCGTGGCGATCTGGCTGGAGCCCGTGGCGATGCTCTCACTGCTGTGCCGCACCTGCTCCACGATGCGCCCAAGGCTGGCGTTCATGGTCTTCAGCGCGGCCAGAAGCTTGCCGGTCTCGTCGTTCGAGGTCACGTCGATGCGCGAGGTGAGGTCGCCTGCGGCCACCGTTTCGGCCACCTGCATCGCGCGTTGGATGGGGGCCGTGATGGACCGCGTGACCCACCAGCCGCCCAGCGCGGCCAGCACGATCGCCAGCGCGCCGAGTCCGGCCATCGTCACGACACCCTGCTCGTGCACGCGGGTGGCCTGCTCGCCCGCCTGGCGCACTTCGCCGCTCAGGTGCTCCACCAGCTTCTCCAGGCTTTCGAGGTAAGCCATCTGTTCCTGGCGCATCGGGCCCAGCAGAAACTCTGCGGCGCGGTCGTGTTCGCTAGCGGGCAGGGCCAGGAACTCCTTCTGCCGTGCCACGAACCGAAGCCTCAGGTCGCGAGCGGCGGCGAACACCGTGCGTGCCTCGCCGGTGAGTTCCTTGTCGAGGCGATCCATGCCTTCGCCGGCGCGGCTGCGCGCGGATTCGATGTCGGCGGCGCCGCGTCTTCGGCCCTCATCCGTCTTGTCGATCAGCACGCCGGTGAGAGAGCGCACGATGATGTTGACGTCATTCTGGATGCCCTGTGCCGTACGCACATGCGGGTAGCGGTCTTCCACTACCGAGCGAAGGTGGTCGTCCACGGCGCCCAGCCGCGACACGCCCACCGCCACCACGGCCATCAGCAAGACGAGGACGAATGCGAAGGCTGCGCCGAGCCGCACGCCGATGCGCAGGTTGTGGAGGTAGGTCGACATTGGAGCAGCTCCGTGTGAGTTCATGTACCGGCCGCAGCGTTGTTGCCGCTGGCCGGATCGCGTGTTTAAAAAACCCCACCCTGATGCTTCTTGTTGTGGTGCGGCGCATCGGCGCCACCGGAGAACGCCCGGCAGAACGGCCGCCGCGCAGCGGCCGTTCAGTGACTCGCGACTAGTGCATCGCGTCGACGAGCCCCATGTCGGCGCTGGACATGAGCGCCTCGATGTCCATGAGGATGAGCAAGCGCTCGCCGATGCTGCCGATGCCGGTGATGAAACGGGTGTCGACGGAGGTGTTCATCTCGGGCGCGGGCTTGATGGCCTCGCTGGTGAGTTCGAGCACGTCGGACACCGAGTCGACGACGGCGCCCACCACGCGGCCGCGCACGTTGAGCACGACCACCACGGTGAAGCCGTTGTACTCGACGCTGTCGCAGCCGAGTCTCACGCGAAGGTCGACGATGGGCACGATCACGCCGCGCAGGTTGACCACGCCCTTGATGAACGGGGGCGCATTGGCGATACGCGTGGGCAACTCGTAGGAGCGGATCTCCTGCACGCGCAGGATGTCGATGCCGTACTCCTCCTGCCCCAGGCGGAAGGTGAGAAATTCACCACCAGCCGCAGCGGCGACGCGGGCGGCTTCGTGGCGGGCCACATGCGTGGCTTCGTGAATCATGTCCATGGCGCGATCCTCTCTTTCAGCAGTCAGAAGGTTTCCCAGCCGTCGTCATTCGCCGAATCGGTCTTGGGTGGCTCCGGCTCGACGGCACCGGTCTTGTCAGCCTTTGCGAGCGCCGGCTTGGCGGCTGCAGCAGGCATAGGGGTTGTCCGTGCGGGCACCACCGCCGCTGCCGACGCAGCGGCTGAGGCAATGGCAGAAGCGGCGACCGCGGCGGGCGCCAGGGGGCGCACAGGGACAGATGGGGTGCGAGGTGCGCGTGCAGGCCCGGCAGCTGGCATGGTTGAGGCCGCAAGCTCCGTGCGCACCGACAGGTTCTGGTTTGTCGAGATGCTTTCGGTGGATGCGTGCACCTGGCTCACCATCCCGCGCAGTGCGGCCTGGATGCCGGCCAGCGCCGTGAGCAGCTGTTGGATGGTGAAGTGGCGCATCAACGAGCCGGGGCCCATGCCTTCCTCCCTGCTTGTCAGTGCATCGCGTCGACGAGCCCCATGTCGGCGCTGGACATGAGCGCCTCGATGTCCATGAGGATGAGCAAGCGCTCGCCGATGCTGCCGATGCCGGTGATGAAACGGGTGTCGACGGAGGTGTTCATCTCGGGCGCGGGCTTGATGGCCTCGCTGGTGAGTTCGAGCACGTCGGACACCGAGTCGACGACGGCGCCCACCACGCGGCCGCGCACGTTGAGCACGACCACCACGGTGAAGCCGTTGTACTCGACGCTGTCGCAGCCGAGTCTCACGCGAAGGTCGACGATGGGCACGATCACGCCGCGCAGGTTGACCACGCCCTTGATGAACGGGGGCGCATTGGCGATACGCGTGGGCAACTCGTAGGAGCGGATCTCCTGCACGCGCAGGATGTCGATGCCGTACTCCTCCTGCCCCAGGCGGAAGGTGAGGAATTCGCCGCCGGTGTGCCCGACCGGGCTTGCCTCGGCTCGTGCGCGGGCAGCCTCGTGCTGGGCCACGTGCTGGGCGTCGGTGATCATGTCCATGGTGTTCGTCTCGAAAGGTGATGCTCGGTGGCTTATCGGCGGATCCGGACAGAAGTGGAGGCCGGTGCAGACCCCCGCGTGATGCGATTGGCACTCCGTGAACGAACGAAGGCCGCCCGCAGGCGGCCCTCTTGAGCGGAATCACGTCACGCGGCGCAGATCGCCGGGCGAAGCTTGGCCTTGGGGCGCTTAAAAGCTGGCCCACTCCGAGTTGGCCGGCTCCGTGCGCAGGGCAGGTGCAGCTGTTTTTGCCGGTGTCGCCATCGGCTTGGCGACGAGCGGCTTGGGCGCGGATGCCTTCTGGTGGACTGCCGGTGCCGCGGAATGCGCGACGGCGCCGTGCGCAAGCTTGAAAATCGACACGGCTCGAACGAGCCGCTCCGCCTGGACCTTCAAGCTGTCGGCGGCGGCCGCACTCTCTTCGACCAGTGCAGCGTTCTGCTGCGTAACCTGGTCAAGCTGGCTCACCGCGTCGCCCACCTGGCCGATGCCACTGGACTGCTCCGCGGTGGCCGACGAGATCTCGCCGATCAGCGCATTGACTCGCTTGACCTGGGCCACGATGTCCTCCATCGAGGAGCCGGCATCGTTGACCTGCTTCGCACCCAGTTCGACCTTCTCGACGCTGTTCCCGATCAGGGACTTGATCTCCTTGGCGGCTTCGGCGCTGCGCTGGGCGAGACCGCGCACTTCCGAGGCGACGACCGCGAACCCTCGCCCTTGTTCGCCGGCACGGGCCGCTTCGACCGCAGCGTTGAGCGCGAGGATGTTGGTCTGGAAGGCAATGCCGTCGATCACGCCAATGATGTCGGCGATCTTTCTGGACGAAGCCGCGATCTCATGCATCGTGGCCACCACGTGGCCAACCATCTCGCCTCCCTTGGCTGCGGCGCTCGTCGCATCGGCGGCCAGCCGTGTCGCTTGGCTGGCGGTGTCGGCGTTGCTGCGCACGGTCCCGGTCAGCTGCTCCATCGAGGCGGCCGTCTGCTGCAGATTGCTCGCCTGTTCCTCGGTGCGCTGGCTCAGGTCGGCATTGCCGACGGCAATTTGCGCCGATCCGGTCGCAATGTTGTCGCTGCTGCTGCGCACCTGGGTAACCACCTGCGCCAGCTTGTCGCGCATGTCGGCCATGGCCGCCATCACGCTGGACGTGTCGCCGGTGCGGGTATGGATGTCGACGGCCAGGTTGCCTTCGGCCACTGCGCGGGTGGCCGCCACCACCTCGCCAGGCTCCGCGCCGAGTTGGCGCGACAGGCCGCGTGTGATCCACCAGGCGGTGAACACGCAGATGACCGCGGCCGACAAGGCCAAGAAGGCGAGCATCAGCGATGCCCGGGCCCCTCGCTCTTCGGCGGCCTTCCCCAGCGTGGTGGCGGCGGACTTCTGGAACTCGATGGATTCATCCAGCGCATTGAAGTAGGCGGACTGCGTCGCCCGAACGTCCTTGAGCAGTAGCGTGGTCGCTTCGCCGGTCTTGTCGGCGAGAGCCAGGACGACGACCTTGTCCATGGCAACGGCGTATGCATCGCGGGTGTCCGAGATTGCCCGGAGCAGGGCTTTGCCTTTCTCGCTCTTTGTGTCGGCCATGATCGTCTTCAGGAGGTCATTGTTTTTGGCCCGCATGTCTTCGATGCGCTTCTTCTCTGCCTCCTTGTCGCGGGCATCGGTAAGCAGCACCATGTTGCGCACGCTGCGCGCAGTCACGTTCACGTTGTCCTTCATCTCGGCGAGCTGATCCATCTTCACCATGCGATCGTTGACCAGCAGGTCAAGGTCGGTCGCAAGGTCTTTCAGCCCAAACCAGCCGAAGCCGGCTTGCAGCGCACCGAGCAGGAGCACGATGGCGAAGCCCAGTGCCAGTTTTGTCGCGACCTTCATGCCGTTGAAATTGTTCATGTGTAGATCCTTCCCGTCGGCAGCGCGGGCCGACTGAGTGCAGTTTGTAGATGAGCCCCAGGTCTGCGCTGACGACGCGGCCCTTGACGTTCAACACGATGAAGAAGTTGAAGGTGTTGTACTGGTTCAGTCGCAACCGAGTTTCATGCGCAGGTCGACGATGGGGACGATGACGCCACGCAGTCGACTACGAGACTGAACTGAGATGGCTTGCGGACGTGATGCGGATGTGAGCGATGCCCGGTGGCGTCGCGAGACTCTGCGGCGCCGGGGTGTTCCATCGGGTCGTCGGAACGGGTTGCCGGCAACGGTGGGGCGCCGCTGCTCTCAATGGCGCGAACGCCGCACCAAGCTGCTCACGTCGAGGATCAGCGCCACGCGGCCGTCGCCCATGATGGTGGCGCCGGACACATCGTTGACCTTTCGGTAGTTCGCCTCCAGGTTCTTCACCACCACCTGCTGCTGGCCCAGCAGCTCGTCCACGAGCAGTGCGACCCGGCCGCCCTCGGCTTCCACCACCACCATGATTCCGGCGATTCGCTCGAAGTCGAAGCGCGGCACCTGGAAGACGTCTTCCACGCTGATGCCCGGCATGTACTCGTCGCGCACCTCCCCCCCGCGGCCGGAGTTGCCGACGGTCTTGATGGTGGTGTCTTGCACCTGGAACGACTCCACCACCGATGACAGCGGCAGGATGTAGACCTCGTCGCCCACGCCGACGCTCATGCCGTCCATGATGGCCAGCGTGAGCGGCAGCCGCACCGACACGCGCATGCCGTAGCCTTGGGCCGAGTCGATCTCCACCGAGCCGCCGAGGCTGGTGATGTTCCTCTTGACCACGTCCATGCCCACGCCGCGGCCCGAGACGTCGGTCACCTGGTCGGCCGTGGAGAAGCCCGGCTCGAAGATGAGGTTCCAGACCTCGGCGTCGGTCAGCGTGTCGGGCGCCGCGAGGCCGCGCTCACGCGCCTTGCTCAGCAGCTTGTCGCGCGACAGCCCGCGGCCGTCGTCGCGCACCTCGATGACGATGGAGCCGCCCTGGTGCGAGGCCGACAGCGTGATCGTGCCGTGCTCGGGCTTGCCACGCGCCAGCCGTTCCTGCGGCGACTCGATGCCGTGGTCGCACGAATTGCGCACCAGGTGCGTGAGCGGGTCGGTGATCTTCTCAACCAGGCCCTTGTCCAGTTCGGTTGCCTCGCCCTGCGTGACGAACTCCACCTTCTTGCCCAGCTTGGCGGCAAGGTCGCGCAGCATGCGCGGGAAGCGGCTGAACACCACGGACATCGGAATCATGCGAATCGACATGACCGATTCCTGCAGGTCCCTCGTGTTGCGGTCCAGGTCAGCCAGGCCGGCGGCCAGCTGCTGGTGGAGCGCCGCGTCGACGTTCTTGCTGTTTTGCGCCAGCATGGCCTGTGTGATGACCAGCTCGCCGACCAGGTTGATGAGCTGGTCCACCTTCTCCACCGACACGCGCAGCGTCGACGATTCAAGCGGCGGCGCCTTTTCTTGCCGGGCCGCGTTGCGGGCGCGGGCAGGCTGCGTCTCGGCCTGTGCGGCCGGCGCAGCCGCGTGTTCCGCCGTGCCCCGGTCGGACGCCGGCGCACCAGGCGCGTCGTCGAAGAAGCCGTAGCCGGGGTCGTTCAGCACCTCGGCTGACGGCACGCCGGGGTTGCCCTCGTGAAAGCCGTAGTCCGGCCCCAGTGGCAGCAGCTGCACGTTCTCGCGCGCGACGTGGAAGGTGAACAAGTCCAGCAGGTCGCTGTCGCTGCTCGTCGTGGTGATCTTGAAGCGGCGCATGCCCTCGATCGCCTGGCCACCGTCGATCGGCTCGATGGCACCCAGGTCCACGATCTCGTGGAAGAGTTCGACCAGGTTGTCGGCCTGCGAGGGGTCAGGCAGCGGGCCCACGCGCAACTCGACGGCGCGCAGGGGCGTGCGCGGAGGTACCTGCACCGCAGGGTGCTCCTCGGCCGGCGCGGCCAGCACCGAGATCACGGGCTGCAGCGGTACGGCCGTGGGCGTGCCTGTGGGCAAGGGCTCGCCGGCCACCATGGCTCGGATGTTGAAAAGCAGCTCGGTGGTGTCGATCTCCGGCCCGCCGCCGCCCTGGTGGCGTGCGAGCTGCGCGCGCAGCGCATCGCCGGCTTGCAGCAGCACGTCCACCATCGCCGCCGTCGGCGCCAGCTCGTGCCGGCGCAGCTTGTCCAGCAGCGTTTCCATCTGGTGGGTGAGCTCCGCCACGTCGGCAAAGCCGAAGGTGGCCGCACCGCCCTTGACGGAATGCGCACAGCGGAAGATCGAATTCAGCTCCTCGTCGTCGGCCGCGGCGATATCGATCTCGAGCAGTTGCTGCTCCATGCGGTCCAGGTTCTCGCCGGCTTCCTCGAAGAAGACCTGATAGAACTGGCTCAGGTCGATGCCGGCGCTCAGGCTGGCGCCTTCGTTGGTCATTTCCCCCATGTCTGCTCCTTGGTGGTCAGCGAACGACCTTCTTGATGACTTCCAGCAGCTTGGCCGGGTCGAAAGGCTTGACCAGCCAGCCGGTCGCGCCAGCGCTGCGTCCCGCCTGCTTCATCTGGTCGCTGGACTCGGTCGTCAGGATCAGGATGGGCGTGGCCTTGAACTTGGGGTTGTCGCGCAGCTTCTTGGTGAGGCTGATGCCATCCATGCGCGGCATGTTCTGGTCGGTGAGCACGAGGTCGAAGTCGCGGTGGCCCGCCTTCTCCCAGGCGTCTTGCCCGTCCACCGCTTCCACCACCTGGTAGCCTGCGCTCTTGAGCGTGTAGCTCACCATCTGCCGCATGGACGCCGAATCGTCGACGGCGAGGATCGAATGCATGTCTTTCTCCGGGGGTCTTGGGTTTGGTTTACGGGGTCGGGTTCGGCTAGAACAGTTCGATCGAGCCAGCGTCCATCTCGTCCTGCGTCACCGGGTTGGGCCGCAGCGGCGGCTCTTCCACCACTGTGGTGCCGTCCTCGTCGTCACCCATGGCAGTGCGCGCGATCTGGTCGGCGCAGCTACGCAGGCGCCGGTTGGTGTGGTGGATGAGCTGAGAGGCCATGTCCTCGAACTGAAGCGCGGTGACCGCACCGCCCAGGTGATGCATCAGGCCGTGAAAGATGTCGTTGTCGGCGCCGTCGGTCGAGTCGGGTGCACCCATCAGTGCACGCGCATGCTCGGAGGCGCCATGGAAGCTGCGCGAGAGCACGTCGCACGCCTGGGACAAGAGGGTTTGCAGGCGGTCGAGGTCATTCGACGCCATCATCAGGTGGTCCTGCAGGTCGGCGGCTGCCAACAGCGGCAGGGGGCTCCCCGCGGACTCCTCGGTGGCTTCGTTCATCGGCTCGTACTCCACGGGATTGGCGTGCGGCGCGCACAGCGTGAACCAAGCACGGTTCACGGCGCCTACGAGGGATTTTCGGCAGCGCCCCGGCGGACATTAGCGCGATGACCCGGCAAAACGCCGCGCATTTCGCGGCCCTTTGCGCATGCGCCTGGGAGGCGTTGGCATACTCGCCAAATGATTTCGAATCCGGTTGCGCGCCCTTTGCGCCTGCTGCACCTTGAGGATTCGGAGATCGACCACGAGCTTACGGTGGCGCAACTGCAGCGCGCGGGCATGGCCGTCACCGCATTGCGTGTGGACTCCGAGGTCGATTACCTGGGTGCGCTGGACGAACCCTGGGACGCGGTCGTGTCCGACTACAACCTTCCCGGCTTCACCGGCCTTCACGCGCTGGAGCTGCTGAAGATGCGCGGGTTGGACATCCCGTTCGTGCTGGTTTCCGGCGAGATCGGCGAGGACACCGCGGTGGAGGCCATGCGCAACGGCGCGAGCGATTACCTGCTGAAGAACAACCTCGCGCGCCTGGAGCCGGCACTGCTGCATGCCATCGAAGCGGCCGAGATGCGGCGCGCCCGGGAACGCGCCGATCGCGAACTCAACCTGTCCAAGCAGCGCCTGCAGGAACTTGCCCAGCACTTGCAGACCAGCGTGGAGATGGAGCGCGCCGCCATCGCGCGCGAGATTCACGATGACGTGGGCGGTTCGCTCACCGCGCTCAAGTTCGACCTCGCCTGGATCGCCCGCCACACCGCCGATGACCGGCTGCGTTCGCGCGTGAACAACGCACTCGAGACAGTGACGGGTGCCATCGAGGCAAGCCAGCGGATCATGCATAACTTGCGCCCCGCCATCCTCGAACAGGGCCTGGTCGCGGCGCTGCAATGGATGGCGGCGCGCTTCGAGCGCCGTACAGGCGTGCCCTGCACGTTGCGCATCCCGCCATCGGCGCTGGAGCCGCTGCAGCACCTGCCCACCGGCGTGCCGCTGGTCGCTTACCGCACAGCGCAGGAGGCGCTGACCAACGTGACCAAGCACGCCCAGGCCGGGCGCGTGGAGATCGACCTCGCGCTCGCGGGCGGCGTGCTTTCGCTGGAGGTGAGCGACAACGGCCGCGGCCTGAGCCAAGCCGATCTTTCCAAGGCGCGCTCCTTCGGCATCCGCGGGCTGCATGAGCGGGCGCACACGGTGGGCGGCTGGGTCGACCTGAGCAGCGGCCCCAGCGGCACCACGCTCATCCTCTCGGTGCCGCTCGACCAGCCTCCGGCGCCCCCGGCCGAGGCGAAGCCCGCGCTGCATGCCGATCCGCAGGATCCCACCGAATGGGGCGAACTATGATCCCCGTCCCAGCAGCAGACCCCAGCCCCAGCCCATGATCAAAGTGATCCTCTGCGATGACCATGCGCTCATCCGGCGCGGCATCCGCGACACCTTGTCGGATGCGCCGGACATCCAGGTCGTGGGAGAGGCAGGGGACTACGGCGAACTGCGCGCGTTGATGCGCGGCACCGGCTGTGATGTGCTCGTGCTCGACATCAACCTGCCCGGCCGCAGCGGCCTCGACGTGCTGCACACCCTGAAGGACGAAGGCTCGCCGATGCGTGTGCTGGTGGTCTCCATGTACCCCGAAGACCAGTACGCAATCCGCGCGCTGCGCGCCGGCGCCTTCGGCTACGTGAACAAGGGCGGCGACCCTGGCCTCATCGTGGCCGCCGTGCGAACGGTGGCTCAGGGCCGCAAGTACGTGACCCCCGAGATTGCGCAGATGCTGGTGGAAAGCCTCACCACGCCCGTCAACGAGATGGCGCACGAGAAGCTTTCCGACCGCGAGCTCCAGACGCTGGTGATGATCGCCTCGGGCAAGCGCCTGTCGGACATCGCGGAGGAGTTGATGCTGAGCCCCAAGACCGTGAGCGTGTACCGCGCCCGTGTGCTGGAGAAACTGGGCCTCGCGAACAATTCGGAGCTGACGGTCTACGCGATCAGGAACGGGCTGGTGGGGTCGTAGGGATCTGGCGACCGGCCCAAACGGGAGCGCGGTCACGCAACAAAACCTTGACCATTGCGTCAGTTCCCTGCATCGACCTCATACATCCCGTTCGCACTGAGCTTGTCAATGGGCTGGCACCACGGTGGCGCCTGCAACAGACAACCTCAGCCGATGCGCCCGATCAGCAGGTACTCCATGAGAGCCTTCTGCACATGCATGCGGTTCTCGGCCTCGTCCCACACCACCGACTGCGGGCCGTCGATGACTTCGGCCTCCACTTCCTCTCCGCGGTGTGCGGGTAGGCAATGCATGAACACCGCATCCGGCTGTGCCGCGCTCATCATCTCGCGGTCCACGCACCAGTCGGCAAAGGCTTTGCGGCGCGCCTCATTCTCTGCCTCGAAGCCCATGCTCGTCCACACATCGGTCGTCACGAGGTGAGCGCCCCGGCACGCGTCCAGCGGGTTACGGAAAGACTTGAGGCAGCCACTGTGCTGCACGCCCGCCACCTGCGGGTCGATCTCGTAGCCGCCGGGTGTGCTCACGTGCAAGGTGAACCCAAGGATGTCGGCCGCCTGCAGCCAGGTGTTGGCCATGTTGTTGCCGTCACCCACCCATGCCACGACCTTGCCGGCGATGCTGCCGCGGTGCTCGATAAAGGTGAACACGTCGGCGAGGATCTGGCAGGGGTGGTATTCGTTGGTCAGCCCGTTGATCACAGGCACGCGGGAATGGGCGGCGAAGGTTTCGATCTTGGCCTGCTCGTAGGTTCGGATCATCACCAGGTCAACCATGCGGCTGATGACCCGCGCGCTGTCCTCGATGGGCTCGGCGCGCCCGAGCTGGCTGTCACCCGTGGTCAGGTGGACTACTGAGCCACCCATCTGGTACATGCCGGCCTCGAAGCTCACGCGGGTGCGCGTGCTGGCCTTCTCGAAGATCATGGCCAACGTGCGATCGGTGAGCGGCGTGTACTTCTCGTAGTTCTTGAATCGCCTCTTGATGACGGCCGCGCGGTCGAAGAGATAGGCGTATTCCTCGGCCCGTAGATCCTTGAACTGCAAGTAATGCTTCATGAGGCTCATGCCAGGTTTCATTGCCGTGAAGCCGAGAGGAATTCCTTGATGAGCGGCGTCAGAATGGAGACCACCTGGCATGCTTCCGGTTCACTGATGATCAGCGGCGGCAGCAGCCGAACTACACGATCGGCCGTCACGCTGATGAGCAAGCCCGCCTGCGCGGCGCGGCCGGTCAGGTCGGCGCAAGGCCGGTCGAGTTCGATGCCGATCATGAGCCCTTGGCCGCGGACTTCCACGAAGCCAGGCAACGACTGCAGTTCGTTCTGCAGGCTCTCGCGCAGCAGCGCGCCGATGGCGGCTGCGTTGTCCAGCAGCCGGTCTTCTTCCATGATGGTGAGCGTCTCGATGCCCGCCCGCATGGCCAGCGGGTTCCCCCCGAAGGTTGTGCCATGGTTGCCCGGTTGCAGCACGTCGGCAGCGCGCGGCCCGCACACCACCGCACCGACTGGCACGCCGGAGCCCAGGCCCTTGGCAAGTGGCATCACATCGGGCCGGATGCCGGCCCACTGGTGGGCAAACCACTTGCCGGTACGGCCGGTGCCGCATTGCACCTCATCGAGCATGAGCAGCCAGCCCCGCTCATCGCATAGGCGCCGCACCTGTTGCAGGTAGTCGATCTTCGCGGGGTTGATGCCGCCTTCACCCTGAATCACCTCCAGGAACACCGCGACGACGTTCGGATTCTCACTGGCCACACGCTCGATTGCGGCAGTATTGTTCAGCGGGACGCGCACGAAGCCTTCCACGAGAGGCTCGAAGCCTGCCTGCACCTTGGTGTTCCCGGTGGCCGATAGCGTGGCCAGCGAGCGGCCGTGGAAGGCCTTCTCGTAAACCACGATCTCCGGCCGGGCGATACCCTGGTCATGCCCGAACTTGCGGGCAATCTTGATCGCTGCCTCGTTCGCTTCCAGCCCCGAGTTGCAGAAGAAGGCCTTGTCGAGGCCCGACAGCTCGCACAGCTTCGCAGCCAACCGCTCCTGCAAAGGCGCGGCGTAGTAGTTGGAGGTGTGGATCAGCTTGCCCACCTGCTCCTGCAGCGCGGGCACCAGTTTGGGATGAGCGTGCCCCAGGGTGTTGACGGCAATGCCGGCCAGCGCATCAAGGTACTTGCGGCCCTCCGTGTCCCAGACCCAACAGCCTCGCCCATGCGACAACGCCAACGGCAGGCGGCCGTAGGTCCTCATCACATGGGGCTCGGGATGGAGGGAGATCGGGTCGGGAGCGTTCATCGCGGGCGTGGCCTTGCGTTGGAAGTGTGGTCGTCGGCGGGGGATGCGGACTGTCGACACCGGGATGCGACGAGGGACGCGCCATGACGAGCGGTCGATTCTAAGTGTGGGTTCCGATGTGCCGACCGCAGGGGATGGCTTCGCGCTGACCGGCACGCGCCGTGCGCGTAGCGAATCGCCTTCGCGGCACAATACCGCCTTTTTGGGCGGTGCCCGCCCCCGTGGACCGAACCTTCCTTTTTGGCGCCGTCCGCGCCCCCTCATCCCATGACCCAGGTCAAACCCCGCCAAGTTTTCATCCAGGGCATCACAGAGGACGGGAGAACATTCAGGCCCAGCGACTGGTCCGAGCGGCTGTGCGGAGCGATGTCCTGTTTCCGGCCGGAGGGCGTGCGTAACGGCATCGGCGCCTTTATCGGCTATTCGCCGTACTGCGTGCCGCGTGTGATAAACGGCGTGAAGTACGTGATCGTCAATGAGAGGCTGCGCGAGGTCGAGCCGATGGCCTGGGACTTCGTCATGAACTTTGCGCGCGACAACCAACTGCAGACCAGTGATGCCTGCCTGCTGCCGCAGGCAGGCGAGGAGCCGGGCCGCGTCAGCGGGCCTCCATAAAGCCGAAGGGCTCGCGTTCGCGAGCCCTTCTTGCATCCACCTGGAATTTTGATCAGGCGGCCAGCGCCTTGATCTTCGCCGCGAGGCGGCTCTTGTGGCGGGCCGCCTTGTTCTTGTGGAAGATGCCCTTGTCGGCCACCGAGTCGATCACGCTCTGGGCAGACTTGAAAAGGTCGGTGGCCTTGGTCTTGTCGCCGGCGACGACGGCCTTTTGAACGTTCTTGATGACGGTACGGAACTTGGAGCGCAGCGCCGTGTTGGCAGCGTTGAGCTTGACGTCCTGCCGGGCGCGCTTGCGACCTGAGGCGAGGCGAACGGTTCTCTTCTTGGCTTTGGAGGAAGTGGCCATTGCGGTGGGTTCCCGTAAAGGGTCCAGGGGGAGGCAAAGACCACAAGTATAGCAGCCAGCCATCCGATGCCGCCAGGCAGGCACCTGCGTGCAAATAGGTCCTTTTTATAATCGCCGCCTCTTTCTTGTCCCCGCGCGGGCAACGGGCCGCCGCATACCACTGATGAACCTGCTGCGGACGGCCTCCACGGTCTCTTTGCTTACTCTCGCGTCGCGCATCACCGGGCTCGTTCGCGAGACCCTGGTGGCCGCGGCCTTCGGCGCCACCGCCTGGGCTGACGCCTACCAGGTCGCCTTTCGCATTCCCAACCTGCTGCGCAGGTTGTTCGCGGAAGGGGCGTTCTCACAGGCATTCGTACCTATCCTGGCCGCCACGCGCGCCCGGGAAGGCGACTCGTCGACTCGCGCACTGATCGACGCGGTCGGCACGCTGCTGTTCTGGGCGCTGACCGTCACCAGCGTGATAGGCGTCGCGGCTGCGCCGGTGATCGTCTGGCTCATGGCTGCGGGGCTGAAGGAATTCGACGGCGCGGTCGCGATGACGCGGCTGATGTTCCCCTACATCGGCTGCATGTCCCTGGTGGCACTGGCGGCCGGCATTCTGAACACCTGGAAGCGGTTCGCGGTGCCGGCCGCCACGCCGGTGCTGCTCAATCTTGCGGTCATCGCCGCCGCGTGGGGTTTGGTGCCGCGCTTCGGCGCCTGGGGCATCGAGCCGGCGTACGCTCTGGCCGCCGGCGTCATGGCCGGCGGCCTGCTTCAGCTGGCTATTCAGGTGCCGGCACTCGTGCGCATCGGCTGCCTGCCGCGCATCGGCCTGACCCCGCGAACCATGAGCGCTGCGTGGCGCCACCCGGGCGTGCACCGCGTGCTGCGGCAGATGCTGCCCGCACTCGTGGGCGTCTCGGTGGCGCAGCTGTCGCTCATCATCAACACGCAGATCGCGACGCACGTGGGCGTGGGCGCGGTGTCCTGGCTTACCTGGGCCGACCGGCTGATGGAGTTCCCCACTGCGTTGCTGGGCGTGGCGCTCGGCGTGGTGCTACTGCCTCAGCTGTCTGCCGCGCAGGCCAAGGACGACCCGGCCGCGTATTCGGGACTGCTCGACTGGGGACTTCGCCTCGTGATGCTTCTGGCTCTGCCCTGCGCCGTGGCGCTGCTTGTGTTCCCGCAGCCGCTGATTGCAGTGCTGTACCACTATGGTGCTGTCACCGGGCGCGACGTGCAGCAGGCGGCGCTGGCCCTTATGGGCTACGGCGTGGGGCTCATGGGGTTGGTGGGGGTCAAGATCCTTGCGCCGGGGTTCTACGCGCGTCAGGACATCCGGACGCCGGTGAGGATCGCGATCGTGGTGCTGGTGCTTACGCAGGCGATGAACGTGCTGTTCGTGCCGCGGCTTGGCCAAGCGGGCCTGGCGCTTTCCATCGGGCTCGGCGCGCTGTTGAACGCAGGCTTGTTGTTTGCGGGGCTGCGCCGGCGTGGCAGCTACGAACCCGCGCCCGGCTGGCGCTCCTTCGCGCTTCGCGTGGTGGCGGGCTGTGTCGCGCTCGGCGCGGCGCTCTTCTGGGCCGCGCACACGGTTGACTGGATCGCGCTCGGGGAACAGCGTTTGCTCCGCATCGGATTAATGGCTGCCTGCCTGGCCGGCGCGGCGCTTTTGTACTTCGGCACGCTGCTCGCCACGGGCTTGAAGCTGCGCGAGTTTGCTCGCCGCGCATAAACTCGATCCATGTCCACGCCGCTGCAGTTCGACGTGCCTACCGCGCTGGAGTACTTCTCCTCGCTGGTGGCCGATGACGCGAGCCTGTCCCTGGTCGAAGCGGCCGCCGCCATTGCACAGGACGAGTATCCCGAGCTCGACACGCAGTCGGTGCTGGCCGACATCGATGCGCTGGCCGACAAACTGAAGCGGCGCATCCCGGCCGATGCCGTGCCGGTGCAGCGGCTGCGATGGCTCAACCGGTATTTCTTTCAGGAGCTGGGGTTCGCCGGCAACGTTAACAACTACTACGACCCGCGCAACAGCTATCTACACACCGTGCTCGCCACGCGGCGCGGCATCCCGATCACGCTGGCAGTCATCTACATCGAACTGGCCACTCAGATCGGCCTCACGGCACGAGGCGTGTCCTTTCCTGGTCACTTCCTCATCAAGTTGCGCATGCACACCGGGCGCCAGCACGGCGAGGTGATCATCGATCCGTTCACCGGGCACTCGCTGTCGCGGGAGGAACTCGACGAGCTGCTGGGCCCCTACAAGCGCACCCACGGCCTGCTCGGCGAGTTCGATGCGCCGCTCGGCCTGTTCCTGCAGGCCGCGCCACCGCGCGATGTGCTGGCACGCATGCTGCGCAACTTGAAGGAGATCCACCGCAGTTCCGAGGACTGGCCACGCCTGCTGGCTGTGCAGCAGCGCTTGGTGGTGCTGCTGCCGCATGCCTGGGAGGAGCGGCGCGACCGCGGGCTGGTTCTGGCCGAGTTGGGCCAACGTCTGCAGGCGGTGGAGGACCTGAGCGCCTACCTGGAACACCGGCCCGAGGGCGACGACCATGCGGCGCTGGTAGCGCGGGTGTCGGAGCTGCGAAACGTCGGCTGGCCGCGGCTGCATTGAGGGTCCGCGACAAGGCGAGTCTTACCTGCCCGGTAAACTTTGCGTTTCCCGGTGCGCGAGGCGCCCATCGCCGCCGCCCGGCACAGCGCCGGCATTCTGCTCGATGAACCCTTTCACCACTCCACCATCATCGTATGCCCGGTCTTCGCCCGGGCGGCTCGGTCGCGTGCGGTGCCCGGTGTTGGCATGAGGCAGATTCCCCTCGCGCTGGCGGTGGATACGGCGCGCAGCTTCGAGTCTTTCCTGACCGGCGCCAATGCCATGGCCGTGCAGCATCTGCGCGATTTGCGGGCCGGGGCCGCGCCCCTGTACCTGTGGGGGCCTTCGGGGAGCGGCAAGACGCACTTGCTGCAGGCTCTGGCGCAGCGAGTGCAGGGCGAGGGTGGGAAGGTCGGCTGGTTCAGCGCGGCCGAGCCTCCGCCCTGGCCGACCGATGAAAGGCGCGCGCTCATCATCCTTGATGGTTGCGATGCCTACGCTGCCGAGCAGCAGCAGGCGGCCTTCGCGCTGTTCGTCGATGCCAGCTCCCATGGCACCGCCGTGGCCGCGGCGGGCCGCGTGCCACCAGTGGACCTGCGGCTGCGCGACGACTTGCGCACGCGGCTGGCCTGGGGTCACGTGCTGGCGATCCAGCCCTTGTCCGAGTCGGAGTCGCGTGCTGCGCTGCGTCGCGAGGCAGACCGTCGCGGTCTGTTCCTTTCGGACGAGGTAATGGATCACCTGCTTACCCGCTTCTCCCGCGACCTCAAGCACCTCATGAACCTTCTCGACCGGCTGGACCGCTTCGCTCTGGTCCACAAACGCGCCATCACCGTGCCCCTGCTACGGCAGATGCTGGCCGACAGGAGCGACGCATGAGCCCAGCAGGCCTGTGTCTGTTTGACCTTGATGACACGCTGATCCCGCTGGACTCCGACCATGCCTGGGGCGAGTTCATGATTCGCGAGGGTTGGGTGGACGAGTCTAGCTTTCGCCGCTGCAACGACGAGTTCTTCGCCGACTACCGGGCCGGCCGGCTGGACGTGCATGCCTATATCCGCTTCGTGACGGCACCGCTGCGCGAGCGCACGCCACAGGAGGCGCGGATGGCGCACGATCGCTTCATGACGCAGGCGATCGAGCCGCTGCATCCTCGCGCCCGCGCCCTGGTGCGTCAGCATCAGAACAACGGCGAACTGGTCGCGCTCGTCACCGCGACGAACGAGTTCATCACTGCGCCCATCGCCCAGGCTTTCGGCATCGAGCATCTCATCGCCATCCGGCTGGAGCGTGATGCAGCGGGTACCATCACGGGCCGCATCGAGGGCGTGCCGAGCTATCGCGAGGGGAAGGTGACCCGGGTCGAGCAGTGGCTGGCGGGCCAGGGGCGGCAATGGTCCGACTTCCAGCACACCACTGTTTATAGCGACTCGGTCAACGACCTGCCGCTACTCGAACGCGCCACCCATCCGGTGGCGACGAACCCATCGCCACCGCTCGCTGCTGTGGCTCACGAGCGCGGCTGGCGCATCCTGAATTTGTTCACATGATCAAGAAGCTCTTTGACAAGCTGCTCGGCAAGGGTGCCAACGGCAGCAAGGGCCCTCCGAAGGGCCGGCGTGTGGAGTTGCCCAGGGAGGAGCATGGCATCGACCTCGCCTGTGTGGACGACAGGGCCATCAAGGTGGTGAATACGCTCGCGGACGCGGGCTACGATGCCTACATCGTAGGTGGCGCCGTGCGTGACCTGCTGCTCGGCTTGCGTCCCAAGGATTTCGACGTGGCCACCAATGCGACGCCCGAGCAGGTGAAGTCGCTGTTCCGGCGGGCCTTCATCATCGGGCGGCGCTTTCGCATCGTTCATGTAGTGTTCGGCCGCGGGCGCGATCACGAGGTGATCGAGGTGTCCACCTTCCGCGCGATGATGGATGCCGCTGCGGCCGAGCCGGTGAGCGGCAACGAGAAAACGTCCAAGTCGGAGTTGGCGGGCCGCAGCCATGCCGTGGACGCCGAGGGTCGCGTTCTACGTGACAACGTGTGGGGCTCGCAGATCGAGGATGCCGCGCGCCGCGACTTCACGGTCAACGCCATGTACTACGACCCGCGGCGCGAGATCGTCGTCGACTACCACGGCGGCCTGCAAGATGCGCGCAGCAAGCTGCTGCGCATGATCGGTGACCCGGAGACACGCTACCGCGAGGATCCCGTGCGCATCATCCGTGTCGTCCGCTTCGCCGCCAAGCTGGGCTTCGAAATCGAGCCCAAGACGCGCGTACCGATCCGGACAATGGCGTCGCTGCTCGAAAACGTGCCGGCCTCGCGCATGTTCGACGAGATGATCAAACTGCTGCAGACCGGTCATTCGCTGGCCAGCCTGGAAGAGCTCAGCAAGCACGGCCTGCACCGGGATGTGTTTCCCATCCTGGACGTGATGCTCGACGAGGCGCGCCGCCACGATGGCCGCGAGAAGTTCATCCAGATTGCGATGGCGGACACCGACCGCCGGGTGGCGGAGAACAAGGCGGTCGCGCCCAGCTTCATGCTGGCCTGCATGCTGTGGCACGACGTGCTCGACGGCTGGCGGCGGCTCAAGGCGGCCGGCGAGCCACCGTTTCCCGCGCTCCAGCAAGCGATCGATGCCGTGTTCGATGCGCGCATCGGTGACATATCGGGCCGCGGCAAGCTTGGCGCCGACATGCGCGAGATCTGGATGATGCAGCCACGCTTTGAGCGGCGCGTCGGCAATGCGCCGTTCACGCTGGTGGACCAGCCCCGGTTTCGCGCCGGTTTTGATTTCCTGCGGTTGCGCGCCGATGCCGGCGACGTGGATAGCGCCCTGGCCGAGTGGTGGGAGGACTTCTCGCTGGGCGACGAGGACGAGCGCCGCGCGCTGATGGACAACGCGCGCGAACAAGAGGCGCGGCGTGTAGCGGGCGGCGAAGCACGTGCCGAGCCGCTCAAGAAGCGCCGCAGGCGTCGCCGCAAGCCGACGGATGCGAGCGATGGAGTCGCCGTGTCGGGCAGCGAGCCTTAAGCCTTGTCACGGGAACCTGAACTCGCCTGCGTCGGGCTGGGCGCCAACCTCGGCGCCGCGCGTGAGGTGCTCGAGGGGGCGATGCACGAGCTTGCGGACCTGCCGGATACCACGCGCATCGCGGCCTCCGGCTTCTATTGCACCGCGCCCGTGGACGCCGCTGGCCCTGATTTCCTGAACGCGGTGTTGCTGCTGCGCACTCTGCTCGCGCCTGAGGCCCTGCTCGAAGAACTTCAGCGCATCGAGCAGAAGCATGGCCGCCAGCGCCCCTACCGCAACGCGCCACGCACCCTCGACCTTGATCTGCTGCTTTACGGCGAGAGGCGCATCGCCACACCGAGACTCGTGGTGCCCCACCCCCGCATGCACCTTCGCGCGTTCGTGCTGCGCCCGCTGGTTGAAGTGATGCCCGGGGCAGTGATCCCGGGCGTGGGGCCCGCCCGGGACCTGCTGCCCGCCGTGTCCGACCAGCGCATCGAGAGGCTCGAAGAATGACGGCGCTACCAGCCACGCTGCAGACAGCTCTGTTGCTGGTTGCCTCCAACGTGTTCATGACCTTCGCGTGGTACGGCCACCTCAGGAACCAAGTTTCCGCTCCGTGGATTGTGGCTGCGCTGGCGAGTTGGGGCATTGCGCTATTCGAGTACCTGCTCCAGGTGCCGGCGAACCGCATCGGCTACCAGTCGGGCCTGAGCCTCGCCCAGCTCAAGATCATGCAGGAGGTCATCACGCTAGCGGTGTTCGTGCCCTTTGCCATGCTGTTCATGAAGCAACCGTTCAAGCTGGATTACGTGTGGGCTGGCCTGTGCCTGGTGGGCGCCGTGTACTTCATTTTCCGCGGCTGAGGCGCGGGTGAGCCGGCTGCTGCAGCGTTTCAGGCACATCGCCATCGAAGGACCGATCGGCGTGGGCAAGAGCTTCCTGGCGCGCAAGGCCGCAGCCTGCTTGGGAGCAGATCTCCTGCTTGAAAGGCCTGAAGACAACCCGTTCCTCGACCGGTTCTATGCCGATTCGACCGGCTATGCCTTCCAGGTTCAGTTGGCGTTCCTCGTCCAGCGTGTGCGCCAGATGCAGTCGCTGTCTCAGCCAGGCATGTTCGCCAGTGACGTGGTGAGCGACTTTCTGTTTGCCAAAGATGGGCTTTTCGCCCGGATGAACCTGGCCGACGAGGAGCATCGCATCTACACCCGCTTGCGCGAGGAGCTGGGCACCCAGGTGCTCTCGTGACGGATCGCTTCAACCCGCTGGACCGCCCAGCCGACTTCGAGCTGTTGTTGTCGCGGCTGGAAGCCTTCGAAGCTTGGCGTGCCGTGTTGGACCTGCTGCGAGGGCGGCGCTCCGACGGGCTGAACTACACTCCGCGGGTTTTTGGGCACCGGCGGAAGCGCGCCTTGCGCGCATGCGAAGGGATATCCATGCTGTTCGGCAAGCTGCTGCCGCGAGAGGGCAACTTCTTCGAATTGTTCAATCAGCACGGCGAGCACATCGTCGAGGGCAGTCGCGCCTTTATCAAACTGATCGAGAACTACGCCGACCCGGCGCTGCGCGAGCGCTACGCCGAAGAGGTGGGCCAGGCCGAGCGCCAAGCGGACCGCATCACGGCCGAGGTGAACCGGCTGCTCCACAAGACGTTCATCACGCCGATCGACCGAGACCAGATCCACGGCCTCATCAATGGCATGGATGATGTGCTTGATCTGCTCCAGGATGCCACCGAAACCATGTCGCTGTACGACGTGCGTTCGATGAACGACGACATCCGGCGGCTCGCCGACCTCAGCGTGAAATGCTGCGAGCGCGTGCAGCACGCGATCACGCTGCTGCCGCGCCTCAATCAACATGAAACGGCGGACGCCGCCATCAAGACCTGCGAGGAAATCGACAAGCTGGAGTCGGATGCCGACCGCGTGATGCGCGCGGCGATGTCGCGGCTGTTCCGCGAAGAGACCGACGTGCGCGAGCTCATCAAGCTTAAGACGATCTACGAGCAGCTCGAATCCATATCCGACCGGTGCGAGGACGTGGCGAACCTGATCGAGGGCGTGGTCCTCGAGAACTCCTGAGCTCCGGCGTGCGCGTTTCATGAGCGAGGTGCAGGCTGCCTTCTGGGTTGTCGCGATGCTGGTCTGCCTGGCCATCGTGTTCGACTTCATGAACGGCTTTCACGATGCGGCCAATTCCATCGCGACGGTGGTCTCCACGGGCGTGCTGAAGCCGCAGCAGGCGGTTGCCTTCGCGGCTTTCTTCAATGTCATGGCCATCTCGGTGTTCCAGCTAAAGGTGGCCGCCACGGTGGGCAAGGGCATCGTGCTGCCAGAGATCGTCGACACGCACGTTGTGTTCGGTGCGCTCCTGGGCGCCATCGTGTGGAACGTGGTCACCTGGTGGTACGGGATCCCGTCGAGCTCCTCGCATGCCCTCATTGGCGGCATCGTGGGGGCCGCCATCGCCAAGTCAGGGACGGCGCCACTGATTACGGCCGGCATCCTGAAGACGGTGCTCTTCATTCTGCTATCACCCATGCTGGGCTTTCTTTGCGGCTCGCTGCTCATGTTGGTGGTGGCACACCTGTTCCGGCGCGCTTCCCCAATGCGCGTGGACAACCTGTTCCGCCGGCTGCAGCTCGTGTCGGCAGGCTTGTACAGCCTGGGGCACGGTGGCAACGACGCGCAGAAGACCATCGGCATCATCTGGATGCTCCTCATCGCCACCGGCTACACGGAGGCTGGCCAGAAGCTGCCGCCCACCTGGGTCATCTGGGTGTGCTACGTGGCGATCGGCCTGGGCACGCTGTTCGGCGGCTGGCGCATCGTGAAGACCATGGGTCAGCGGATCACCAAGCTCAAGCCCGTGGGCGGTTTCTGCGCCGAAACCGGGGGCGCCATCACGCTGTTTCTCGCCACCGGGCTTGGCGTGCCGGTGTCGACCACGCACACCATTACCGGTGCCATCGTCGGCGTGGGCTCCGCGCGCCGGGCCTCGGCCGTGCGCTGGGGCGTGGCGGGAAGCATCGTGTGGGCCTGGATCTTCACCATTCCAGCCTCCGCTCTGGTGGCAGCAATCGCGTACTGGGCGAGTCTCGCGCTGTTCGCATGAACGGGGGCGAGCTGGCGCGCCGCAAGCGGCCTCACTGGCTGATCTTGCGTGCCTCCTCGATCTGGTACTCGAAGAACCGCTGACCGGAAAACGCGATGGTGGCCATGAGCACGCCCGCGCCCACCATCAAGGCGATTACCACGCCAATGACAGCACCCCAGCCGCTGGGCCGGCTGGGCCTGCCTTCGTTGAACCGGCGATCCCATCGGTCGTCCGGCGTCAGCCCGTAGACGATGGCACACAGCATGGCCTGCGCCACCATGGTGCCCAGCAGTGGAATCAGCGCCCACGACAGCCGGTCATCGAGGCCGAACTCCTGCACGCGCTGCATGCCGTAGAGACCCAGAAACGTGGGCAAGGGATGCAGCCAGCCCCAGGCGTCGCGAAAGCCGCGCAAGTAGAAGCGGTGCAGCCCCAGGCTGCCAGCCAGCAGCGCGACCCAGGTGGCCAGCGTCTTTGATTTCATGCTGCCTCCACCGGTGGGGCGCCATCGCCCAAGCCGAGTGCACGCTGCATGAGTACCACGTCGAGCCAGCGACCGAATTTCCAGCCCGCGGCCTTCAGCAGGCCGGTGTGCCCGAAGCCTAGCGCCCGGTGCAAACGAATGGAGCCGGCATTGGCCGAATCTCCGATCACTGCAAGCATTTGCCGCGCACCGCGGAGCTCGCACTGTGCGATCAGTTCAGCAAGGAGCCAGCGCCCGATACCGTGGCCAGTCGCGTCAGGACGCAGGTAAATCGAGTCTTCTACGCAGAAGCGATAGGCCGGGCGCTGCCGGAAAAGGTTGGCATAGGCATAGCCCAACACCTGACCGGCGCCTTCGACCACCAGCCAGGGCAGGCCCTTGGCGCAAAGCTCGTCGCGGCGGCGTGCCATTTCCGCCTCGCCGGGTGCGTCGAGTTCAAAAGTGGCGGTGCTGTTCTTGACGTGCCAAGCGTAAATGGCCGCGATGGCAGGTATGTCGGATGGGGCGCTGGGCCGAATGAGTGGGGCATGTGCTGGCATGGCGGTCGGGCAGGCGAGGGGCGAGTTTATAATGCGCGGTTTCGGTGACGGCCGCCTGCCGGTTCAGGTTGGCGGCGTATCTACGGCACCGATGAGGCCGGTGCGGTGGCATGCAGTCCGCGGCACCTCGTTGATCTGCTCGCCCCTGAAGTGTCTCCTGGTGCGGGGGATGTTTTCAAAGTTCAAGGAAACAGCATGGTCGTGATCCGACTCGCACGTGGCGGCTCCAAGAAGCGTCCGTTCTTCAATATCGTCGTTGCCGACTCGCGCATTCGCCGCGATGGGCGCTTCATCGAGCGCGTGGGCTTCTACAATCCTGTCGCCGCGGGAGCGGAGCAGCCACTACGCGTGGCCTTCGATCGCGTCGAGCATTGGTCCAGCAGGGGCGCCCAGCTCTCGCCTACCGTGTCGCGTCTGGTGGCGCAGGCGAAGGCCACCACGGCCTGACGCAGACGGGCAGTTCGCCGCGATGGTGCCGCCTCCCGCCGGTGATGCACCCGCTTGGCCCGACGATGCGATCGAAGTCGGTCGCATCATTGATGCCTGGGGGGTCAAGGGCTGGATCAAAGTCCAGCCCTTCGCGGCTGATCCCCAGGCGCTTTTTTCCTCACGTCGCTGGTTCCTCAAGGCCCCCGAGCTCTCCGCAATGTCCCGGCGGGTGGTGTCTGAACCGCCGCCATTTCTGCTGAAGATCACGGCGGCGCGCCGTCACGGCGAGGTGGTGGTCGCGCAAGCACAGGAGGTCGATGATCGCGGTGCTGCCGACGCCCTTAAGGGGGCGCGCGTCTTCATCTCGCGTGCGAGCTTTCCGAGTGCCGATCCCGACGAGTACTACTGGGTCGACCTGATCGGACTGGCTGTGATCAACCACCGGGCCGAACAACTTGGCACGGTGGTCGGCCTCATCGAAACTGGCCCCCACTGCGTGCTTCGCGTTGCGCCCGATGGTGCCCAGCTCGGTGATGAGTTGACCGAGCGGCTCATCCCCTTCGTTTCCGCCTACGTCGGCGAGGTGGATCTGGCGGCGCGCCGCATCACCGTCGACTGGGACCTAGACTACTGACCCGGCGCCGTGCGCTTCGACGTCATCACGCTGTTCCCGGAACTGTTTGGTCCGCATCTGACGCAGGGTGTGACACGGCGGGCGTTCGCCTCCGGGCAGGTCGACGTGAAGCTATGGCCTTTGCGTGATTTCGCGGACGACCCCTATCGGCGCATCGATGACCGACCCTATGGTGGTGGGCCGGGCATGGTGATGTTGGTGGAGCCCCTGGAGCGCGCACTGGATGCCATTCGCGTCGACCGCCGGACGGTGGCGTCGCTGGTGCACTTCACGCCCACTGGACGCCGCCTGGACCAGAATGCGGTGCGCGGCTTCGCGGCCGGGCCAGGTGCGGTGCTGCTTTGCGGACGCTACGAAGGCATCGACCAGCGCTTTCTGGATCGTCATGTCGATGTGGAGCTAAGCCTGGGCGACTTCGTGTTGTCGGGGGGCGAGTTGCCGGCCCTGGCGCTGCTCGATGCCGTGGCGCGGCTGCAAGAAGGTGTGCTGGGCGATGCGCAATCGCACCAACAGGACAGCTTCTCCGACGGGCTGCTCGATTGTCCGCACTACAGCCGGCCGGAAGTGCTCCAGCGCCCCGAGGGGGTGGATCCGGTCCCGCCAGTGCTGCTGTCGGGGCACCATGCTGACATCGCGCGCTGGCGCCGGGAGCGCTCTCTGGAGATCACTGCCCGGCGCCGGCCGGATCTCATTGAGGTTGCCCGCGCCCATGGCCAGCTGAGCCTCGCGGATGAGAAGTTCCTCGCCGGGCTGTGTCTATAATCTTGTCTTTTTCGATCCTCTGCTGGGCAGAGGCCGCCCAGGGCGGCGCCTCGCACATAACCCATACCACCCGGCATGATCGCACGGAGAACGCATGGACCTGATTGGCACCCTCGAGCAAGAAGAAATCGCTCGACTCAACAAGACCATCCCGGCCTTCGCGCCCGGTGACACGGTGGTCGTTAACGTCAACGTCGTGGAAGGAACCCGCAAGCGGGTGCAGGCCTACGAAGGCGTGGTGATAGGCAGGCGCAACCGCGGGCTGAACTCCAGCTTCATCGTGCGCAAGATCAGCAGCGGCGAAGGCGTGGAGCGCACTTTTCAGCTTTACAGCCCGCTAATCGTCTCCATCGAGGTCAAGCGCCGCGGCGATGTGCGCCGCGCCAAGCTCTACTATTTGCGCCAGCGTTCCGGCAAGTCCGCCCGCATCCGCGAAAAGCTTTCCTGAGCTCAAGGGCGGGCGCGCTCTGATCTGCCTCGCGCCTGCACCAGGCGCTTCACTTTCACGAAAAGGCCGCTCCTCGGAGCGGCCTTTTCGTTTCAGAATGGCCCATGCCGCCGAGCTTCGATCCGCAACAGTTGCCGGTGCTGAGCATCGATGACCACCTGCCGCCGGTGCCGCTTGAGCGCCTGCGTCCCGACGCGCTGCGTCGCCGCTTTGCTGCCCCGCCCTCGTGGGCGCCGGAGGTGGTCGTGGAGCGGCGCTTTACCGGCCGCGAATCCACCCACGCCTCGGTGCTGGTGCCGCTGGTGCAACGCGATGAAGTCACAGTCCTGCTGACGCGGCGTACCGATCATCTGACTGACCATCCAGGTCAGATCAGCTTTCCGGGCGGTCGTGCCGAGCCGGATGATGTGGATCCCATTGCCACCGCATTGCGCGAGGCCGAAGAGGAGGTCGGGCTCCATGCGCGCCACGTCGATGTGCTCGGCAGCCTTCCGCACTACACGACCGGAACCGGTTTTGTCGTGACACCGGTGGTCGCTTTGATAGAGCTGCCCTTTACCGTCGAACCCGATCCATACGAAGTGGCGGAGGTATTCGAGGTGCCGCTGGCGTTCTTGATGGCGCCCGCCAACCACCGCCGGCATGGCGTAGAGGCGGGTGGCGTGCACCGGGAGTTTGTATCCATGCCGTGGCAAAGCCCCAGTGAGCCCATGCGACGCTATTTCATCTGGGGTGCCACGGCGGCCATGCTGCGCAACTTCTATCGTTTCCTGTCCGCGTGAGCTGAGCTGGCAAGCGCGAAGAAGCCGCCGGTATGATTCGCGCGCATGAGTTTCTTCTCCGTCCTGTTCGCCTTGCTCATCGAGCAGCTGAAGCCGCTGCCGCACCACAATCCGGTGCACGACGCGCTCACGCAGTGGATGCGCTGGACAGGCCGGAACTTCGATGCGGGCCGTCCGCACCATGCTTGGGTGGTCTGGGGCGTCACGGTGATCGCCCCCTCGTTGCTGGCGTGGGCCGTGTACCTTGGCCTGCTGCGCTTCAACCTGCTGATGGCGCTGGCCTGGAATGTGGCGGTGCTGTACCTCACGCTGGGCTTTCGGCAGTTCAGCCATCACTTTACCGACATCCGCGATGCGCTGGAGCGCAGCGACGAGGACAAGGCTCGGCGGCTATTGTCCGAATGGCGCCACCTGGACGCGAGTGAGTTGCCTCGCACGGAACTGCTGCGCCACGTCGTCGAACATTCGCTGCTCGCGGCCCATCGCCATGTGTTTGGCGTGTTTTTTTGGTTCGTGATTCTGGCCATCTTCGGCCTTGGGCCGGCGGGCGCGGTGCTGTACCGAATGTCCGAGTTCGCCAGCCGCTACTGGGCCTACAAAAACCGCACCGTGGGTGAGCCGATCAACGAGCGCCTCATGCGGCTGTC
Organism: uncultured Burkholderiaceae bacterium; assembly: GCA_965653625.1. Classification (GTDB taxonomy): domain Bacteria; phylum Pseudomonadota; class Gammaproteobacteria; order Burkholderiales; family Burkholderiaceae_C; genus Albitalea. Next base: position 4,176 of record CBFHAS010000025.1, on the reverse strand, counting down.
GCGGCGGCTATTCGGTTTGATCGACCACTTGCCTGCGCGGCTCACCGCCTTCGGTTTTGCGGTGGTGGGCAACTTCGAGGAAGCGGTAAATTGCTGGCAACGCGACGCTGGGCTGTGGAAGCACGCCAACGAGGGAATCATTCTCGCCGCCGCAGCGGGCGCCGTGGGCGTCCAGCTTGGCGGCAGTGCTGCACCCGGCGTGACCCCTGACCGCTCCAAGACATTCGACCGAGGCGGTAGCTCCGGCGAGATGGATGCCGAGGGTTCCACGCCGGGCGCCGTGCCGGTGCCGGGCCATTTGCGCAGCATCGTGGGTTTGGTGTGGCGATCCGTTGTGCTGTGGATGCTGCTGCTTGCACTGCTGTCTTTGGCAAATCTCGTCGGCTGAGGGCTCACCACCGCGTCTGCATCAGTTCCCGCAGGATTTCGCCGTAGACCCTGTAGCGCGTCTCGCTGATCTCACCGCGTTCCAGCGCGGAACGGACCCCGCAGCCGGGCTCATGCAGGTGAGTGCAGTTGTAGAAGCGGCAATGTGGCACGTGCCCGCGTAGATCGGGCATCAGCGCAGGCAAGGCGGTCGGCTCCACCTGCTTCAAGCCGAACTCCTGGAACCCCGGCGAATCGATCAGTGCGGTGCTGCGATCCATGTCGAGCCAGTACCACTGCGTGGCGGTGGTGGTATGTCTGCCGGTGTTGAGCGCCGTGGAAATGTCGCCCACCTGCGCCTTCGCCTCGGGCACGAGCAGGTTAATGAGCGTGCTCTTACCGGCGCCGCTGGGCCCGAGCACCAGCGTGGCCTTGCCCGCCAGCAATGGCTCCAGGGTTTCGCGGGCCTCGCCCTGCCGCGTCTTCAACGCAAGCTCTTGCAGCGGGTAACCCATCGCCCGGTAGGACGCCAACCGCTCACGGGCCGCACTGATGGCAGGCAGGTCGGCCTTGTTCAGCAGCACGCGCGCTGCAATGCCTGCGCTTCCGGCTGCGATCAAAGCACGCGCCAGCTGGGATTCGCTGAACACTGGCTCGCTTGCCACCATGACGAGGATCTGGTCGAGGTTGGCGGCGAATGCCTTGGTGCGCCACTCGTCCTGCCGGAACAGCAGGTTGCGGCGCGGCTCCACGTTCTCGATCACGCCCTCGTCGCCGGCTGACTGCCAGCGCACACGGTCGCCCACCACGCAGTCGCTCTTCTTGCCGCGGGGATGGCACAGGATGCGCTGTCCCTCGGGTGTCTCGACGATGTAGTGGCGGCCGTAGCCCGCGACTACCAGACCGAGGTCCAGCCCCACGTCCGGCCCATTGGCCCTGCTCAACCCTGGACCCACATGAACATGAACCGCGAGTTCACGTGGCAAAGGCGACCAGCGTGTTCACCTTGGCCGCGCAGATGAAGTCGTTGAGTGACACACCATGCACCGAATGGGTTCGAAAGCGCACCACGCAGTGGTCGTAGCTGAGGGAGACGTCCGGATGGTGATCCTCGGTGTGGCAAATCCATCCCAAGGCATTGAGGAAGGCCAGTGTCTCCAGCCAGTTTCGAAAGATGAAGGTCTTCTCGATTGAGCCATCGCGTAGCAGCCAGCCGCTCACTTCCTGCAGGTGAGTGTGAATGTCCGTATCGCTCATCGGTCCGCCCGTGACTGGCTTGCACCGGGTGTGCAAAAGAGGCGTCATGGCATGTCACCCTGCAGGTTGCCGTTGCGGTTGCGAAAGCGGCAGCGCCGCCAGCCGCTCGCCGGCTGGCGGATGCGAGTAGTAGAAGCGTACGTAAAGCGGGTCGGGGGTGAGCGTTGAAGCGTTGTCTTCATGCAGCTTGAGCAGTGCGGCGGCCAAGTCGCGGCCGTCGGTCTGCGCACAGGCGTAGGCGTCGGCCTCGAATTCATGCCGGCGCGACAGATGTGCCAGCATGGGTGCGATGAAGAAGCCGAAGACCGGCACGACAAGCATGAACAGCAACAGCGCAACCGCGTAGTTCGGTGCTGTCATGGAAGGCTGCACCCCAAAGGAGGTGTAGAACCATGTCTGGCCCGACAGCCAGCCCAGCAGCGCAAACCCGGCCAAGCTGATGCCGAACATCGCCGCCATACGCTTGTGCACGTGCTTGAGCTTGAAGTGCCCCAACTCGTGCGCCAGCACGGCTTCAACTTCGCCGGGTGACAGCTTGGCCAGCAGCGTGTCGAAAAACACTACTCGCTTGGCCGCGCCGAAGCCGGCGAAATAGGCGTTGCCGTGCGCCGAGCGCCGGCTGCCGTCCATCACGAAGAGGCCCTTGGCGGCGAAGCCGCATCGCGCCATGAGCGACTGCACGCGCGCCGCCAAAGTTTCGTCGGTCAGGGGCTCGAACTTATTGAATAGTGGTGCGATGACCGTGGGGTAGAGAACCAGGATGAGCGCCTGGAAGGCCATCCATGCACCCCAGGCCCATAGCCACCAGAGGCCGCCTGCCGCCCCCATGATCCACAGGATGAGCGCAGCGATCGGCAGGCCGACCATTGCGCCGACGAGCAGGCCCTTCGCCAAGTCTGCGACATAAAGCTTCCAGTGGGTTCGATTGAAACCGAAGCGTTGTTCGATGCGGAAGATGCCGTAGATCTCAAACGGAAGGTCTAGCGCGCCGCTGATGAAGCTGAAGGCGGCGAGCAGTGCAAGTTGGTAGGCCATGTCGCCGAAGCGCGGCTGCACCGCCTCGCGCAGCGCGGTGTTGAGCAGATCCAGCCCCCCCAAGAGCGTCCAGCCTACTAGCACGGAGGCGCCGAACGCGATCGAGAGCAGGCTGAAGCGGGCCTTGGCGAGCGTGTAGTCGGCAGCCTTCTGGTGCGCGGGAAGCGCAATGGTGCTTGCAAAGGCGGCGGGCACCGTGTTGCGGTATGCAGCCACGTGTCGCATTTGCCGCGTCACCAGCCAGAATTTGATCGCCAGCGAAGCGACCAGGGCCGCCGCGAACAGCAGGGAGAGCGCGGAGGAACTCATGGGCGGCAAGTGTAGGCCGAAGGCCCATCCCTCGCTGGCCTGCGAGAATGGCCTCGAAGGAGAGCCGCATGACCGACACCGCCCTTGCCGTCAACGACCAGAACCTCGTGTGGATCGACTTGGAGATGACCGGCCTTGTCCCCGAGCGCGACCGCATCATCGAGATCGCGGTCGTCGTGACGGATGCGAATTTGGCGGTGCGGGTGGAAGGTCCAGTGTTTGCCGTGCGCCAGACCGACGCCACGCTCGACGCCATGGACGCCTGGAACAAGGGGACGCACGGCAAGAGCGGGTTGATCGACCGGGTGAAGGCATCGCTCGTGGACGAGGCGCAGGCCGAGGCCCAGGTGATCGAGTTCCTCAAGCGCTACGTGCCGTCGGGCAAGTCGCCGATGTGCGGCAACAGCATCTGCCAGGACCGGCGTTTCATGGCCAACTACATGCCTCGGCTCGAGGCATTCTTCCACTACCGTAACCTCGACGTGAGTACGCTGAAGGAGCTTGCGCGGCGCTGGAAACCCGACCTGCTGAGCGGCTTCAAGAAAGCGCAGTCGCACACGGCCCTGGCCGATATCCATGAATCCATCGACGAGTTGGCGTACTACCGGCAACATCTTCTGGCTGTGTGATCTCTCGTCGGGCGCGACCCGGTACAATGCGCGGCTCGTTGTGGCCTGAGTGCCGCGGCGATTCGCTCATCTCCTTCGACCTTTTCGAGCCTTCCCGCGATCCGGCCAGTCAGTGGCCACTGTGGGGCCGGTCTTGATCCCTCCAGCGTTCACGCATGCGGGCCGGTCGGCGGCGATGCCGTCGCTCTGACTGTTCCCCGAACGTTCTCCCGGCGACCTGATCCGGCGGGCCCATGGCCCGCGGGTGCGCTGTTGCGTGTTTCGTCACGCCGCGTACCGTGCTCGAAAGACCTTAATGAATTTCGATACCCTGGGGTTGCATCAAGCCCTTTCCAAGGCGGTGGCCGATGCCGGCTACACGCAAGCCACCGTTGTCCAAATGAGCGCCATCCCGCCCGCGCTCGAAGGCCGCGACCTGCGCGTCGCGTCCAGCACGGGCAGTGGCAAGACAGCCTCATTCGTCCTTCCGGCGCTCCAACGCATACTGCAAGCACGAGCCGACCCCGCTCGGCGGCGCGAGAAGGACGTGGTTTATGGGCCGCGCATCCTGGTGCTCGCCCCGACGCGGGTGGAGGGGTTG
>CBFHAS010000024.1:0-43253 GCA_965653625.1 uncultured Burkholderiaceae bacterium | reverse complement strand
ATTTATGGCAAGCGGCTGATCGCCGAGGGTATCGTCGACCAGGCCTGGATCGACCGCGAGACCAGGGCGTACCTCGACTTCCTGGAGAAGGAATTCGCCTCCGCGCCTTCCTACCTGCCCAACAAGGCGGATTGGTTCGAAGGCCGCTGGGCCGGACTCGGCAGGCCCGACGAGCCGGTGCTCGGCCGCCGCAACATCCCGACCGCGATCGGGGACGACCAGCTCAATCGCCTCGGCCAGCTGCTGACGACCGTTCCCGAGGGCTTCCACCCGCACAAGACTTTGGTGCGCATCCTCGACGCCAAGAAGGCGATTGCGCTGATGCGCGCCCAGCCCTCGATGATGTGTTCAAGCGGGAACTTGAGCTCGTGCGCCCGGTGCAGCGCCACCTCCAGCACGCGCGCGACCACCTGGGTGGTGCCAGCCAGGCTGGTGGTGGGCGTGAGGATCACGTCCAGGCCCTCGGGCGCCAGCGCGCAATCGCGCAGGAGCTTGTCGATCACCACGTCCGGCGGCGCTCGGTCAACCTCCAGCACGATGGCGCCATGCTCGGCATGGTCGCGGTAGCCCAGCTCGGCGAACAGGTCTTCCTTGCACGCCAGCGCGCGCGCGGGCCCCGAGCCCAAGGCGAAGAACTTCTTGCCGCCTGTCTCTTCCTTGGTGGCCGCCAGGCTCCAGCCGGCGTACTGGCTTGCCAGGCAGGCCAGCACCGGCTGCGAGCTGCGCACCTGCAGCCAGGTCGGCCACGCCGTGCCGCCCCCGGCCACGAGGCCGATCTCGCCCAAGCCACCCATGCATACCTCGGCCACGCGTAAGCCCGCCTCGATGCTGCCCGGCACCGCGATCCCGGCGTCAATGAGCTTGACGCCGCGCGCGTGCCGCGAGACCGCCACGCGCAGGCGCTCGGCCTCGTCGTGCAAACGCGCCAGCGCCGGGCCGGCGAGCCGGTTCACGCTCAGAGGGGGCAGGCTCATGAAGGGATCTCCTCGTGTTCGATCAGAAGTAGAAGCGCCATGACTGCGGCGCAGCGTTGACGCAGCAGTATGTCCACCGCATGCGCATCGGCAGCCTCGGCGCTCACGCTGCATACCGGTTCGCCGCGCGTGAAGCATGCTGTGCCGGTGGACAGGTCGTGACAGTAAGACGTGCGGGCCAGTCGTTCGACATCGGCGCGGCAGGCTTGCGGCGCGAACACGATGCGTGTGCCGCGCATGCCTGGGAAAGGCAAGGGGGTGGTCTGTGGCAGCCGGCCGTGCAAGGCATCGACATGCGCCTTCACCAGCCCCTCGGGCCAGGCGTGCGCGTGCAGCACCATGCTTGCCGATGGCCGGGGGTTGATCTCCAGCAGCCACGGCACACCCTGCGCCGCGATGAAGTCGAGGCTCGCCAGACCTCGCAGCGCGAATGCCGGCACCAGCGCGTCAAGCGCAAGCTCGATGCGGGCCCGCAGCGCGGGTTGCGGGAGCGGGCCGATGGCGCCGCCGTATACATGCGCCAGATCACCTTGTGCCTGCACCGAAAGCTGGTTCAGCGCCACCAGCCGCGACCGCGTGCCGTCCGCGAGGAACAGCGCCGACATCGGCACGCCGTTCACCACGCGCTGGTAGTAGGTGTCTGCGTGCGCGGGGCCAGCGAGGCTCGCCGGGCGGATGTGCAGACCGCCGCATCCGCCGGCGCGCTTGGCGAGCCAGCCATCGGGATCGGTCGGTGGCTCGAAGGCGACGGTCGGGTGCGCAAGCCCCAGGCGATCGAGCGTGTCGAAGAAGCGGCGCGCATCACGGACCTTGCTCACGGTCTGCACGCCCATGCCGAGGAGCGGCAAGTCATCGCCGCCGGCCTCCAGAAGCTCAGGCGTGCCTTCGAAACCGCCCCCGGCCACCCAGCCTTCGACGCCCGTCTGCCCGGCCGCCGCGGCCAGCGCGGCACGCAGCCGATGGCGATCAATGGCTTGCGCGGCGGGCTCGCCGATGGGCGACCACTGCACACACGCGCGGCGCGTGTCGAGGTCGCCGAAGCAATCGAGCCCGATGACCTGCCAGCCGCCCTGCCGGGCCGATTCCGCAAGTGGCCGCACGGACACGCCCGCCACCACCAGCGTGGGGCGGTTCACGCTTCCTTCTCGGCGAGCACCTCACGGGCCATCGCGAAAGCTTCGGCGAAGCCCAAGGTCACGGGGCGCTCGGCCTCGCGCATGCGCACGAGGAGGCGGTGCTGCACCTGGTACTTCACGTTGCCGATGGCCAGGGCGCCAATGCCCGCGGCAGAGGTCCCCGCCAGAGGCTTGGCGTCGTCCATTACGCCCACGCCGGCCAAGCCCTCGGGCGGCACCGCGTTCACGTCGGCCGCGACCAGCATGCGCGTGGCGACCGCGCGATCTGCTTCTGTCATGACCTGCACGCCTGCGGCCGCCACGCCCATCACCACGTCGGCGTCGGCCAACGTGGCCCGTACGTCCGTCGTGTCGCGGCCCGAGGCGCTTTGCAGCGACACGCCGAAACGCCGGCCGGTCTCTGCGGCGGCTGCCTCGGCGGGCGCGACGCCCTTGTGGCTGGAGATCACCGCGGCGGAGCCTTGCTGAGCGCAGAGCACCGCGGCAATGCGGCCCACCGGGCCGGTGCCTCCCAGCAGCACGACACGCTTGCCCTGCAACGTGGTGCCGTGGCGCTTGCGCAGCGCCGATTCGGTGGTCGCGACAAGCGCGGCCGCGGTGGTGTAGGAGCCGCTGGGGTCGGCAAAGACCGAGACGATGAAGGGCGGCACCATGGCCTGGCGCGCGCGGTCCAGCGCGTCGGCGGCCAGCATCACGTCGCGCCCGCCGATGAAGATGCCGGTGCGGGCCACCCCCTTGGGTCCGCGCGAGAAGATGGCGTCCTGCGTGAGGCCGGCAATGGCCTCCAGTGCCACGCCGCAATACGGCACGATGACCTGATAACCGGCATCCGCAGCCATGTTGACGTCGAAGGGGCTGGCCTGCGGGCCCGGGGTGAACATGTGGAGGATGTACGGACGTTCCATGGCTCTACTCTGAAACCGGCACCCGCGTGACCGTGGCACCGTGATTGCGCGCGCCCACCAGCCTGAGTGCCAGGCCGGGATCGACCATGCCTGCAAGCCGGGCCGCGGCGACGATCACCTCGGCCTCCTGGACCGACGGGAGGATCGCGAAGCCGGTGGGACCCCAGGAACTCTGGCCGATGGCCGCGGGCGCATGCGAGCCGACCCATTCGACCAAGCGGCCTACCGCGGGGCTCGTGAAGCAACGGCCGCCCTGCGCCGGCGCGAAATGCTGGCCGAGGATTCGTTGCATGCGCGTGAGGCCGGTGGCGAAGGGCGCGAACTCGGCGCCGGCGGCACCGGGCAGCAGCCGCATCAGTACCTCGTGGCAGATCTCGGCGGCCTTCTCACGTGCCAGTGGCGGCAGCTTGGCGATGGCCGCCTTTTCCTCGATGCCACACAGGCCGCGCGCCGCCGGATCAAGCACCAGCAGCACGCGCCAGGCTGGCGGAACCTCGATGCGCGAGAGCAAGGCGGCTGGCGTGCCGTCGCTGCGCGGGCCACCGTCGACCAACAGCCCGCCGTGGTCGAAGCCGGCGATCCCCACGCCTGATCGCCGCCCGCGACCGGTGAGGCTGGCGATCTGGCTGCTGGTCATCGACAGATCGAAGAGTGCGCAAAACGCACGACCCACGGCGAGTGCGAGCTGCGTTCCCGAGCCCAGCCCTGCATGCGCCGGCAGGGCGTGGTGAATGTGCAGCCGAAGCGGTGTGCGACACCGCGTGGCCCTGCGAAGGGTTTCGACGTGGGAGCGGGCGCGCGTCAACTCCTGCGCTGCGTCGGGATCGGCCGTGAACGCATCGTCACGACCGTGCGCCAGCTCCACCACCGTCTCGCAACCGTCGATCACGAGCCCGAGGCTGCCGAAGCGGCGCCCCAGGGTGGCCCCGGGGTCGAAGAACCCCAGGTGCAGCCGGCCCGGCCCATGCACGCGCACGGCATCCGTCGTGCGACGCGCGGCGATGTCGCTGCGGCTGCCGATCTCGATGCCCGTGTCCATGCCGGTTCCGGCCCCGCGTCAGCGACCGCCGGGCACGTGGCCCGCGCCGATGAGGCGAAGCGTCGTTGCCGCGCGGTGCGCATCCATGGAAACAGGCCGACGGCGTTCGATCGTCACGCCCACCGCCGCGGTGTCTTCGAACTTCTTCGGCTTGACCACTCGCACGCGCACCCAGTGCGCGTGGAACTCATACAGCGCCATGTTCGCGACCTGCTCCGCGAAGGCCTCCAATAACTGAACGTGGTGCTCCGCGAGCAGGCGCTGCAGCCGTGTGCGCATATCGCCGTAGTCGATGGTGTGGCCGATGTCGTCGGTGTCGCACGCACGGGAGCGTGGCACGCCGACGCACAAATCGATCACCACGGGCTGCGGCCGATGCAGCTCACTGTCGTGGATGCCGATCACCGTGTGGCCGGTGAAGCCCTCGATGAAGATCACGTCCAGCGGCTCCGTCTGTGCAGTGGGCAGAGGATCGTGCATGCTGGCCGGCACAGTGGAGGTCATGAAGTTTTCTCGGGGGTGAGGTTATGGCGGTTTAGCAACTTGCACGCCATTCCCTCTCAAGGAAAACCCGCTGCAAGCTTTTCACTGCGCACCGGGGGTCACAATGTCATTCGTGCGCACCGTCGTCGCATGGGACACAATGCCCCACCCCAGATTCGTAGGCACTCGTCGTATGCCAAGCGAACAGCCGGAGACAAGCATGGCCATTTGCGATCCGCTGCAGCACGCGCATCGTGTACTGGACGTGGTTCAAAGAGGCGCTCGAAACCTCACCACCGAAACCGTCGCGCTCTCGTGGGCTCGCTGCCTCAACGAGCACCGCCTCGATCCCACGCAGCCGCGCCTCCCGCATGTGCTCAGTCGCGCCGAGCTGCCCACGCGCCAGCGCCGCATGGCCGCAGTCATCGACTGCGCGCGCTACGAGATGACCACGCTCTACCAGCAGCTCGGAGACCCCGAGTCGGCGGTGGTGCTCACCGACACGCAGGGCGTGATCGTGCACATGGTGACCTCGTCCGATTTCGAGCGCCAGCTGCAGCCGCTGGGCCTGCAGATCGGCGCCGTGTGGAGCGAGGCCGAGGCCGGCACCAATGGCATGGGCACCTGCGTGGCAGAGGCCGGGCCGGTCGTCGTGCAGCAGACCGATCACTTCCTGAGCCAGTACACCTCGCTCACCTGCACCGCCGTGCCGATCTACGACCCAGCCGGCGAGATGGCCGCGGTGCTCGATGTCAGCAGCCGCTCGACCATGGCGCAGCAGCATCTGCTGGTGCTGCTCGGCATGACGGCGCGCATGATCGAAAACCGCCTCATCGACCTTCGCTTCCGCGACGCGCACCCCATCCACTTCCACAGCCGGCCCGAGTTCGTCTACACGCTGCACGAAGGCAAACTGGTGGTCGACGACGAGGGCCAGGTGCTGGCCGCCAACCGCAGCGCGCTGCTGCAACTGGGTGCGTCGTCGGTGCGCGAGCTGCGGAGTTTCCGGCTCGACCAGATCTTCCAGACCACGCTCGACGACATGTTGGAGCGCAGCTACCGCGCTGCCTTCCATCCGGTGGTGACCTACCGCGCCAACGCCGCGCATCGCTTCTTCGCGGTTGCGCGCCAGCCGGCCCGCGACGACACCACGGGCCTGACGCGCATGCCGCCGCCTTCACCGCTGCGGCATGTCGCTCCCACGCGCGCCCGAGGCGGTGCATCGCCTGCCCCGGCGCCGGCTGGGCCGGGCGCGCGCCTGCAAGCCATGCCGACCTTTGCCGATTCCCGACTGCAAGACCACCTGGGCACCGCTCGGCGAGTGATCACTCGGGGCACACCGCTCCTGTTGCGCGCAGAGACCGGTGCGGGCAAAGAGGTGTTCGCACGCGCCGTTCACGCCGACAGTCCCCGCGGCGACGGCCCCTTCATTGCCATCAACTGCGCGAGCCTGCCCGAGACGCTGATCGAGGCCGAGCTGTTCGGCTACCGTGCCGGCGCCTTCACCGGGGCGGAAAAGGGCGGCCGGCGCGGCAAGATCCTGCAGGCCGACGGTGGCACGCTGTTCCTCGACGAGATCGGCGACATGCCGCTGGCGCTGCAGGCGCGCCTGCTGCGCGTGCTCGATGAACGCATGGTCACGCCGCTGGGCACCGACGAACCCAAGCCGGTGGACTTCCAGCTCATCAGCGCCAGCCATCGCCATCTGACCGACATGGTGGCCGAGGGCGGCTTCCGCGAGGACCTGTACTACCGGCTCGCCGGCCTGGAGTTGCACCTGCCCCCGCTGCGCGAGCGCAGCGACCGCGCCGAGTTGATCCGCAACGTGCTGGCCGACGAGGGCCGGCCCGATGCCGAGGTGAGCGTTGCGGCCTGGGATTTGCTGATGCGCCACCCATGGCCCGGCAACGTGCGGCAACTGCACCATGTCTTGCGCAGCGCCGTGGCGCTGGCCGACGGCGCCCCGCTGAGCCCCGAGCACTTGCCCTCGCTGGCCGTGCGGGCGGCGCCCCTGGTGCAGCCCGCGCAGTCCACGCAGCCGCCCGCCACGCCCGCAGCGCCGCTCTCGGCCGAGCAGGCGAAGGAGCGCGAGCAACTAGTGGCGCACTTGGCCACGTACCGTTGGAACGTGAGCCACGTCGCCAAACTGCTGGGCGTGAGTCGCAACACTTTGTACCGGCGGATGCACAAGCTGTGCATCCCGGTCACTCAGGCCGGGTGAGCCGCAGGGACGACGCTCGCGCAGCCAAGCGCTTCGCCTGGGCGCTCACGGGTTCGGGTCATTTCCTCGAAGAATCGGTGGCGCTCGCCCGGCGATTGCCGCAGATCGACCTATTCCTTTCGGCCGCGGCCGAAGAGGTGCTGCCGATGTACGGCTTGCGCATCGATGAGTTGCGCAAGCGGTTTCGCGTGTTCCGCGACAAGACCATGAGTTCGGTGCCGGTGGGTGCGCTGTACTACGACAACTACCACACGCTGGTGGTCGCGCCGGCCACGAGCAACACGGTGGCCAAGTGCGCCTTCGGTATCAGCGACACGCTGCCGACCAACATGTTTGCGCAGGCCGGAAAGCTGGGCATTCCCGGATACGTGTTCGCTTGCGACACGGAGCCCGTGGTCGTGACCCGCGCGCCGCACGACTGGGTGACGCTGCGCCCCCGGCGCATCGAGCTCGACAACGTCGAGCGCCTGCGCGGCATCGACCATTGCCGCGTGCTCACCTCGCCCGCGGAACTGGAGCAAGCCCTGGCCGAGCGGCTGGACGAACTGTCGCTGGCATGGAACACATCGTCTTCCTGACCGGGCGGCTGGCCGAGCCCTCGCTGCGCCGCGTGCTGGCGGGCATCGCGCCCGAAGGGGACGATGCGCCGTTCAGCTGGGAGGTGCGCGAGATCGGCCTGCAGGTCGCGGCGCTCATGACCGCTGACATGGTTCGCCGCCGCGTGGCGGCGCCGCTGGCCGCCGACCGCATGATCGTGCCCGGGCGCTGCCGCGGCGATGTGGATGCGCTGACGAGCCACTACGGGTTGCCGGTGCAGAGGGGCCCCGAGGAGCTGAAGGACCTGCCGGTCTTCTTCAGGCGCAGCGCGCAGCCCATTGCACTCGATGAATACGAGGTGGCGATCTTCGCGGAGATCGTCGACGCGCCGCGCCTGTCGGTCGATGCCATCGTGGCGCGTGCCCGCGGACTGACTGCGGACGGCGCCAATGTGATCGACCTCGGCGCGCTGCCCGATACGCCGTTTCCCCATCTCGAAGACAGCGTGAAGGCGCTCAAGTCACAGGGTTTCGCGGTGAGCGTCGATTCGCTCGACACCGCCGAGCTGCTGCGCGGCGGACGTGCGGGCGCCGACTACCTGCTGAGCCTCACGCCCGACACGCTATGGATCGCCGATGAGGTGCCGGCGACGCCGGTGCTCATCGGCCGCACCCCGCAGGACGAGGCGTCGCTCTGGGGCGCGGTGGAGACGATGCAGTCGCGCGGGCGCGCCTTCCTGGCCGACGCCGTCCTCGACCCGATTCCCTATGGCTTGCTGGCCTCGCTAGCGCGCTACCAGCGCCTGCGAGAGCGATTCCCGCAGGTGCCGATCATGATGGGCGTGGGCAACCTCACCGAGCTGACCGAAGCCGACACCAGCGGTATCAACGCCGTGCTGTTCGGCATCGCGGCCGAGCTGCGGGCGAGCGCCGTGCTCACCACGCAAGTCAGCGCACACGCGCGCCGCGCAGTGCGCGAAGCCGACTGGGCGCGCCGCATCATGCATGCGGCCGTCGTGCATCACATGCTGCCCAAGGGGCTGTCCAACGCGCTGATGACGGTGCACGACAAGCGCCCGTTCCCCGATGCACCGGAGGAGATCGCCGCGCTGGCGCGCGAGGTGCGCGACCCCAATTTCCGCGTTCAGGTGTCGCCCGAGGGCTTGCACGTCTACAACCGCGACGGCCTGCGGCTCGCGCAAGATCCCTTCGCGCTGTGGCCGCAGCTGGGCTTGGAGCAGGACGCCGCTCACGCGTTCTACATGGGCGTGGAGCTGGCGCGGGCGCAGATTGCGTGGCAGCTGGGCAAGCGCTACGTGCAGGACCAGGAGCTGGACTGGGGGTGTGCGATAGAGCGTGCGGGTGAGGATCTGCAGACGTGGTGCGCGCCGGGCACGACGCTCACGCATAAGGCGGGCGGGTCTGGGTAGGGTCGGTCGTCCCTCCCACTGCCCTGACATCACGCGATCTGCCATCTAGCGGAGGGCTAGAGTGAGGCTAGAGTGGGCGTCGGGGATCTGTCCGCAGTGATCCATGTCGCAGCAGGGCGGCTCGAGTGCTGCGGCGGTGGCGCAAGCAGGAGATATGCATGTCTGGTGGTTTTGTCACTCTTCGCAATTTCAGCGAGGGTGAGCTCATTTTTGACGAAGCGGAAACGAAGGACATTCTCAAGTTCTTCTTTCAACATCTGCGGCATCGAGTTGATGCCGCAACAGTAACTACGGAGCTTCGCAACTTCGCTCAAGGACTACTCGTTGAAGCCGTTGACGCAACATATGCGCTTGGCTATATCGAAATCATTTGGAGGACTTCCTACAACCCTGGCAATGGAATGTTAAAGGCTCTCTCGAAGATCGGTCGCAAGGGCGCCAAACATTGGTTCAAACATGCCACCCAACATGACTTACTCAAGGCAAAAATATCAAGTCGGGTACGGGATCAGCTAGCCCATAGCTTTGCATCGATTTTCCCAATGATGCTTGAAGGAGTAGCAATGGCACCCCAAGCGCCCCAAACGCGGCGTACTCACTCTGCGCATGTTCGTTACGGACAACCATCCAAAACAGATACGATTTGGGGGTGACATGACGCGTTTGCGGAAATCTGCTTCATGGCTGACGTTTCTTCTTTTCGTGGGTTTGGCTGGTTCTTGGGGCTATGTTGTTGCTAGAACAATGACGGATTTCGAGTCACTGCTTTTGTGCAGCCAAGGAAAGGATGAATTGATTCCGAAGTCACTGTGCCAAATCTATCTATTCAACTTTGGAAGAAGGCCGGAAGCGATAGCGGAACTTAATCGTGGCGTTGGCATTGGCTGGGTTATACGAGCCGAAGATGACGCGGACCGAGCAAAGTTGGTAAGCTTCTTGCTCGAGAATGGAGTTGACATTAACACAATAGATCAACGCTCCGGCATAACAGCGCTACACACGGCTGTTCTTGAGAATGATCTTCCAGCAGTCAGATTACTGTTGGAGAATGGTGCGGACCCATCGGTCAAAGACCGCAGTCGCGGAAAGACGCCCTTGGAATTTGCTCTCGAACTTAAGGACAAACCCACGCAGCCAGATAGGGCGGCGATTATTAGAGCGCTTCAAAACTAATCGGAAAGCTGATTGGGTAGCAGAGGGTAGATATGGGCAGCGCAGGTTGCATTGACCTATCCATGCATATGAATCGCTTTGTCAAAGACCTTGCAAAGGAGTTGAATGGCAAGGATAAATGCTATGTCCCGCTGGTCGTGAGATACCATAAATGAAGAAGTACATGGGCTACCTAGGGATCGCGGCTTCCTTCGCCATGCTGGCCTTCGTTGTCTACATGAACTATGACGCGATAAGTGGTTCTTTCGGAGGCGGCCCCCCCTATTACGGTCGCTCCACGAATATGGACAAATGGGAAAACCCGGTTCCGACTCTGATCGTGATTGACGCGTTGGCACTCGTCGTCGCGCTAATCGTGATACGTTGGTCCAGGAGGGCAATTCGGTGATGTGTTGACAGCCGTCGCGTGAACTGCGACCGAAGTACCCGTCTTGAGAAGCGATTTGCGGCACCCGGCCGCTGACTTCACTCATCCATGGCCGAGCAAATCTTCGAGACCGTCGTCACCACCTCATCGCCGGCAGGCGAAGTGCACATCGCGCCCATGGGCGTGCGCTATGCCGGCGACGAGGTCGTGCTGATGCCCTTCAAGCCTTCGACCACGCTGGACAACATCGTGACCACGGGCTCAGCGGTGCTCAACCTGCTGACCGATGTGCGTGTCTTTGCCGGCTGCGTGACCGGACGCCGGGAATGGCCGACCGTGCCGGCCGGCCAGGTAGGCGAGGTGCCCGTGGTGCGGCTGGCCTGCGCACTCGGCCACGTCGTGATGCGCCTGGTCGATATGCATGAAGACGCGCAGCGGCCGGTGTTGCGGCTTGCTCGCGTGAGCGAGGCGCAGCATGCACCGTTTCGCGGCTTCAACCGGGCGCAGGCGGCGGTGATCGAGGGCGCAGTGCTGGTGAGCCGGCTTCGCATGCTGCCGCCGGAGAAGATCGACGACGAGATGCGCTATCTGCAGATCGCCATTGACAAGACGGCAGGCCCTGCCGAGCTCGAAGCTTGGGGATGGCTTCAGCAGGCCGTGGCGCGCCACCGCGCGGCGATGTCGCCATGACACGGCTTCTCGTCAGCGTGCGCGATGCCGACGAAGCGCTTGCCGCGGCGCGGGCTGGCGCCGATTTCATCGACCTCAAGGATCCGGCGGCCGGCGCATTGGGGGGACTGGCGCCCGAGCGCATCGCCGCCATCGTGGGGGTGCTGCGGGCGGCGCATCCGGGAGTGCCGGTGAGCGCCACGATCGGCGATGTGCCGGCGCACGCCTGCGACACCGTCCTGCGCCGCGTGGCCGCGGTGGCCGCGTGCGGTGTGGACTACGTGAAGGTGGGCATCGTGCCCGGGCCGGCGGCGGCTGCGTTGCTGTGTGAGCTTCGGCACTGCGGTGCGCCCGTGGTGCCAGTGTTGCTCGCCGATGAAGGCGTGGATTTCGCGCTGGTGGGCGTGGCGTCGGGAAGCTTCCCCGCGCTCATGCTCGACACGGCCGACAAGCGCGGTGGCGGCCTGCTGGACCGGGTCGATGCCCAGGTGCTCGCCCGTTTCATTGCACAGGTTCAGGAAGGCGGTCGCCTTGCCGGCTTGGCCGGTGCGCTGCGCGCCGAAGACGTGCCACTGCTGTGCGACCTCGCCCCCGATTTCGCGGGATTTCGCAGCGCCGTGTGCGCAGCCGGCCGCGCCTCGGCGCTGGACCCGGCCCGTGTGCTCGATCTACGCTGCCGGCTTTCGGCGCGGGCGCGTAAGGCGACGGACCTGCTGCTCGGGTCTTGATGGCGTCAGCGCCGGAGGCGCGAGCAGGGTGATCGGCCCGCCGAGAAGCGCGTCTCGCACGCGGTCGATTTCATCGCCGTGCACCACTTCGATCGCGAATGCCGCGTCGTGTGCCCAGGTGCCGAAACGCTTGTCGAGCACGCCGCGCGCGCCCAGTTCATCGATCGTGAAACCCGGCTTCAGCTCGCACGCCTTGACGACCACCAGACGCTCGGCATTCAGACGCTGTGCCAGCCACAGCGCCAGGCTGTCGCTGGTCACCTCCCAGCTCGTCAGCTGATCGGGCGCGTCGCGCACCAGGGCCAGGGGCAGCCACAGCGCGGGCCGCCCGGAATGCAGCGTGCTGAGGATCTCGGCCTCGTTGGTGACGAGCACGAGGCGCCGCTCCAGCGCATGCATCATGTGCGCCGTCTGCGCCATGGCGAGCACCGCCATGTTGTGCGCCGACACATCGTCGAAGCCCCAATGCGCCTGCGCGTCGCGCACGGCATCGGCAAAGTCCGCACCGCCCGGCACGATGGTCACCCGGCCGGCGCCAAAGTCGGCCAGCATACGCAGCCATTTCGGCAGGCGCGGATCGCGCACCAGACTGCCGCCGATCTTCACGATCCACATGCCGTCAGCCCCCCGAGGCGGCCTGCAAGGCCACCGACACGGCGGGCGCACACACGTCGGCCCAATCGGCCGGGCCGCCGGATGGCAGCACGCATTGCGCGAAGCGCCGATAGGGCCGGCCCAACCGTGCCGCCAGTGCTGCGGCAAGGAAGGCGCCACAGCCGGCTCCGATGACGGGCGCCTTGGGGCCCAGGCCCGCGTCATCGACCACGCGGCTCGCCTGCCCGGCGATCTCTTGCAGCTGAACCTCGCGCCACGCCTGGGCCAGGGCAAGCCACTGCTCGGGCGAGGCGTCGCGCGCATCCCGGCCCACCATGCGAGCCAGCCGTTGCCGCGTGGAGGTGATGTCCTTGGGCTGGCCATCGGCGGTGTCCTGCTGGTCGTGCGCAGGGTCCAGTTCGCCGGTGAGGCGGTAAACATCAGCCGTGGTGGCGAAGAACTCGTTCATCAGGTTCACCGCCTGTCCGCAAAAGTGCACGCGCGGCCCGAGCGCGCACAGCGGCGTGCGGACGACCCCCTGGTAGACCAGTTCGCCGCTGGCAAGCCGCTCGGCGTCGTTCGCTCCGCGCGCTGCCGCACGGCCGTGGCGCAGCGCGATGAGATCGGTGGTGGTGCTGCCGATGTCGACCAGCAACCCCTCGCCCACCCGCGCGGCCACGAGCTGCGCTGTGGCCTGCCAGTTCGCCGATGCGATGGACGGCCAGCAGCCGCCGCTGTCGTGCGGCGCGACCCAGCGCTCCGGCCCCGCGTACAGGCGCAGCGATGGCCCCAGCGCTTCGGCCAGTCGCGCCGCAAGCCGCGCGACGCCCTGCTCGCGGTCGGCGAACAGGTCGACCATTTCGCCGGTCATCGTGGCGACGTGGCCGGCGTGTGGCGCCCAGGCCAGCGGCCAGCGCTCGCGCGCCTGCGCCAGCACGGCATCCAGCCGATCGAGCCCCTGCCACAGCGGGCACGGCCACTGCGCGATGTCCTTCACCTCGCCTTCGTGGACGAGGCAGGCTTTGACATGTGCGCCGCCCACATCCCACCCGACGCCGCAGGCGGCTTCACGCGGCGGCATGGCGCGCCTCCCGTGCATCGTGCATTGCCAGGATGTCGGCGGCGAGGTTGCGGCCCAGCTTCGCCGACAGGCCGACATAGGCGCAGGTCAGGCGTGGATTCACCTCGATCACCACCGGCCCACCCGTGGCGTGCCAGACGACATCGATGCCGACGAAGCCGCGCAATCCCGGCATCGCCCTCGCCACGTCGAGCGCGACGGCCCGCAGCCGGGGCGCTCGTGCGTCGCCCGGGTCGATGGCGTGGCTGAGCACGCCGAGGTCTTGCACCCGGCCATCGGCATTGATCGCGATCTGCTGCCGATTGAAGGCGATGGGTTGCGCGGCCGATGCGCCGGCAAGCATGGAGATGGACAGCGCCTCGCCCTCGACGAAAGGTTCCATCGTCGCAGGCAGGCCCGAGCGTTCACGCTCATCGACGTCGGCGCGCGCCGCATCGCGGCTGCCGTGCACGCGGGTATCGATGGCGCCCGCACCGTCGTCAGGTTTCACGATCCAACGGCTGCCCGGCTGCATCGACATGTCGAGCGGCGTGGGGATGCCTGTGGCGGCGAGTGCCGCCACAGTGGCTCGCTTGCTCGATGCGGTGCGGATCGCCGCAGCCGTGCAGCCGATCCAGCGCGCCGCGCCCACGGCCTTGTGCAAATGCATCAGCGCGCCGTCGCTCTCGGGTGCCACCACCCAGGCGAGGTCGTGCGACTTTGCGATGCGGCGCACGAATTCCTCGGCGGTCTCGCCCGCGTTTGCACAAACGCACGCGAGCCGTGTGCCGGTCGGGGAGGGCGGGCCTGAGAGGGCCGACACGGCACAGGTGACAGACACGCCGGGCAGGCCCAGCAAGTCCATGACAATCGCGTCGCGCATCGCGATGCCGGCTTGCCTCAATGAGGCTGCCGCAGCATCGACCAGCGGCGCGCCGCCGCTCACGAACTCGTAGACGAAGATCCGCGTCATGCGCGCTTCCCTCCAGGTGATTCCTGTTCTCGATGTGCTGGGCGGCCGGGTCGTCCGGGCGCAGCGCGGCGAGCGCCATGCGTACCGGCCGATCGTGTCGCCGCTCGCTGCCGGCAGCGACCCGCAGGAGATGGCTCGCGCCCTGCTCGCGCGCTGCGCGAGCGCGGGCCGCGATCCCGTGCTGTACCTCGCCGATCTCGACGCCATCCAGGGCGCTGCGCCGAAGCTCGACATGCTACGTGGCCTGCTGGCGCTGCATCCCGCGCTCACGCTGTGGCTAGACGCGGGCTTCAGCGGCGCGCCGGCCGCGCAAGCCTTGAGCGCGGCGCTGGGGACGGATGCGCCACGACTGCGGCCGGTGTACGGGAGCGAGTCGCTGCAGGCGATCGCCGGCCTCGCTGCCGACCCGCAGGCCATCCTCTCGCTCGATTGCCGACAGGCGCGGCCCGTCGATCCCGCCGGTGCCTGGACGCAACCCGATGCGTGGCCACGCACGCTGATCGCGATGACGCTGGACCGCGTAGGCGCAGGCAGCGGCCCCGATCTAGAGACCTTCTCTCGGTTTCGCGCGATGGCGCCCGATCGCGTATGGATCGGTGCGGGCGGCATTCGCGATGCCGCAGACCTGCAGGCCGCCGCCCATGCCGGGGCCGCCAGCTGGCTCGTGGCGAGCGCGCTGCACGACGGGCGCATCGGTTCGCCATGAACGGCCATCTGCGCACAGGAGCGCCGGTCACGGACACGCTGCAATCTCATAGCCGGCACGATCACGAACCGTGCCACATCGCGGACCAACGCAATCAGGAAATATCCGGGGGCTGCTCGCACGGAGCCCCACAGGCCCTGCGCCTGATCCTCATCACTTGCATGCACGTGATGAGGGCGCGACGAAGGCGTGCGACACACTGTTTCAAACACCGCGGCACAGTGTTCCCTCCGCCGTGCGCGATGGCCACTGGCGTGCGCCGCAAAGCGTGCTGTGCGGGCAGCGATGACGCTGGCACATGGCTTGCGGAGTGGAGCCCTGATGGATGCACCCACCGACGCTTCGGTCGCTTCGGCCACGCCCGCGTGGACCTGCCCGTTCTGTTCATTGCTGTGCGACAGCTTTGCCCTCGACGACGTGAACGCGCCTCGCCTGCGCGGCTCCGACTGCCCCCGGGCCAGGGCCGGCTTGGCCCACCATGCCAAGCCGGCTTCCGCGCCCACAGCCCTGGTCGACGGCGCACCGTCGTCGCTCGAAGACGCACTCGCGGCCGCGGCCGGGCGGCTGGCGCAGTGGCAGCAGCCACTGTTCGGTGGGCTCGGCAGCGACGTCGCGGGCGTGCGGGCGTTGTGCCGGCTGGCGCTGCGCACGGGCGCCATCTCCGACCACGTCGATGGCGCCACGCTGCTTCACGGCATGCGTGCAGCGCAGGACCGCGGCCAGTACACCACCACGCTCGCTGAGATCCGCGCCCGCGCCGATCTCATGGTGTGCGTGGGCACGCCGGCCATCGCCCGCTTCCCCGAGTTCTTCCGGCGCTGCGGGCTCGGCGAGGGCGGCGCATGCAAGCGCGTGGTGTTCCTCGGAGCAACGCCGCCCGAGGGCATGCCCCAGGGCGTGCAGGCCGACACGCTGCCCGCCAGCGGCGATCTCTTCACCGACACGCAGGTGCTGGGCGCACTGGTGGCCGGGCAACGCTGCCGCGCGGCCGACCCGGTGCTCGCGGCTCTGGCCGATGAGCTGCGCGCGGCCCGCTACGCGGTGCTGGTGTGGGAGGCCGGGGCCTTGCCCCCGCAAGGCACGCTCGTCGTGGAAGCGCTCAACCGCATCGTCGGCACGCTGAACCGCAGCACACGCGCGGCGAGCTTCCCGCTCGGCGGCAGCGACGGCGGCTACAGCGCCAACCAGGTGTTCACGTGGCTATCCGGGTTGCCGCTGCGCACGCGTGCCGGCCCGGCAGGTCTGGAGCACGAGCCGGTGCGGTTCGCGGCCGACCGGCTGGTGGCTGATCAGGCGGTCGACGGCCTGCTGTGGGTGTCTAGCTTCGATCCCGCCCGGCTGCCCCCGACGAGCGGGCTGCCGAGCATCGTGCTGGGCCCGCCCGCGATGGCCGATCACCTGCGTGCGGCAGGGCGGCTCGACCACTGCGTGTTCGTGCCCGTCGCCACGCCGGGCATCAACGCGGCGGGGCACCTCTTTCGCACCGACATCATCGTGGTGGTGCCGTTGCGCCCCGCGCGCGACGACGGGCTGCCGGGCGTGGCCGATGTGGTCACGCGCCTCGGCCAATTGATGGGAGCAGCATGACCACCTTGCGACTGCGCGGCGGCCGGGTGTTCGATCCGGCGAACGGCATCGACGGCCAGGTGCGCGACATCGGCGTGCGTGACGGCCGCATCGTCGCACTCGACCCGCGTGAGCCGGCCGACCAGGACATCGATTGCGCCGGCTGCATCGTCATGGCCGGCGGCATCGACCTGCACAGCCACATCGGCGGCGGCAAGGTCAACCTCGCGCGCCTGCTGCTGCCCGAGGACCACCGTCTGGGCATCGCGCCGCTGCCGCTGCCCGACAACCCGCTCGAGCTGGCCTCGTGCGGCCACTGCGCGCCCGGCACCCTGGCCACCGGCTATCGCTATGCCGAGATGGGCTACACCTCGGTGTTCGAGCCCGCCATGGTGGCCAGCAATTCGCGCCAGGCGCACATGGAAATGGGCGACGTGCCCATCGTCGACCACGGTGCCTACGTGATGCTGGGCAACGACGAGCTGTTCCTGCAGTTGCTGTCTGAGAAAGCCGAGCCCGAGCGAATGCGCGACTACGTGGGTTGGGTGGTGCACGCCACCAAGGCCCTGGGCGTGAAGGTCGTCAACCCGGCGGGCATCTCGGCCTTCAAGTTCAACCAGCGCCGGCTCAACGTGGACGAGCTGCACACGCACTGGCAGGTGACGCCGCGCCAGGTGCTCAGCTCGCTGTCGCGAGCGCTGTACGAGCTCGGTCTTGCGCATCCGCTGCACATCCACGCCAGCAACCTGGGTGCGGCGGGCAACATCGATTCCACGCTGGCCACCATCGACGCGCTCGAAGGGCTGCCGGGGCATCTGACCCACGTGCAGTTCCATGCCTACGGTGCCGAGGGACCCAAGCAGTTTTCGTCCGCCGCGCTGAAGCTGGCGGAGGCGGTGAACACGCATCCCAACGTGTCCATCGACATCGGGCAGATCCTCTTCGGCCAGACCGTCACCGCCTCCGGCGACACGATGCGCCAGCATGCCAACGCGGGCCATGGCAGCCCGCGCAAATGGGCTGGGGCCGACATCGAATGCGACGGCGGCTGCGGCGTGGTGCCGTTTCGCTACCGCGAGAAGAGCTATGTCAACGCCTTGCAATGGAGCATCGGGCTGGAGCTGTTCCTGCTGGTGCGCGACCCGTGGCGCATGGTGCTCACCACCGACCATCCGAACGGTGCGCCGTTCACCAGCTACCCGCACCTCATCCGCCTGCTGATGGACAAGACCTTTCGCGATGAGCAGTTGGCGAAGCTGCATCCCGAGGTGGCGCAGCTGTCTGCGCTGCGCCAGATTGCGCGCGAGCTTTCGCTGTACGAGATCGCGATCATGACCCGCGCGGCGCCGGCGCGGCTGCTGGGTCTGCGCGACCGTGGCCAGCTCGGCGTGGGGGCGGCGGCGGATGTCGCGGTGTATCGGGAAGAGGGCGATGCCGAGGCCATGTTCAGCCGGCCCGCGTGGGTGCTGAAGGATGGCGAACCCGTGGTGCGCGATGGCCGTGTGGTCGCCACGCCAGTCGGCGCCATCCACTTCGCGGAGCCCCAGTTCGATGGCAGCGTGGAACGCCTGGTCGACCAGTACACCGACCGCCCGTTCGGGCTGAACAAGCGCTATGCCGTGATCGGCCACGACGAACTGTGCGGCTGCTGCAACGGCGGCCGCCTGCTGCCCTCGGCCTGCCTGCCCCGGAGCGCCTGATGCAGCGGCGCGGCATTGCCATTGACGACACGTTCGCCGAGGCTTTCCCGATGAAGTGCACGCGGCTGTTGATCACCGCGCACAACCTCGCCTGGGCGATGAACGCGGCGGCGTCGGCCACGGGCTTCGCCACCTCGGTGATCGCCTGCGGGTGCGAGGCGGGCATCGAGCGCACGCTCGATGCCGCCAAGACGCCCGATGGCCGGCCCGGCGTGGCGATTCTGATTTTCTCGATGTCGGGCAAGGAGCTCGCCAAGCAGATCGAGCGTCGCGTGGGCCAATGCGTGCTCACGTGTCCCACCACGGCGGTGTTCGCCGGGCTGGCCGAAGGCGAGCGGGTGGACCTGGGCCGCAACCTGCGCTTCTTCGGCGACGGCTGGCAGACGGCCAAGGTGATCGGTGGCGTGCGCTACTGGCGCATCCCCGTGATGGACGGCGAGTTCGTGGCGCAGGAGAGCACGCGGGTGATCAAAGGCGTGGGCGGCGGCAACCTGCTGCTGCTGGCCAACGGCACCGAAGCTGCGCTGGCCGGTGCTGAAGCCGCGGTGGCCGCCATGCGCCGCTTGCCCAACGTCATCATGCCGTTCCCCGGCGGCGTGGTGCGCTCGGGATCCAAGGTGGGCAGCAAGTACGCGAGCCTGCGCGCCTCGACCAACGACGCCTACTGTCCTTCGCTCATGCATCTGGCGCCGCGCACCGACCTGGGCGAAGACACCCGCTGCGTGCTCGAGATCGTGATCGACGGCCTGTCCGAGGCGGACGTGGCGGCGGCCATGCGTGCCGGTCTGGCCGCGTTGGTGGAACGCGGTGCCGAAGCCGGTGTGCAGCGCATCTCCGCGGGTAACTACGGCGGCAAGCTAGGCCCGTTCCACTTCCACCTGCACCAGCTGGCGCCGGGAGGCGACGCACCATGAACCATCGACTGGTGCTGCGCCAGGCACCGAAGCTGCGCGTGGATGCGCGCCTGCTGAGCCCCGCCACGCTGTGCGTGCTCTCGGCAGAAGAGGTGCAGCGGCAGCGCGTTCCGCATGGCCGCGAAACCCTCGTGCTGGCAGAACTATTCGATGTGCGGCCCGGGCCGGAAAGCGACACGCCCACGGTGGTGATCGAAGGCGACCTGTCGCGCTTCGATGCCCTGGGTGCCGGCCTGGCGGGTGGCACGCTCGAAGTTCATGGCCCCGTGGGCGATTCGGCGGGCATGGGCATGACCGGGGGCCGCTTGACGATCCACGGCCACGCGCGTGATCTCACCGGCTGCGCCATGCGTGGGGGTTGGCTGGAGGTGACGGGCGACACCGGCGACCTGGCCGCCAGCGCCTTGCCCGGCAGCATGGAAGGCATGGCCGGTGGAAAGCTCGTCGTGCGCGGCCGGGCCGGCGAGCGGGTGGGCGACCGCATGCGCCGCGGAACCGTCGTGGTGTGCGGCGATGCGGGGGATTTCGCCGGTTCGCGCATGGTCGCTGGCACACTCGCCATCGGCGGGCGCTGCGCCGGGCACCCGGGTTGGGGCACGCGCCGCGGTACCGTGCTGTTCGCAGGCCCCAGGCCCGACGTGCCCGCCACCTTTGTGCCCGTGCCTTCTCAAGCCGATGTGTTCTGGCAGCTCTTTGCGCGCGACATCGCCCGGTTCGGCGGCCCGTTCACCGACCTGCCGAGCCGGCGCGTGGAGCGCTGGGCCGGCGATCTGGCGGTGCAGGGCAAGGGCGAGCTTCTTTTGCCGGGCTGATGCAGCCCATCGATCCACTTCCCACTCTCAGAAGAACGCATGAAGGACCATCTGTTCCACGCCGGAGAGGCGACCGTACTCGCTCGCGAGGGCCAGTTCACCGATGCGATGCCCGAAATCCTCATTGGCCGCACCGATGGCCCGGTGGGCCAAGCTTTCGCCAACATGATGGCTCAGAGCAAGGGCCACACGGCCATGTTTGCCATCCGTGCCTGCAATCAGCTGGTGCGCCCCGCGACGATCATCGTGCCCAAGGTGACGCTCAAGGACACCGCGAACATCGACCTCTTCGGCGGCGTGGTGCAGTCGGCCACGGCCGATGCGGTGGTCGATTGCCTGATCGA
Organism: uncultured Burkholderiaceae bacterium; assembly: GCA_965653625.1. Lineage (GTDB taxonomy): Bacteria > Pseudomonadota > Gammaproteobacteria > Burkholderiales > Burkholderiaceae_C > Albitalea. Next base: position 22,923 of record CBFHAS010000024.1, on the reverse strand, counting down.
CGGCATCATTCCCCGCGACCTTGCCAACGAGCTGTGCATCATCAGCCTGGTCTGGATCGACCCGCGTTGCGCGAAGGACCCGAACCTGGACAAGAAAGACATGTACCGCACCAACCACGAAGCCACGAAGCTGGCCATTACGCGGGCGCTGCGCAACGAGCCGTCGGTCGAGGAATTGATCGCCAACCGGCACAGCATCCGGCACGACATGGACGACTGGAGCTAAGAACCTCCTCCCCATGGAAGTCTTCGCGCTGCTCGACGATGCCGATGCCACACCCGGCCGGCCCACCAGCCGGCTGTACACCGGCTTCGTGCGCGAGCACCGCTCGGTCGATCCGGCCACGCTCGACGCGGTGTGCGCCGCGGTGCAGGCCGATCTCGCGGCCGGCCTGCACGCCGTGCTGCTGGCCGACTACGAATGGGGTGCGCGGCTGGTGCAGGCGGGTCACGAGGCATTGCATGCCGACGACCGGGGCTGTCTGCGCCTGCTCATGTTCGAGCGCCTCCACAGGCTCGACGCCGAGAGGTGCGCCGCATGGCTCGCGCGCCAGGAAGGGAGTGCGGTCCCGGCGCCCGCGGGCGTGCTGAACCTGCAGCCCGAGATCACGCGCCACGAATTTGAGAAGGCCATCGAACGCATCCACGAGGCCATCCGCGACGGCGAGACCTATCAAGTCAACTTCACCTACCGCCTGCACGGCCAGGCCTGGGGCGAGCCGTTGGCCCTGTATCGGCGGTTGCGCGCGCGTCAGCGGGTGAGCTTCGGCGCACTCATGCGCCTGCCGCTCGGGCCAGGCGACGAGGTGGAATGGGTGTTGTCGCGCTCGCCGGAACTTTTCGTGCGGCACGAGCAGGGCCGGCTGGAGGCCCGCCCGATGAAGGGCACCGCCGCGCGCAGCCGGGCCCCCGAAGGCGACAGCGAGACCGCTCGCCTGCTGCACGAGGACACGAAGAATCGCGCCGAGAATCTGATGATCGTGGACCTGCTGCGCAACGATCTCGGGCGCATCTCGAAGATCGGCTCGGTGAAGGTGCCGCAGCTCTTTTCCATCGAGACCTACGCCACCGTGTTCCAGATGACGTCGACCATCGAGGCGCGCCGTCGCCAGGACGTGGGCCTCGCCGATTTGCTGCGCGCGCTCTATCCCTGCGGGTCCATCACCGGGGCGCCCAAGCACCGCACGATGGAGTGGATCGCGGCGCTCGAGCACGGGCCGCGCGGGCTGTACACCGGCGCGATTGGCTGGCTGGACATCGGAGACGGCATCTGCCCCGACCTCACCCTCAGTGTGGCCATCCGCACGCTGACGCTCGGGACGTCGCAGCATGGCGAGGACGGCCGCCCGAGCGGGCTGCGACCCCTCACGCTCGGCGTGGGAGGCGGCATCGTGCACGACAGCGTCGCCGAAGACGAATACGAGGAAACGCTCTGGAAGGCGCGCTTCCTCACCGCACTGGACCCCGGAGTGGAACTGTTCGAAACCATACGAGCGAGCCGCGCGAAGGGCGTTGTCCACCGGTCACGGCATCGCGAACGCCTGGCGGCCAGCGCACGCGTGCTCGGTTTTCCTTTCGATGAGGAGGCGTTCGATGCGCTGCTCGACCGAGCGCTCGTGAACCTGCCTTCCACACGGCCGGCGGACGAGCCCTGGCGCCTTCGGGTGGCGCTGCACTTCGATGGCGAGTTCGCCCTGACGCAAACCACCCTCCCGCCGCTGCCCGCCGGGCCGGTTCGCCTGCTGCTGGCCGATGCGCCGCTGCCGTCGGCCCGGCCGCTGGCGCGGCACAAGACCACCTTGCGTGCTGACTATGACCAGGGCGTGCGGGCGGCCGAGTCCGTGGGTGCTTTCGACACCCTGTTCTTCGGCGAGGAAGGCGAACTGCTGGAAGGCGGGCGCAGCAGCGTGTTCGTGCGCCGGGGAGGGCGCTGGTTCACGCCGCCCTTGGAAGACGGCGTGCTGCCGGGTGTGATGCGTTCGGTGCTGCTCGCCGATCCAACCTGGAACGCCTGCGAATGCCGGCTGACCCTCGCCGATCTGGAGCATGCCGAAGGCATCGTGGTGTGCAACGCGCTGCGCGGCGCCTTGCCTGCCACGCTGGAGGCGGTGCAGCCGGTGCAGGCCGAGAATCTGTGAATCCTCCAGCCACCCGATGAAGGTTCAAAGCGCAGTGGTGTCGGATGGCACAGCGAGCATTTGCAACGCGCCGAGGGCGCTTTCCGTGGGCCCGCCCGAAAGGCCGGGGCACGCTGGATGGGTGCACAGGCTCTGAAGCGCATGGACATCGCGTTGTTCGATCTCGACCACACGTTGATCCCTTTCGACAGCGGGTCCGCCTTCACCCGTCGTCTCATCGACCTGGGCGCGCTGGATCCCGACTTCGAGGCGCAGTATCTGGAGCACTGCCGCCGCTACGTGCAGGGCACGGTCGATATCACGGACATGCATCGACTCGCGGTGGGCGCGCTTGGCCGTCATCGTCCTGAGGCGCTGGCGCACTGGCTGCGTGAGTTCACCGACGAGATCAGTGCACGCGTTCCGGCAGCCGCACGGGAGCTGGTGCAGTGGCATCGGGCGGCAGGCCATGCGTGCGCGCTCGTCACGGCCACCACGCGCTTCATCGCCGAGCCTTTCGGTGCGGCGTTGGGGCTCGATGACGTGCTGGCCACCGAGCCGGAGGTGAACGACGAGGGCTGCTACACCGGCGAGATTTTGGGCGTCGCGTGCTTTCGAGAACACAAGCTCACCCACGTACAAGCGTGGCTCACCCGGCGCGGGGTGTCGTGGAGCGATGTGCGGCGCAGTTGGTTCTATTCGGACTCGATCAATGACCTTCCGCTGATGGAGGCGGTGACCGACCCGGTGGCGGTGAACCCGGATCGGAGATTGCGCGCGCATGCGGCAGCGCGCGGGTGGCCGGTGCTAGCTCTCGCCGATCCACCCGGCTCAGCCTGATCAGGGCGCGCCTGTTCGCGCTGCGTGCTCATCTTTCAGACCGGCAACATTCGAGCGCTTTCATGAAAGAGCAGTCCATGAGAGAGAAAGCGAAATGGTCCGCGGTGCTGATGCGGCGTATGCGGGCGAGTGGTGGCTGGGCGAGCTGGTGTCCGGTGACTACCTCAATTTCGTACGACAAGTACTTCAAGGATCAGCGTTTCCCGAAATGGACGCTCGAAGATGTGCTGCCTGCGCCCCGCAGCCTGCTGAGCTACGCGGGAAAGAAGTACATGATCGCCAACGACCACTATGGTCAGCTGATGTACCACCGCCGCGATTTGCTGCAAGACCCGACGCACCGCGCCGCGTTCAAGAAGAAGTACGGCTACGCGCTCGGGGTGCCGGCCACTTGGGCGCAGTTTCGTGATGTCGCCGAGTACTTCGACAACAAGGACCTCGATGGTGACGGCGTGTCCGATCACGGACTGACCATGGACATGAAGGTCGGTGCACAGGGCATGTTCCATTTCATGTCGTTTTCTGTCGGAGTTGCCATGAGCACGACGCATCGCTTGCTGAGGGGCGTATTGCCCCTTGTTCTGGGAAGCTGGGTCGCCGCTTCATGGGCCGGCGCCGAACAGCCGTTGCGGCTGAAGGGCTCCGATTCGGCGCTGGTCAGGCCCGGTGAGGTGCTCCCGCCGCGTGTGGCGGCGCCTTGTGCTTCCGGCCAGTGCCCTTTCGCCGGCCAGCACGTGACGGTGCTGGTGGTGAACGACATGCCGATCGGCGCGGCCGTGGTGGAGCTGAAGGCAGAGTACGAGGCGGCCACGGGCGCCACGCTCGAAATCGTGCGGCGTCCCGTCGAGGAACTGTTCGTTCATCTCACGTCCGACCTGGCCAACGGCACCAGCAAGTACGATGCATGCATCGCCGGCGCCTGGTGGCTGGGAGATCTGGTCGAGGCCAACTACCTGCTGCCCTACGACCAGTACTACAAAAATGCGCGATTCCCGTCCTGGGACATCGACCAGGTGCTGCCGGCGCCGCGCAAGCTGCTGGTCTACGGAGGACGCAAGTACATGGTGGCCAACGACCACGATGGACAGGTGCTTTACTACCGCCGCGACTTGCTCGCCGACCCTCTGCATCGCGCGGCTTTCCAGCGAGCCTATGGTTACCCGCTTGGCGTACCTGCCACCTGGGAACAGTTCCGCGACGTGGCGCAGTACTTCAACGGCAAGGATCTCAACGGCGACGGCGTGCCCGACCACGGCGTGGTGTTGCCGCTGATGGCCGGGGCGCAGGGCATGTTCCACTACATGTCGCTGTCCGCGCCTTTCGTCATCGGCCCCGCCAATCCAACCTTGTACTGGTTCGACCCGCAGACGATGAAGCCCTTGATCGACAGCCCGGGCCATGTGCGGGCCATGACCATGCTCGTGGACCTCGTGAAGTTCGGGCCGCAGGAAATGCTCAGCTGGGATCTGGGCAAGGGGTGGGACCACTTTCTGGCCGGCCGCTCGGCGCTCGCGCTCACATGGGGCGATCTGGGCGCCCTGGCGCAGCAGCCGGGCAGCCGCGTGCGGGGCAAGGTAGGCGCTGCTCACTTGCCGGGCACGCGGGCCTACTACAACATGGTGCGTCGCGAGTGGGTCCAGACGAGCCGGCCCAACCGTGTCGGCAACACCACCGGGGGCTCGTGGGCGGGCGTGATCTCTCGCTCTTCCAAGGCGCCGGCGGCGACCTACTACCTGCTGGCGCTCATGGCCTCGCAGGCCAAGTCCGAGGTCTACGCGACGCGTGGGTGGGACGGTATCGACCCGGGCCGGCGGTTTCAATTCCTTCCGCCGAAAGGCACTGCGAAGATCGAGAACTACGTGCGCGCCGGCTGGGACTCCGCGGACGTGCGCGACTTCCTGCAGGCCTATGACGACACCTACACCAACCCCCAGCAGTTTCCCTATCTGCGCATTCCCGGCGCCTACAGCTACTGGCAGGTGCTCGACGTTCACCTGGCCGAAGCGGCAAACGGGCATTTGAGCCCCGAGGCAGCGTTGAAAGCCACGGCCGTCGACTTCGAGGAGATCACCATCCGCCTCGGTCGTGAGCGGCAGCGGCGGGCGTATCGGGCCTCGCTCGGTCTCCAGTGATGAGGTGGCCGCGGGGCTTTGGATCGCCGGGCCTCGGTGGCAAGCTGACGCTTGGCTTTGGCGCCCTGGCCAGCGTGACCCTGCTGGTGGTCGGGCTGGCCTCGATCGCCGGATACCGCGTGACCGGCGATATCGATCTGACCGAAAGCGTGCGCCAGCCGGCGGCGCTGGCTTCCACGCAGGCCCAGGCCAGCCTGCTGCGCATGCAGCTGCATCTGCGCGGCTACCTGGTATTGGGCGATCCGCAGGACATCCGGCAGTACCACGCGGCGCGCGAGGTGTTCGAAAGCAGCCTCATCGCGCTGCAGGAGATGTCCGGGAGCTGGCCTGAGGCCGATGTCGCCCGTTCGGTCAAGGAGTTGACCGAAAGCTACCGCCAGTGGACCGAGCTTCCACAGAAGCTGTTCGAGTTGCACGACAACCCGTTGAAAAACCGCCCCGCACTCCGGTTGGCGCGCGTCGACGTACAGGCGCGGCGCGTGCTGATCCTCGATGCATGCAGTCGCATCATCGATCTGCAGGCGGCGCGCGAACCCAGCAAGGCAAACCGGGAGTTGATGGCCGATCTGCTGAGCTTCCAGAGCTCGTTCGACGCCATGGCTACCAATCTGATGGCATTCGGCGCCTCCGGCGAGTTGACCTTCAAGCTGTCTTACGGCCCGCAACTGGCCACCAACGCCGCAGCATGGAATGCACTATCGGCCAAGCAAGCTCAGCTGACTGCCGAGCAGCGCGCTTTGCTCGCCACCATCGCGCGCACCCGGGCCGAGATCGCAGAGCTGGCGCTTCAGATCATCGCTGTCATCAACGGCGAGCAGGCCTACGAGGATCTTTACCTGTACCGCACGGAGGCGGCGCCCCAGGCCGAGGCACTGCTGGAGCGTCTGTCCAAACTGGCGGTGGTTCAGCAGGCCCAGCTTGGCAGCAGCCTGGCGCATGCGCGCACCAGCCTGGCCAATGCTCGGTGGGCGGCCGGCCTCGGCGGTCTTCTGGCCGTGGTCATCGCGGTGGCCCTGGCCTACGTGTTCCGGCGCAGCATCGTCGCGCCATTGCATCGCCTGACCGACGTTGCCGAGCGTGTGGCCGCGGGCGACCTCGCGGCGCGCGCGGCGGTGGAGTCGAACGACGAGATCGGCGTGCTGGCCACGAGCTTCAACACGATGACGCAGCGGCTCGCGGACGCCATTGCGCACCTGGAGACCGTGTATGCCGAGGCGCGGCGCGCCACGATCGCCGCCGAGGTGGCCAACCGCGCGAAGAGCAGCTTCCTCGCCAACATGAGCCACGAACTCCGCACGCCGCTGAACGCGGTGCTCGGCTATGCGCAGATCCTGCTGCGCGAGCCCGGCCTGAGCGAGCGGCAGGTGGCCGGCCTGGACACCATACGCCGTGGCGGAGAACACCTGCTGGCGTTGATCAGCGAGGTGCTCGACCTGACCCGCATCGAGGCCGGCAAGGCCGAGCTGTATCTGCAGCCCGTCGATCTGCGACAACTGTTGAACGAGGTCAACGAGATCATCCGGGTCAATGCCAGGCAGAAGGACCTGCTTTACTTCTGCGAAACGCCGTCCGATCTGCCGGGGTGGGTGCGTGCCGATGGCAAGCGCTTGCAGCAGGTCTTGCTCAACCTGCTCGGCAATGCGGTGAAGTTCACCGAGCAAGGGCAGGTCACGTTGCGTGTGCAGCGCCTGGCGGGTACTGGTGAAACACAGGCCCGGCTGCGCTTTGCGGTCGCCGATACGGGCGTCGGAATCACTTCTGAACAATTGCCCACGCTGTTCCGCCCCTTCGAGCAGGCGAGTGAGTTGCAGCGCAAATACGGGGGTACGGGGCTGGGGCTTGCCATCAGCCAGCAACTCGTGGGCATGATGGGCGGCCGCATCGAAGTAGAGAGTGCGCCCGGGCACGGCAGTGTGTTCCGGTTCGACCTCGACATGCCCGTGGTGCTGGCCGAGTTGCCGGCCGACAAGGGTCCCCACGCACGGCGGCTCATCACCGGCTACCGTGGTCCGCGCCGCATGTTGCTGATCGTCGACGACGTGGGGGTCAACCGGGAGGCGCTCGTCGACTTCCTGTCTCCCTTGGGGTTCGAGCTGCACCAGGCCGACAACGGCGAAACCGGGCTGTCGCAGGCCCGCGCACTGCGGCCCGACCTGATCCTCATGGACATCGTGATGCCGGTCATGGACGGTCTTGAGGCCACGCGCGAACTGCGCAAGCACCCTGCGCTGCGCGACGTGCCCGTCATCGCCCTTTCGGCCAGCGCGACAGCGGCGGACGAGAGCGAGGCTCTGGGCAGTGGCGCTGACGTGTTCTTGTCCAAGCCCATTGATCTGGACATGCTGCTGGCAGAGATCGGTAGGCTCCTGCATCTCGAATGGCTCGGCGAGACACGCGAGCAGACCCCGGGCGAAGAAGCGGCCTCGAAGACAGCGGTGGTGCCACCGCCAGCGCAGGAGCTCGAGGTGCTGTACCAGCTGGCCAAGGTCGGCAACATGCGCAGCATCACCGTGCGTGCCGACCATCTGGCCGCCCTCGACGAGACCTACAAACCCTTCGCGCAGCGGCTGCGCCAGATGGCGGCAGGATTCCAGTCGCGGGCGATCCTGGCCTGGATAAGCGATCTTCGTCGCTCCAACGGCGGTGTGGTCAGCCCTACCGGCAACGACGCGGGTCCTTACGCACACTGAACACCCACCCGACCCCATGCTCCGCACAGACCGCCTCACCAAACGCTATGGCTCCTACGCTGCGCTGCGTTCGCTTTCGCTCGCCCTGCCGGCGGGCCAGTTCGTCGCGCTGCTGGGGCCCAACGGCGCTGGCAAGTCGACGCTGTTCCAGGTGCTTACTGGTCTGTTCGCTGCCGACGAGGGCGAAGTGGAGGTGGCGGGCCATTCGCTGCGGCATGCGCCCACGGCGGCGTTGCGCCACATCGGCGTGGTGTTCCAGCAGATTTCGCTCGACCTCGACCTCAGCATCCTCCGCAACCTGCTGTTCCAGGCCGACCTGCAGGGGCTGCCCCGCCGCGCGGCGCGCGAGCGGATCGAGGAAGGCTGCGCGAGGCTGGGCATTGGCACCGACCTCGACCGCAAGGTGCGCGAGCTTTCCGGCGGCAACAGGCGCAAGGTCGAGCTCGTGCGCGCCGACTTGCACCGCCCCGCCGTGCTGCTGATGGACGAAGCCACCGTGGGGCTGGACCCGAAGTCGCGTCAGGATCTGCTGGGTGCCCTGCATGCCGACGTGCGCGAACGCGGCGTGTGCGTGCTGTGGGCCACCCACTGGGTCGAGGAAGCGATGACGGCCGACCGTGTGCTCATGCTGCACAAGGGCTCGCTGCTGGCTGACGGCACGCCGGATGAGGTGACGCAGGCGCTGGGCGGCGACACACTGGAAGCCGGCTTCATCGCGCGCACGGCATAGCGCCTGTTCCAGGCCGTGGCGAACTTCACCGCGCTTTCCTATCTCACAGCCACCGAACCTTCAAAAGGAGAACCCCCGATGCCGTTGCGCCCACTCGCTTCTTCGGCCCGTGCAGGTGCCGCCCTCGCCATCGCGCTGGCCGCGGCCGGTGCGTCAGCCCAAGGCACGGCTTACGTGTCGAGCGAGAAGGACAACGCGCTCACGCTGATCGACCTGCGCACGCTCACCGTCAAGGGAACCCTGCCCACCTGCAAGCGCGCACGGCACGTGCAGCTCACTGCCGACCGCAAACTCATGGTGGCCTGCACCGATTCGAACCAGGCCGACCTCATCGACCCGGCCACGGGCAAGTCGGTGCGCCGCATTCCGCTGGGCGATGAACCCGAGGCGTTCGACCTCTCGCCCGACGGCAAGATCATCTACGTGTCCAACGAAGACGAGGCCGAGCTGAGCTTCATCGAGGCGGCCAGCGGCAAGCAACTGCAGGCGGTGAAGGTGGGCCAGGAGCCCGAGGGCGTGAAGGTCAGCGCCGACGGCAAGACGGTGTACGTGACCTCCGAAGTGGCGAGCCTTGTGCACGTGGTCGACGCCAGCACCGGCAAGGTGGTGAAGAACATCAAGGTGGGCAAGCGGCCCCGCCGCATGGCGCTCACGCCCGACGGCAAGGAGCTGTGGGTGACCAACGAGCTCGACGCCAGCGTCAGTATCGTTTCGACGGCGGACCACTCGGTCATCGGCACCTTGAACTTCGCGGTGAAGGGCGCACGGCGAGAAGACATCACGCCGGTGGGCATTCTCATGACGCCCGATGGCCAGCGCGCCTTCGTGACGCTCGGCCGCGCCAACCACGTGGCCTTCGTGGACGTGCCGTCCCGCAAGGTGACGAACCTCGTGCTCGTGGGCAAGCGGGCCTGGAACGTGGCGCTCGACAAGGCCGGCGCGCGGCTGTATGTGGTCAATGGCCTGAGCGACGACGTGACGGTGGTCGACGTGGCCGCCGCCAAGCCGATCAAGAGCATTCCGGTGGGCCGCGTGCCCTATGGCCTGGTGATCGTGGAATGACGCGGCGGCCCTTTTGCATGGCGATCCAGGCTCTGGCGGCGGGCAGCATGCTCATGGTGTGCGCAGCGCACGCCGCCACCCTGAAGGCCACCGTGCTGACGCCGGCCGACGACCCCCGGCTTGAACGCACACGCGTCGAGCGAGCCTACCTCGGCCACCCGGGCGGCCCAGCCACCGACGGGTTGCAACTGGCGGTGGACGACAGCCGCTTCGAGCTCGATGCGGCGGGCGCGGCGGTGTCAACGAACAGCGCGCCGGTCGCGTCGCTGGACGCAGCGCGCGCCGCGGCCGTGGCGGCCGAGAAGGCGGGCGCGGCCGTGCTCATCACCGACTTGCCAACCGATTGGACGCTGGCGGTGGTCGATGCCGTGAAGCTGCCCGTGCTCAACATCGGCAACGCCGCCGACCGCCTGCGGCAGCAGGACTGCCGCGCGCGCCTGTTCCACGTGATCCCCAGCGAACGCATGCGCAGCGATGCTCTCGCTCAGACGCTCGTCTCGCGCAAGTGGACCCAGGTGCTCGTGCTGGCGGGGCAGGGCCCGCAGGATGCGCTGCGCGCCGCCACGGCCCAGGCGTCCATCAAGCGCTACGGCCTTCAGCCGGTGGCCACCCGGGCGTTCAAACTCTCGGCCGACCCGCGCGAGCGCGAGATGGCCAACCCCTTGCTGCTCACCTCGGGCGCGCAGTACGACGCCGTGTGGGTGGTCGACAGCGACGGTGAGTTCGCCCGCGCATTGCCCTATCGCACCGTGCTGCCCAGGCCGGTGGTGGGCGACGGCGGTCTGGTGGCGGTGGCCTGGCATGCGCAGTTCGAGCGCTTCGGCGCGCCGCAGGTCTCGCGCCGTTTTGCCAAGTCGGCCAAGCGCCCGATGACAGATCACGACTGGTCGTCGTGGATGGCGGGCAAGGCGCTCGCCGCGGCTGCCGCCGCTGCCCCCAAGGGCCCGGCCACAGCGTGGGCGCAGGCTCTCGCCAAGGCACAGCTCGACGGCTCGAAAGGGACCACACTCAGCTTCAGGCCGTGGGACGGACAGCTGCGCCAGACGATGCTGCTGACCGACGGGCAGGGCGTCATCGCGCAGGCGCCGGTCGACGGCGTGCTGCACCCCACCAACGTGCTCGATACCCTGGGCGCCGATGCGCCGGAGAAAGCATGCAAGTTCCCGCGGTGAACCGCTCGGAGACACAACGCGCCGCCGCCGTGCAGCCGAGGCGCGGCATGGCCCATGCGTTGCAGGCGCTGCAGGCCATCGTGACGCGCGAGCTGTTGAAGTTCTCGCAGCAGACCGGGCGGCTCATCTCCGCGCTGGTGCGTCCGCTCCTGTGGCTGGCGGTGTTCGCGGCCGGTTTCCGCAACGTGTTCGGCGTGGCCATCGTCGAGCCCTACGACACCTACATCCCGTACGACGTGTACATCGCGCCCGGCCTGGTGGGCATGGTGCTGCTATTCAACGGCATGCAGTCGTCGCTGGCCATGGTGTACGACCGGGAGATGGGGCTGATGCGCCTGTTGCTCACCGCGCCCTTGCCGCGCTCGTGGCTGCTCTTTTGCAAGCTGTGCGCGACCGCTCTGCTGTCGGTGTTGCAGGCACTGGCTTTCGTGGCCGTCGCGGCGCTCTTGGGCACGGAGCTGCCGGTGCTCGGGCTGCCCGGCGCGCATGCGCTGGTGGCGCTGGTGTGCGCGGCGCTCATGCTGGGAGCGCTGGGGCTGTTTCTCTCGGTGCACATCAAGCAACTGGAGAACTTCGCCGGCACGATGAACTTTGTCATCTTCCCCATGTACTTCCTGTCCACGGCGCTCTATCCGCTGTGGAAGCTGCAGGAGTCGGGGGCCGAGTGGGTGTACCAGGTGGCCCGCTTCAACCCGTTCACGCACGCCGTCGAGTGGATTCGCTTCGCGCTGTACGGCAAAGACCCCGGTCTCGCGCCCTGGGTGGTGCTGGGCTGCCTGCTGGTGTTTTTCGGCCTGGCCTGCTGGGGCTATGACCCGCAGCGCGGGTTCGGTGGGCTGACCAAGCGCGGAGGCGCTTCATGAACCGGGGTTTCCACACGGGCCGGCGACGCTGGCTTGCACATGCCGCCGCGCTGGCGCTGGGCGGCACGGTGCTTGGCACCCGCGCCGCGACCGAGCGATTTCCGTCGCGGCCCATCACGATGTGGGTGCCGTGGACGGCAGGCGGCGCGACCGACATCTCCTTGCGCCTGCTGGCCGACCTGGCCTCGCCCGTGCTGAGGCAGAAGGTCATCGTCGAAAACCGCGGCGGTGCCGGTGGCACGCTGGTGATGCCGGTGCTGCAGCAGGCCAAGCCCGACGGCTACACCATCGCGCAGTTGCCGCAGCCGATCTTCCGCGCGTACTTCACGCAGTCACCCACATGGCATCCCATCAACGACGTGACGCACATCATCCAGATCTCCGGCGTCACCTTCGGGTTGCTGGTCCACGCGGAGAGTCGCTTCGACAGCCTGGATGATTTGTTCGAGTTCGCGCGCGACCACCCGGGCGAACTCACCATCGCCACCAACGGCGTGGGCACCTCGCCGCACGTGGTTCTCGAAGACCTGTTCACCGCGCGGGGCCTGCGCTACATCCACGTGCCGTACAAGGGCGTCGCCGAGCAGATCAACGCCATTGCCGCCGGGCACGTGATGGCCGGCGTGAGTTCCACAGGCTTCGGCCCCGCGGTGGATGCGGGCCGGCTGCGCCTGCTGGTGAGCTTTGCGGCCAAGCGTTCGAAGCGATGGCCGCAGGTGCCCACCTTGCGCGACCTGGGCTACGACATCGTGGCCCAGTCACCCTACGGCCTGGGTGGCCCGCACGGCATGCCGGACGACATCGTCACCGTCTTGCACGATGCCTTCAAGAAGGCGATGTTCGACCCGCAGTTCGTTGAGGAGATCGGTAAGTACGACCAGGAGCCCGAGTACCTTGGGCCTCAGGGCTACGCGAAGGCCAGCCGGGAACTTTTCGCAAAGGAGCGGGTGGCGGTCGAGCGCATGCATCTGGCGAGGTAGTGGGTCGCGTGGCTGGCTTGAACAATCGATCAAGTGACGTTGGCATTGAGCCAAAGCGGGATGGCCGCTGCCATGAGAAGTGGCGCGATCTCCATGTGTGGGTGTGTGTGGGCGCGGGACTCGGCATCTGAAATTTGACATGAGCGGATCTCCTGAATTCACGACATACCCCCCGTCCATATCCCGTTCGGGCTGAGCCTGTCGAAGCCAGCGTGCACCTTGATGCAGGCACTTCGACAGGCTCAGTGCGAACGGATCGGAAAGTGTCGTGACTTACGGAAACCTCAATCGGCGGCGCGGCGGTTCTCCACATCCCGTTCGGGCTGAGCCTGTCGAAGCCAGCGCGCTCCCTTGATGCAGGCACTTCGACAGGCTCAGTGCGAACGGGTCGGAGACTGCGAACGGATCCAGTGTCGTGATTTACGAAACCTCAATAGGCGCCCGCTAGCCCTTTGCTCCCTTCAGCGTGGCAACGATCTTGTCCGCGTGTTCTTCGATCAGCCCTTTTGACGTGCCCCACGCCGTCGGATTCTTTGACTGGACGGTGAATTCGGAGAGGACATTGCCCGTTGATGAATCTTTGATCTTGACCCTGCTCTGTATGTTGTCCGAGCCGGCCATGATTTCGACCATCGCGCGTGCTGCGCCATGCCGCATGTAGTAGTTGATCACGATGACTTCGATGGTCCTGCTTGATGCATTGCTCCCTCCTGTGGCAGTCGTCGATGCGCTGCAAGTGGCCGTCGCGGAAGCGCCAGAAGCTGGCCTGCTGCGAAGCGATCAACCGACGAGCTGCGCAAACTTTTCCAGGTCCACGTTTCCTCCCGAAAGCACCACTCCAACGCGCTTGCCTGCGACATCGAGCTTCCCCGTGAACAGCGCCGCGGCGGCCAAGCAGCCGGTCGGCTCGACAACAAGCTTCATGCGCGAGGCAATGAACTTCATCGTTTCCACCAGTTCAGCGTCGCTCACGGTCACGATGCGCGCACCCAGCTCCCGCAACACCGGGAAGGTGTGCTGCCCCAGCGTGCGGCTTTGCGCGGCGTCGGCAATGGTCTTGGGCGTCTCGATGCGAACGATCCGGCCTTCGGCAAGGCTGCGCTGTCCATCGTTGCCGGCCTCGGGTTCCACGCCGACGATCTCGCAGTGCGGGTGCAAGTGCCGCGTGGCCATGGCGCAGCCGGACAGCAAGCCGCCTCCGCCCACGGGCGTCACGACCATGTCCAGTTCGCCCACCGACTCGAAGAGTTCCTTTGCCACCGTGCCCTGACCGGCCATGACGTGCGGATGATCGAATGGCGGGATCACGGTCATGCCGCGCTCCTTCGCTACGCGCTGCACCACGTCAGCACCATCTTCGGCGTAGCGGTCGTAGGGGAGAACCTCGGCACCATAGCCCTTGGCCGCGCTGACCTTCATCTCCGGAGCGTCCTGCGGCATGACGATGACGGCGCGCACGTGCAGCAGCTTGGCCGCCAACGCGATCGCCTGGCCGTGGTTGCCCGATGAGTACGTGACGACACCACCTTCACGCCGTGCCGCGTCGAACTGTGCGATGGCGTTGTACGCGCCGCGGATCTTGAACGCGCCGACCCGCTGGAGGTTCTCGCACTTGAAGTAAACCCGTGCGCCGGTGCGCTCGTCCGCAGTGCGCGAGGTCATCACGGGCGTTCGATGAGCCACGGCAGCGATGCGTTCATGTGCGCGGGCCACGTCGTCGTAGGAAATCGAAAGTGTCGTCATGGCGCCTACCGTAGCACCGACGGCCCGACCTGAAACTGTGTGGTCGCGAGCACTGACGCAGACCATGTCGCTCGCGACGACACATCGGCACCCCGAGAACTGCCGTGTGAAGCTGTGTGGCCAGCGCGACTGACACAGTGGGTGCACCGACCGCACCACCTTGTGCCTTCCCGTGCAGCCGCCGGGCTCCTACGCTCAGCAGGCATCAAGGAGCCTCGATGACCGAACTGCTGCCCCTCGTCACCTACTCGCTCGTCATGTCGAGCACGCCCGGCCCGAACAACCTCATGCTCACCGCCTCGGGCGCAAACTTCGGCTATCGGCGCTCGCTGCCCCACATCCTCGGCATCGCGGCGGGCCACGGGCCACAGATCTTCCTTACCTGCCTCGGGTTGGCCACGGTGTTCGAGGCATGGCCCGTGCTCCACCACGTACTGCGGGTTGCCGGGGCGCTGTACCTCGTCTACATCGCCTGGCAGATGGCTGGCAGCGCCGTCGGTCAGAAGGACATGCAGAACCCCATCTCGTTCTGGCAGGCACTCATCTTCCAGGCCGTGAACCCGAAGGGCTGGGTCAAGGCGATCACCGTCGCCTCGGTTTTCATGCCACCGCAGCTCGGCGTCATCGCGGGCGCGGCGGTGGTCACGGCCATCAGCATCGTCATCAACTTCCCGTGCGTGTCGATGTGGACGCTCTTCGGCGTCGCGATCCGCCGCGCGCTCACCGACCCGCGCCGGCAGCGGCTGTTCAATGCCATCATGGCGGCTTCTCTTGTCCTTCTGGCGATCGCGCTGCTGATTTGAGCTCCTGTGTTCACCCTCGACCGCGCATCCTCCACGCCGCTTGCCGACCAGATCGAAGCGCGTTTGCGCGCGCTGGTGGACTCGGGCCAGCTTCCCCCTGGTGCCAAGCTCACCTCCATCCGCGCACTCGCCTCACAGCTGGGGGTCAGCCCGAACACGGTGGTGACCGCCTATGACCGGCTGGTAGCCCTGGGCCTCGTTGAGTCGCACGGAACTGCGGGGTTTTTCGTCAATGGCGCGGGCGCCAGCAACGGCAGTGACGCGCTCATCGAAGCGGGCGAGGAACACGATGCCGTCTGGCTGGTGCAGCGCTCCCACGATCTGCGTGTCGGCACTCTGCCAGCCAGCAGCGGTGCGCTGCCGGTGTCCTGGCTCGAAGACGCGATCCCCGCATCGGTGGTGCAACGCGGTTTCGCACGTGCCGGCGGCGGAATGGCCACGCGCTGTCCGCCGCAAGGCGTGCCCGAGTTGCGTGAGCGGCTGGCGATGCTGATGCGCGGCCAAGGCATTGCGGTCGACGCGAGCCGCCTGCTCACGACCTTCGGCGGAACACAGGCTATCGATCTCACTTGCCGAGCGTTCTTGCGGCCGGGCGATGCGGTGCTCGTGGACGACCCGGGGTACTTTCTTTTGTTCGACCGTCTGCGCCTGGCGAACGTGTGCATCGTGCCGGTGAAGCGCCGCCATGACGGGCCCGACCTGGAGCAGTTCGAGGCCGCTTGCGTGGAGCACCGGCCAAGGTTGTTCTTTGTGCAAACCGTGCTGCACAACCCCACGGGCTGGAGCAGCAGCGCGGCGAACCTGCACCGGCTGCTGTCTATCGCCGAGAAGCATCAAGTGCTGCTCTTCGAGGACGATGTGCACGGGCACTTCCACCCGGGCGCCGCCACACGACTGGCGCAACTGTCGGAGCTGCGTGGTGTCGTCTACTCGTCGAGCTTCTGCAAGGCGCTGAGCCCGGCTTTGCGCCTCGGCTACATGGCTGCGGAGCCGGCGCTGCTGAAACTGCTCATGCGCGAGAAGATCCACTCGGTGCTCACGACACCGGCGCTCAACGAGTTTGTGCTGCTGGAGCTGCTGGCCAGCGGCCGTTTTCGCAAGCACGCAGACCGGCTCCAGAAAAAGCTGCACGCCGCGCGAAGCACGGCCTCGCACCTGCTGCGCGACGCGGGCGTGCTACTCGACTGGCCGGCTGACGGCGGCATGTTCCTGTGGGGTTCCGCGCCTGCCGGCGTAGACGTGGCCGCGCTCGTGAAAGAGGCTTACCAGCACAACATCGTGCTCGCGCAAGGGGCCGCGTTCTCGTCGGACCCCGCGCTCGAATCGCATATGCGGTTTAACGTCGTGTTCAGTCAGCAGCCGAGGCTTGCGGAGTTTTTGAAGCCGAGGTTGAACGGGACCCCACAGCCGGTCTCGCGGCTTCAGCGCGTGCGCTGAGGGTGTACGCCATGCCCTGAAGTGCCTGCGTCGAGGTGCGCGCTGGCTTCGACAGGCTCAGCCCGAACGGAGGGTGTGGTCTCAGACGCAAGCCTCACACGCCCTGACTCACCCGCCGCGAATTCGCCGGATCACGAAACACCAGCGGACGCTCAACCACCCTGGGTATCGCCGCCTCCGCCACTGCTGCCTCGATCAGGCCGTGGTCCGGGCTCTTCCGGCACACCGGGTCCGCTGCCGCGGGATCGTGCGCCACGAGGTAGGCCTGGCATCGGCAGCCGCCCAGGTCTTCCTCCTTGTACTCGCAAGTCGCGCACGGCTCCTTCATCCACCCCGTGCCGCGGTAGCGGTTGAAGCCATCGGAGTCGTACCAGATCTCGCGCAGGCTCGTGTCCCGCACATTGGGAAACGACATGCCCGGCAGCATTCGCGCCGTGTGGCATGGCATCGCCACGCCGTCGGGCGCGACGTTCAGCAAGGTGCTTCCCCAGCCGTTCACGCACTTCTTCACCCGGCCTTCGTGGTAATCGGGCGCGACGAAAAAGATGCGCATCGCCTCGCCCAGCCGGGCGCGCCATGCGTTGGTGCAGGCCTCGGCGCGCTGCAGTTGCTCGTGCGTGGGCAGCAGCTCCGAGCGGTTGAGGAAAGCCCACGAGTAGTACTGCGTGTTCGCCAGCTCCAGGTACTCGGCGCCCATCTCGTGCGCCATGCCGATGATGCGGTCGATGTGATCGGTATTGAGCCGGTGGATCACCACGTTCATCACCATGGGCCAGCCCTGGTCCTTGATGATTTTGGCCACCCGGTTCTTGAGCTCGAAGGTCTTGGTGTGCGAGAGGAAATCGTTCATCTCTCGCGTGGAATCCTGGAACGAGAGCTGCACGTGGTCGAGCCCCGCGTCCTTCAGCGCACGCGCTCGCTCGGCGGTGAGGCCGATGCCGGAGGTGAGCAGGTTGCTGTAGTAGCCCAGGCGGTGCGCTTCCACCACGATGCTCTCCAGGTCGTCGCGCAGCAAGGGCTCGCCGCCCGACAGGCCCAGTTGCACGGCACCCAGCTCGCGGCCTTCGCGCAGCACGCGAATCCAGTCGTCGGTGCCAATCTCGTCTTGATGGCTGGCGAAGTCGAGCGGGTTGTAGCAGAACACGCAGTGCAGCGGGCACCGATACGTCAACTCGGCCAGCAGCCACAGCGGCGGTCCGGGGCGGGGCATGGGGCTCATCGCGTCACTCCCAGATGAGCCATCGCTGCCGGCCCGCGATGTCGATGAAGCCCATCACGTCGGCTTCCAGCCCGGTGGTGTTGAACGCCGCTTCCAGGTCGGACACGATCTCGGTGCAGCTGCGCTGGCCGTCGCAGCGCTTCATGATCTCGGAGGCGCTCTGGTTGAGTTTGACCATGCCTTCGGGGTAGAGCAGCACGTAGCACTCCTGCGCGGGCTCCCATTGCAGGCGAAAGCCCGGCCCGATGCGCGGCACGGTGGTGGGAACGGCCGTCATGAGACCCCGTACTTCTGCGCCATCGCGTCGTTCATCGCCCACAGGATGTCGAGCTTGAACTGCAACACTTCAAGCGCACGTTCCTGCAGTGGCCGCGTGTCGAAGTAAGACAGCGTGATCGCCAGGCCCTGCTCCACATCGCGCCTGGCCTGGCTCACGCGGTTGCGGAAGTACTGCAACCCTTCAGTTTCGATCCAGGTGTAGTGCTCGGGCCAGGTCGCCAGGCGCTGTTTGTGGATCTCGGGTGCGAACAGCTCGGTGAGCGAGGAGCACACCGCCTCTTGCCACGGTGCGCGCCGCGCGAAGTTCACATAGGCATCCACCGCGAAACGCACGGCAGGAATCACGTGGCGCAGGTCAGTGACCTCCTCACGCTCGAGCCCCACGGCTTCGGCCAGTCGCAGCCAGGCTTCGATGCCGCCTTCGTCCTTGATGCCGCCCAGCTCGAAGCCGTCGTGGTCGAGGATGCGTTGCACCCAGCCGCGCCGCACTTCGCGATCGGGGCAGTTCGACAGGACGGCCGCATCCTTCACGGGGATTGCGATCTGGTAGTAGAAGCGGTTCGCGACCCAGCCGCGGATCTGCCCGGGCGTGGCGCGGCCATCGTTGAGCATGCGGTTGAACGGGTGGTGGATGTGATAGGCCGAACCGCGCTCGCGCAGCTTGTGCTCGAACTCCTTGCGGGTCCACACGGCGTCGTTCCAGTTCACAGGCTGATCTCCATGCCGTCCTCGCACGCCTCAATGCCGGCGGCCTTCAGTGTCGCGCGCTCGGGCGAGTCCTCGTCGAGGATGGGGTTGGTGTTGTTGATGTGAATGAGCCAACGGCGCGTGTGCGCGGGCAGCTTCGAAAGCCACTCGATCATTCCCCCCGGGCCCGATTGCGCCAGGTGGCCGATGTCGTGGGCGGTCTTCTTCGACAGGCCCATGCGAATCATCTCGTCGTCGGTCCAGAAGGTGCCGTCGACCATCACGGCATCTGCACTGGCCATGGCATCAAACACCGCGGGCGTGATCTCGCCGAGACCCGGCGCATAGAAGAGGGTGGTGCCGCGATGCCGGTCGGTGATGCTCATGCCGATGTTGTCCCCAGGCACCGGGTTCTCGCGGTGCGGGGAGTAGGGTGCGGCCTTGCTCGACAGAGGCATGGCACGCAACACCAGCCCGGGCACGCCCGGGACTTCGAACGGCGAACCGTCAAGCGCGATGCGCTGACGGTCCACGCCGCAGTAATGACCGAGCACCCGCAGGATGGGATTGCCGGTGCCCAGGTCTTCGGCCACCGGATCGGTACACCACAGCGGCAAGGGCGTGCCGCGCTCGCGCAGCATGAACAGGCCCGTGGCGTGGTCGATCTGGCCGTCGATCAGCACCACGCCGGCGATGGCGGTGTCGCGCAGCCGCCGCCCGGGTTGCAGCGCGGGGTTGGCTCGGATCTGCTCCAGGATGTCGGGCGAGGCGTTGAACAGCACGCCGTCCGCCCCGTCATCTGCGCGCACGAAGATCGAGGACTGCGTGCGCGGCGTGGCTCGGACCGTGCCGTTTCGCACGCCGGCGCAGTTGTGGCAGTTGCAGTTCCACTGCGGGAAGCCCCCGCCGGCGGCAGAGCCCAGAACGGTGATTCGCATGCGGTGAGCCTGATGTAGAACCGGCGCCACTGGGGCGCCGGCATGTCGTGCGGGCCTTTAGCGGGCCGATACGTACATCGTGATTTCAAAGCCGAAGCGGAAGTCGGCGGCTTGTGGGGTTTGCCAGGTCATCGAGCGTCTCCTTTCAGTTGATGTCGCGCCGGATGGAGCGACCCGGGACAGTGAATCCCATGGGCCATGATGACCCTGCGGCGTTCGCCAATGCATCCCCTCGGCCATGATTCGGGCCTCATGATTTTCATGATTCGCGCAGGCACTGCTGGGCCGTACCATGCGGCCGTGTCCGGGCTGTTGACGTCTTCGCTGTATCCGCCGCCACGCGTGCTGCGCACTCGCTCGCTGCCCGTGTCCGGCGGGCATGTGCTGAACGTACAGGAGTCAGGCACCGACCGCGGCATGCCGGCGCTGGTACTGCATGGCGGGCCGGGGTCGGGCTGCTCACCGCTGCTCACGCGCTTTTTTGCTCCTGACCGCTGGCGTGTGATCTGCGTGGACCAGCGCGGCGCGGGCGCCAGCCGGCCAGCCGGCAGCATCGAGCAGAACACCCTGCCGCATCTGCTGGAGGATCTGCGCGTGCTGCGCGCCGAGCTCGGTATCGCGCGATGGCTGGTGGTGGGTGGCTCCTGGGGCGCGACGCTGGCTCTGCTGCATGCCGTGGATGCGCCGCAGGCCATTGCTGGCCTGCTGCTGCGCAGCGTGTTCCTTGCGCGGCCTGGCGATGTGCAGACCTTCTTCGCTCTGGACACGGAGGCGGGCCGTGAGGCTTGGCAAGACCTCGTCGACTCTCGCTGTGACGGCTCGCTGGTCGATGGGCTGGCGAAGGTGTTCGAGACCGGCACGATGGCCGAGCAGCGCGCGCTGGCGCTTCGCTGGTCGCAGTGGGAACGATGCCGTGCGGGTCTTGCACCGGAGGTTCCGCCGGAAGGGCCGGTACTCGACGCGCTCGTGCAGCGCTATCGCATCCAGAGCTACTACCTGCGGCACGGCTGCTGGCTCGGGAAGCGTCCGCTGCTCGAACGCTGCGCCGCAGTACCGCGCGTGCCCACGATGCTCTTGCACGGCACCCGTGACGAGGTGTGCCCGGTCTCGGGAGCGATGGCCCTGCGCGAGCGCATGCCGCATGCCGTGCTGCAGCCCGTCGCAGGCGCCGGCCATGATCCCACCCATCCCGCCATGGCCGCTGCCATGGTGCGCGCGTTGGACCATTTCGCGGCGTGCGGGCGATGGGAGGAACCTGCGCTGTCGGCGGCCGGAACGGGGAAGCCATGAGCCTGCGGCTCAAGATCAACCTGATCGTCGGCGCGTTGACGCTGCTGTTCGTGGCGGCCTTGCTCGGGCAGCAGTTCGGCAACATGCGCAAGTCGGTGAACGAGGAGGTGATCGCGGCCAACCGCGTGGCGGCACAGCTGCTCAACCGCACGGTGTGGGGCTACGCGGCGCAGGGAACGCAGGCCCTGGTGGCCTACCTCGCGGGACTGGGTCGCGTGCGCTCCAACGACATCACGCTGCTTGATCCGCAAGGGCGCGAGCTCTACCGTTCGCCGCCCTCCGAATACAAATCCGGTCGCAGCGCGCCGGCATGGTTCGAGTCGTTGGTGGCGCCTGCGCCTTCGGTCCACTCCATCGCATTCCCGGATGGCAAGCTGGTCGTGCATGCCAATGCATCGCGCGCCGCGCTCGACGCCTGGGACGATTTCGTGGTGCAGATGGCCGCGGCGGCGGCGCTGCTGGTGGTCGTCAACGTGCTGGTGTTCTGGCTGGTGGGCCGTGCGGTCAGGCCCTTCGGCCGCATCGTGCGTGCCCTCAATGCGCTGGAGGCTGGCCGCTTCGACGTGGCGCTGCCGCGGCTGCCCGGCAGGGAAGCGGCAGCGATCGGCGGCGCCTTCAACCGCATGCTGAGCGTGCTGCAGGAGAACATCGCGAATGCCCGCCGCGCCGCGCAGGCGGAGCAGCAGCTCAGTGACAACCGCGAGCTGGCGCGCTGGGTCGATCAGAAGATCGAGCAGGAGCGCCGCATGATTGCGCGCGAGCTGCACGATGAGTTGGGCCAGTCGGTCACGGCGATGCGCAGCATGGCGTTGTCCATCGTGCAGCGGGTGGGTGCTGCCGATCCCGAATCGGCGCAGGCCGCGCGGGTGATCGCCGACGAGTCGTCGCATCTGTACGACGCCATGCATGGCCTCATCCCGCGGCTCACGCCGCTGGTGCTGGACCACTTCGGCATCGAGGAAGCCTTGAACGATCTCGTCGAGCGCACACGACGCAGCCAGCCCGGCGTGCGCATCGACCTGCACGTCGATCTGCACGGCGGCACGCCGGCGCCGGATGTCGTGCTCACGCTGTACCGCGCGGCGCAGGAAGGGATGACCAACGCGCTGCGCCACGGACAGGCGACTTCGCTCTCGCTGAGGGCGCGAGCGGACGGCGACCAACTCATGCTCGAAGTGATCAACGACGGGCGCGGTCTTGCGCCGGACTGGTCTGAGCGCGGCGGGCACTACGGGCTTCGCTGGCTGGCGGAGCGAGTGGAGTCGGTGGGCGGCCGGTTCCGCATCGAGCCCCAGGCTTCGGGAGGGGTGCGTTTGCAGGTGCAGGTTCCTTTGCGCTCGCAGCCCTCGGAGGTGACATGACTCGCATCATGCTTGTCGACGATCACGTGCTTGTGCGCATGGGGTTTCGCATGCTGCTGGCCAACGCGGGCATGGAGGTCGTGGCCGAGGCCGGCGACGGCGAGCAAGCCTGCCGCGAGTACGCGAGCGTCAAGCCCGATGTGGTGGCGATGGATCTGTCGATGCCCGGCATGGGTGGCCTGGAGGCTGTGCGACGGCTGCTTGCGCAGGATCCGAAGGCGCGCGTGCTGGCCTTGTCGGCCCATGAGGACACGGCGCACCCTCGGCGCGTTCTGCGTGCCGGCGCGCTGGGTTACCTTGCCAAGCGCAGCGCACCGGAGTCGCTCATCGCGGCGGTGGCGGCCGTGGCTCGCGGTGAGCGCTATGTGGACCCGCAGACCGCGCAGGCGCTCGCCATGGCGCAGATCGAGGGCGAGGCCAGCCCGGCCGACATGCTGAGCGAGCGCGAGTTCGCCGTCTTCCTTCAGCTCGCGCGCGGCGCGACGGTGGCGCAGATCGCCGAGAACCTGAACCTCTCACCCAGCACGGTGGGCACCCACCTGTACCACGTCAAGCAGAAGCTGCATGCAGGAAACCAGTC
>CBFHAS010000023.1:0-43376 GCA_965653625.1 uncultured Burkholderiaceae bacterium | reverse complement strand
GCTCCGGCTCCGGCTCCGGCTCCGGCTTCTCCCCCCGCCCATGCTCTGTCCGCCCCGGCCGAGGCCGCGATGCCGGCTTGGCGCCAGGGCCAGGCCGTCGGAGAGTGGCGGCAGATTGGGGGCGCGGCGCTCTCCAGCGCGCCTATCGCCGTCCAGACCTTCCCGGATGCCGGCTCCACCGGCCCCGACTCCAAGGTAATCGCCTGGACGGGCTTCGCGATCGACACGCGCGACTCGTCGGTGTACTCGGCGGCCAACGGCGGCCACATGGATTACGCGGGCAACGAGGTCAACCGGCTGCGCCTGTCGGACAACACCCCCACCTGGGCTGAGCCGCGCGCGTCGTCGACGCTCGCCAACGTGCGCATGAGCGCCACCCACTACGCCGACGGGCGGCCCACCTCGCGCCACACCTACTACGGGACAGCCCTCAATCAAGTTCGGGGTCGCGTGATGCTGCTGGGAGGCGCAAGATTCGGCGACGGCTTCCAGCTTGCCACGATGGACGGCTTCAACCTCGCGGCCAACGACTGGGACGCCGCCAGGACCTACCCAGACGCCTTCTCCGAGATCACGCAGGACTACGCCATGGCCGTCGCCGAGCACAAGAGCACCGGTGACATCTATGTCTTCTCACAGTGGAATGTGCTGCGCTGGAGCAATTCGTCCAACAGCTGGTCGCGCCGACTCACCGGCACCACCCTCTACGGGCACTCCTCGGCCTCCGCCATGGATACGCGGCGCGGCCGTGTGCTCGTCGTCGGCGGCACCGGCAACGACCATGGCGTCTATGACGTCGCGGCCAACAGCGTGCAAAACGTGACCTTTAGCGGAGCGCAGGCCAGCGCCATGTCGGGGCAGGGCCACGGAATGGTGTACGACGCGGGCCTCGATGCCTATCTGCTGCGCAAGGGCGGCGCCGGCGGCACGGTCTACCGGATCAACGCCGAGACCTTCAGCGTGGACGCGCTGCCGACCTCGGGCGGCTCGCAGGTGTCCGAGTCGATCAACGGCGTGTACACCCGCTTCCTCTACGCCCCCATGCTGAAGGGCGTCATCTACTTCCCGACTTACAGCGGCAACCCCTGGTTCCTGCGTACCTCGTGAGTCGCCGCCATCCGTCATGCAACAACGAACTGCTAAAAAGCTCTCCTGCCTCACCACGCTGATGCTGGCCGTCTCGGCCTGCGGCGGTGGCAGCTCGGCCAGCGAGCCGGTGGCGGGGACACCAGCTCCTGCCCCGGCACACGCGCCAGCCCCGGCACACGCACCTTCTCCTTCGCCTTCGCCTTCGCCTTCGCCTTCGCCCGTCGGCAGCATGGACTTCGCCACCCGCTGCGCGCAGACCGGTGTCATCAAGTGCGTCGGCTTCGATGCCGACGCCGATTTCAGCAAGGGCAGCGGCGGACAGAACGGCGCCTTCGGCTTCGACTCCGGCATCGTCCCGCCGTCGGGCACGTCCGACTACACGCTCGCGGTGCGCGACACGACGGAGAAGGCATCGGGCAGCAGTGCGCTGAAGTTCACCATCCCCGCGACGTCGGGATCGGATTCGTCTGGCACCTACTTCACAAACTTCTCCAGCGACCTGTCGGTGCAGTTCGGTGCCGGCCAGGAGTTCTACGTCCAGTGGCGCCAGCGCTTCAGCCCGGAGTTCATCACCACCCAGTACACCGGCGGTGGCGGGTTCAAACAGATCATCGTCGGCACAGGAGACCAGCCGGGCAAGGTCTACTCCTCGTGCTCGACACTGGAGCTGCCGCTGTTCAACTACGGCCAGACAGGCTTCCCGGTCATGTACAACTCGTGCGGCTCGTCGTCCTCGCACGGCCCGTACGACGGCTTCTACGAGCCGCTGCCGCCGTACGACTTCAAGCTGCAGAACGGCCGCACCGGCAAGGGCTGCCTGTATTCGCAGAGCACCACGGGCTACTTCCCGCCGAACGGCAACTGCTTCGGCTACTTCGCCAACGAGTGGATGACCTTCCAGATGCACGTGAAGATCGGCACGCGCGTCGGCGACGTCTTCACAAACAGCTACGTCACCTTGTGGATGGCGAGGGCGGGGCAGGCGTCCGAGCTCGTCATCCAGTGGGGTCCGTACGATTTAAATGCCGGCAGCGCAACCGACAACGAACGGTACGGCAAGGTCTGGCTGCTGCCCTACAACACCGGCAAGAGCGCCGCCGTGTCCCACCCCATCGCCTACACCTGGTACGACGAGCTCATCATCTCCAGGAACAAGATCGCCGATCCGAGCTGACATCGTGTCTGCCGTCCCGATCGGGACGGCTCGCACGTCACTGCCCGGTCCACAGAGACGCACGCGCGGAGCTCACCCACGAGGGATGGTGGCCGCGGCTCAATCGTTGTCCCACACGCGCAGCGCCTGCGTCTTCCACGCGTTGTAGCCGAGCTGGTCGAGTGCTTGTTGGCGTCACTGACATAGTCATAGTCGCCGCCCTGCAGCGACAGGTCCCACTTATGCGTCGTTCCGCCGGGCCGCCGTTCGGATACGGATGCGCGCCATAGTAGGAGTCGCCGGTGAAGGTCCCGTCGCCCGGGCGCCCCAGAAGAAGGTCCTGTAGTAGCCCGTCTGCTTGCACAGCTTGACGCGAAAGATTACATCGCCGGGTAAGGAGTCCGCAACGATCGCTGTCGTACGATCGCTCCAGCTTCGTCGCGATAGGCGCGGCGTGGCGCATTGCCTCGATCGCTTCGAGCACCCAACGCCAGCATGACTCAGTCATCGACACACGCGGCTCCCCCGACCCCGAACGGGCGTGACCGTCGATGCGACGCCAACCACCTCGTCGAGCGCCGGGCCTTCATCGCCCACGCCCTCTGCTCGACGCTGGCTTTCGCGGGGCCGGCGGCAGCGAGCACGCGCCGCCTGTCTGGCCTCGACTTCCCCGGGTCGAGCGCCGTCGCGAAGACCATGCGCTTTCGCTTCGACCAACCGTTGCCCATCTATCCGGCGACCTACCTCTGGTGGGCGTATCCGCGCCGTCAGGCGGGCTACTACACCGCCTTCTTTTGGGGCAACGACGACGGCAAGGGCGACTTGCGCACCTTTCTGTGGACACCCGAAAACGATGCCGACAGCTACTACGGCGCGCA
Source organism: uncultured Burkholderiaceae bacterium (assembly GCA_965653625.1). Classification (GTDB taxonomy): domain Bacteria; phylum Pseudomonadota; class Gammaproteobacteria; order Burkholderiales; family Burkholderiaceae_C; genus Albitalea. Next base: position 40,256 of record CBFHAS010000023.1, on the reverse strand, counting down.
TCCGTACCCGAACCCGCGCCCGCACGGCACCAATCACCATTGGGAGATTTCGGTGCTCCAGCACGACTTCGTCAACGGCGCCGTGCAGTACGACCGCTGGCACCGCCAGGCCTTCCGCGTCTGGGCCGACCGCAGCGGCAAATACCACGAGTTCTACTGGGATTTGCCGAACACCGGCCAGAAGCACCGCGTGGTCTACAAGACGCCGCCGAGTTGGGGTAACCGCATGCCGCCAGCGCCAACGCTCACCTGGGGCGACGCGCCGTGGGCGCCGGGCAAGGAGGTATGGAGCGGCGTGCTGCGCGGCATGCAGGTCTATGCCGCATGCTTGTCGGTGAGCGACATCCTGCGTGAATCGATGGCACCGCGGTCAACTGCGAGAGGCGCCGCCAACCTGTGGTATCTCAACCTCGATCCCACGCCCGACGACATCTCCGACAAGTCGGGTCTCGGCCATCACCCGCAGTGGGTCGGCGAGGAGCGGCCGCGAACCTGGACCGGCGACGCGCCGTTCTGAGGGTGCCTCAGCTCTTGGAAGATGCTTCGGGACCGTCGACGCGCTTGAGCCAGATCTCGCGCCAGTAGGTGTTGGACGCACGCGGGCAGCCAAGGCGCATCGGCGTGCACTCGGCGCGGCAGTACACGTTCTCGAGCTGGATGCAGGCGCTCTTCATCTGCATCATCTTGCCAGTCTGCTCGTTGACCAGCTTGCCCACGCGCATCTGCACGCGATAGCGGCCGCCCGAGTACTTGGCCATCTCCATGTCGTAACGCATGCCGCGGTTGAACCCGCTGTGCGTGATGGTCGACAGGATCTCCTGCGCCGGCTTGACCTCCACCCAGTCGCCGGGTTGCAGGTCGAGCACTTCGGTCGGCGTCGGCCGGCCGTCGGGGATGGTGCCGGCCCCGATCGGGTAGGGCTTGCCGCCCACCAGGCGCTGGAAGCGGTTGTACAGCCCGACGAGCACGCGATAGCCCACGCCGAAGCCGACCAGTCTCCGGTACCACGCGGCCAGCAGCAGCTGGCACATGTGCCAGGCGCCGTGGTTGCCGCTGGTGACGTCGCGCACGTACTGGCGCGCGTCCCACCAGGGCAGCAGCGTGGTCGCCTCGTACAGCGACGTGGTCTGGCAGACGTAGGCCGGGTCCGCCTCGTGCTCCTGCCCCGGCCTGAACGCAGCGCGCCGCACGGTCTCCTCAGTGCACGCAGACGGCCCGGCAGGGACGGCCGGCGCGTTGTGCTCGCGGCGCAGCCACGCTTCCTTCCAGAAGAACACACAGTCGGCCATGCATGCGCCGTGGCTCGCACCGTCGCAGCGCGCGCCCTCCAGGTGGACCGCGTCTAGCATGCGCCGGCCGCCCGTCTTGCGGATGGTGTCGCAGGTCTTGTGCGCTACCTTGGCCACGCGCATGCGGCGGCCGCAGAAGGCCAGCATCTCCGGCTGGAACGGCAGCTCGTCGAGGCGGCCGCGCTCGTCCAGCGTGGCGAGAATTTCTTCCCGGGACCGGACGACGACCCAGTCGCCTGCATGCAGTCCGAGCCGGCGTGGCCAGGACACTGTCGATTTAACCATCAGCGCAAGCTCTCCCTTGAACCCATCAGGCTGCTCGCGCACCGACGCCGCGTGGGACCAGCCGTTGCTGCACGAAGCCTCGCACGCGATCGAAGACGACGCGCTCCGCGCTGGTCGGACGGCCGGCCAGCAGCCACAGCCCGGCCACCGCGAGAGCATAGATCACAATGCCGGCCACGCTGCCGGCGACGAGCCATGCGCCGGCAACCCAGACGCTCATCGCTGCATGATGCATCGGCAGCGCCCAGCTCAGCAGCGCCGCGGTGCCCGCTGCGGCCGTCGCCGGCCGCGCCACGGCGCACAGGAACACCATCGGACCGACCCCGATGCCGCGCCGGATCTGCACCAGGTAGACCGGCGTGCACAGCAGCGTGGTGAGTAACGTGCACCAGGCGGCGCCGACCACGCCGTAAGGCGCGGCGAACAGCGACACCAGCGAGACCAGCACGATGACGTAGCTCAGGTTGGCGAAGCTCACAAGGCCAGCGAAGCCGCGCCCCATCAGCACCGCGCCGATCGACGCGTGGAACAGCAGCACTGCGCCGTTGAAGGCCAGCACCTGCATCAGCGGCACCGCCGCCGGCCACTTCGGCCCCAGCATCACCGGCACCAGGAACGGCGCCACGACGAAGATCACCGCCGCCGCCGGGAGCGTCAACATCGCCAGCACGCCGACAGCGGACTCGTAGGCCGCCTTCACGTCGTCGGCGGCCATCTTCGCGAATCCCGGAATCAGGGCGCGGTTGATCGGCGCGCCGATCTCGCTCGAAGGCAGATGGGCCAGCTCGTAGGCCACGTTGTACGACCCGAGCGCCGCCGGCCCGAACAGGCGCCCGATGAAGAAGTCGTTAATGCGCTCCTTCAGAAAGCCGACGACGTTGTTAAACAGGTACCAACGCGAGAAGTGAAACAGCTCGCCGAACTTCGAGAGCGTAGGGCGGGGACGGAACGGATGCATCAGGTAGCTGATCACCGTGCCGGCGGTCTTGGACACCAGGATACCCACCACCAGCGCCCAGTAGCTGCGCAGCAGCAGCGCCAGCGGCACGACGATCACGAAGCCGATGAACTTGCGGCTCACCTGAAACCTGAACTCGCGCCGGAAGTCGAGCTCCTTGCGGAAGGCGACCACGCCAATGTTCTCCAGGCCCGCGACGAACGGGCCGAACGCCAGCGCGCAGACCACCCAGGCGACTTCCGGCTTCTGGTAGAACCACGCGATCGGCAGCGCGAGCGCGAGCATCAGCACCGTGACCCCGAGGTTCATGAGCACGTTGCAGGTCCACGCCGAGTTGTAGTGCTCCGCGGTCGCACCCTGTGTCTGGATGAGCGCGACGTCGAAACCGAAGGCCGTCATCAACTCCGCCATCGCGATGAACGACAGCGCCATCGCGACGACGCCGAAGTCGGACGGACCGAGCAGACGGGCCAGGATCAGCGTACTGATGAGCCCGAGCCCGCGCTCCACCAGCTTGAACAGGACCATCCAAACGGCCCCCGCGGCCATACGGCGCTGAACGCTGGTCGCCATGTCAGCGGCTGCGGTCGGGCACCGGCGCAAGCAGCCCGGCGTCCTGCAGGTCGCGCGCGCACTGCGCGAGCAGGCCGAATTCGATGCCCGAACGCTCGGCGATGCCGAGCAGCGAGGTCTCGCCGTCGGACTGGTTCAGCACCCACAGCAGGCCCATCTGGCGCGCCGGCACGCCGTCGTAGTAACCGCCGGTGCTGCGGTACAGGCCGCGCCGTCCGAGCTGCGGCTCGCCCTTGGGCGACAGGTTGACGTAGCAGCGGTCGCCTTCGATGACCTCGAAGATGCGCAGGCAGGCGCGCCACGATTCGGCCAGCGCGTCCGGCGACATCAACTCGAGCGAGTCGGCGGAGGTATGCTCCTGGGGGTACTCGCCGGTCAGCGCCCGGTTGAGCCGTCCCACTGGCAGCCGGATGCCGGGCGTATTGAACTGGCGCTCGTCGAAGCCCCACGGCGAGAAATCGATCGACCCGGCATTGGGATAGGCGCCCTTGAGCACGACATCCGCCGCGCGGTCGATGGTCGCGGCGCCGCTGCGGCTGCGGTGATAGTGCAAGGGACCGGCGTCGCCCAGCATGGCGAGCACGAGGCCGTGGCGGATGCACGGCAGGCGCGCCTCGTTCAACGCCATCCAGGCGATCGAGCCGATGGTGGCCGGCGCGAACACGAAGCGGTAGGTGTAGCGCGTGGCCCGTCCGCGCAGGAATGCCGCCAGCTGCGCCGCAACGACGATGCCGCTCAGGTTGTCATTGCACAGCGAGGGGTGGCAGGTGTGGGCGAACACCAGCACCTCATCCTCGCCCTGCCCGCGATGCACGAACTCGCCCAGCGTCAGCGAGCCGTCGGCCAGGCGCGAGCGGATGACGGCGCGATAGCGGCCCGGCGGCATGGCCTGGCGCTCGCGCTCGGCCATGCAGAAGCCCCAGTCCTCGCGGTAGTACGAGGAGCGGAACGGAATCCAGTCGGGATGCTCCGGCAGGGTGTGGATGCGCCCGGCCAGCTCCTGCAGCGGCAGCACCTCGTCGACCGGCACGCTGTAGCCGACCACATGCAGGTTGCTGCGGTGGAACTCGGCGAAGCGCTGGCCGCTCTCGTGCTCAAGGTAAGCGTCGGTGATCGCCCATTCCCTGGGCACGGTCCAGTCGAACACGGTCGTACCGGTGGGCACCTCGGTGAGCGCCAGCGGCACGCGCCGCGACACCGCGGCCAATGTGTCGCGCATGCCCGGTCCCGTGATGCTACGGCACATAGGGTACAGCTCGCGCATCAACGCCAGCATCTCGGCGCCGGCGGCGGCGAGTTCGGCCTCACCGAGCTGGATGGTCTGGAATGCGCTCACGCTCACCGCCGAACGGAGTAGTGCAGCGCATCAACCACGTCGCGGCCGAGGTCCGGCACGTTCCAGTAGGTCTTGCGCAGGGCCCAGCGCAGCGCGCGCAGCGCCTGCCGGGGCGACAGCCCGGACGAGAACACCGTGTGCAGCGAGCCGGCGGCGCGCCGCCACGCGGGAAACAGCGACCGGCGCGTGGCCACCGGATAGTGATGGCGCCGCACGGCGTCATCACTCATCAGGTGTGTGGCCGTCTCGCGGTCCATGCGGCGGTAAAAGTGGCGCTCTTCGAGCAGCGCGATCTTGCCCAGCAGGGCCAGGTGGCCGACCAGCACGACGTCGGCGCCGACGTAATGCTCGATCAGCCGCGTGCGGGCCAGCACGTCGGTGCGCACCACGCCGTTGAGCACGTTGTTGAGCGCCAGCGAGGTGCCGACCGCGACGAAGCGGTCGACCGGATCGGCCTGGTTGAAGGCGACATCGCGGTCGTAGTCCGTAAAGCTGTCGAGCGGGCCGTGGAACAGCCGCGTGCGCGGCGCCACCATCACGGTGTCGGGATGGGCGTCGAGGTAGGCGACGCACTGCTCGATGAACCGGGGCGCGCACCAGTCGTTCGAGGAAGCCCACTTAAAGTAGCGGCCGCGTGCACGGGCGAACACCGCCGAATAGTTGCCGTTGGCGCCGATGTTGGTAGGCTGGCGCACGACGACGACTCGCGGGTCCTTGTGCGCGTACTCTTCGATGATGGCCCAGGTGCCGTCGGTGGACGCGTTGTCGCTGACGATGAGCTCGCAGTCCGCCAGGGTCTGGCCGAGCAGGCATTCAATGGAGCCGCGTATCGTCTGCTCGGCGTTGTACGCGGGCATGCCGATGCTCACCGCAGGACGGCGTTTAGCGCTCGCGTGCGGCGCTTGGATGATGGGAGAAGCCGAATTCATGCCGTGAGGTCGAACTGCGACGCGAAGCGTATTTTGCGGGCGTGAAAGGCCTCCGCCAAGCCGCTCGGCGACCGGCATTCGAGCCCGCGAAGGCGGGCCAGCGCCATGAAGTTGTCGTCCGAGAACCAGTCCTTGGAGCGCTGGCTGCCGAAGTGACGCTCGAGATGGGCCGACTTGCGCTGCGCGGTGGCGGCGTTCAGGGGCACGAAGACGTTGGGCTGGCCCAGGTCACCCTCGTACTTGAGGATCTCGTACTCGAGGATCAGCTGGTCGCGCCATGTGTTCCAACTCAGCTCGCCGGCCAGCCGATGGTCCTGGTGCCGGTCCTCGAGCCGGTGGGTCAGCACGATGTCGGGCGTGCCGCGGCGCTTGAGCGACTCGAAGAACGCCTTCACCGCCTCGTACTGCGCGGGCAGGAAGCCGTCTTTGAAGTCGTTGAGCACGATGTCCGCGCTGGCCGCGCGGCTCAGCAGCGCAGCGGCGCTGCTGCGCGCCTCTCTCGCGCGCTCGCCGGCGGCGCTGAGCACCACCCAGGTCACGTGCAGCGGCCGACTCGACTCCAGCCAGGACATCAGCGTGCCGCCGCAGCCGATCTCGAGATCGTCGCTGTGGGCGCCGATGCACAGCACCCGCAACGGACTCGATCCGGAGAGGACAGGGGAGAAGCTCAGCATGGAGGTACGGCGATGGCCCCGGTCAGGCGGACGCCGCCTGCGGCGGATCCATCCAGACCTTCCAGGGACACTCGCCGCGCGCTTCCATGCGATCCAGCGTGATTTTGTCCTTGAACGTGTCCATCGCGGCCCAGAAGCCGGGGTGGCGGTGGGTCCAAAGCTGGCGCTTGTCGATGAGCCGCTGGAACGGCGCCTCGACGAGTTCCTCGCCTTCGCGGAGGTACCCGAAGATCTCGCGGCGCAGGCAGAAAAAGCCGCCGTTGATCCAGTAGTTCGAATCGCCGACGCTTTCGATGGCGCTCACCATGCCCTCATCGTCCATACGAAGGGCATGCATGCTCTGCGACGGCCGCACCGCCACCGCGCCCGCGATGGCATTGCGCTGCCTGAAGCGCGCAATGTAGTCGTCCAGGCGCAGGTCCGACAGGCCGTCGGAGTAATTGGCGAGAAACATTTCCTCGCCTTCGATGTAGGAGCGAACCCGCATCAGCCGCTGGCCGAGGTTGGCGTGCATACCGGTGTCTACGAAGGTGATGCGCCAATCCTCGATGTCACGGGTCACCGGCTCGACCCTGCGGCCGCCCTCGGACATGACGAAGTCGTTCGACATGCACTCGCTGTAGTTCAGGAAGTACTCGCGGATGAGGTCGCCGCGGTAGCCCAGGCACAGGATGAAGTCCTTGTGTCCGAAGTGCGCGTAGTAGCGCATCAGGTGCCACACGATCGGTCGGATGCCGACGTTGACCAGCGGCTTCGGAATGGTCTCGGAGTGCTCGCGCAGGCGGGTGCCCAGGCCGCCGCAGAACAGAACGACCTTCATCGCCCGCTCCAGAACAGGTCGTCCCCGATCTGATGCGTGCGCATCAAATACTTCAGCTGCTTCAACCGGGTAAAGGCGCGAAACTCGTAGGTGTCCTGCGAGAACTCGATGCGCTCGAAGAGGCGGCGCAGTTCCTCAGCGCCGCGCCGAGCGGTCCAGCGCGCGGCGAAGCCGGGCAGCTTGCCGGCGATCTTGTCGAACGAGACGCGGTAGCTGCGGTTGTCCTGGCTCGGCGGCCCGGCGCTGACCTCGCAGCCCGGGAAGGCCTCGGACACGATCTGCGCGATCTCGCGGATGCGGAAGTTCTCGCCAGTGGCGCCGACGTTGAAGACCTGGCCGTTGACCGCATCAGCAGGGGCCTCGGCGGCGCAGCGCATCGCCTCGCAGATGTCCTCGACGTGCACGATCGGACGCCAGGGGCTGCCGTCGCTCACCATCGCGATCTTCTTACGGATCCACGCCAGTGCGCACAGGTCGTTGAGCACGATGTCGAAGCGCATGCGCGGCGATGGACCGTAGGCCGTCGCGTTGCGCAGGAACACGACCGAGAAGCGGTCGTCGGCCATCGGCAGCAGGTCGCGCTCGACGTTCACCTTGCAATGCGCATAGGCCGTCTGCGGGTTCACCGGCGAGGTCTCATCGAGGAACTCGCCCGAGCCGAGCCCGTAGACGCTGCACGACGAGGCGTAGACGAAACGCCGTACGCCGGCTTCGCGTGCCGCCTTGGCGATGCGCACCGAGCCTTCGTGATTGATCTTGAAGGTGATCTCGGGCCGGTTCTGGCCCAGCGGGTCGTTGGACAACTCGGCCAGGTGGATGACCGCGTCGAACCCTTCGAAGTCGGCCGGCGTGACGGTGCGCAGGTCCTTGTACGCGGTCTGCGGCCCGAAGGGCAGCCCCTGCGGATCGAGGTAGAGGCAGGCGTCGCGGTAGAAGCCGGTGTCGAGGCCGCGCACATCGTGGCCGTGCGCATGCAGCCAGGGGGCGAGACGGGCGCCAATGTAGCCTTCGGTTCCAGTGATGAGGACTTTCATGATCCGCAGCGAATGGGTTGGGAGGGAATATCAGAGCACGCGGATGTCCGGGATCGGCACCACGAAGCGTCCGCCCCACTCCTGAATATAGGCAGCGGCGCGCGAGATCTCGTCCTTCAGATTCCACGGTAGGATCAGCACGTAGTCGGGACGCGCCTCGCGGATCATCTCGGGCGCCAGGATCGGAATCCGCGTGCCGGGCGTGAACTTGCCCTGCTTGTACGGATTCGCGTCGACGGTGAAGTCGAGGACATCGGTGCGAATGCCGCAGTAGTTCAGCAGCGTGTTGCCCTTGCCCGGGGCACCATAGCCGACGACCTTCTTGCCGCGCTGCTTGGCGTCGATCAGGAAGGACAGGATGCGACGCTTGGTGGCCACCACCTGGTCGCCAAAGCTGCGGTAGCGCTCCAGGGTCACGAATCCGTCGTCGATCTCGCGCTGGCGCAGCGACGTCACCCGCTCGCCGACGGCCAGGGCCGCGTTCTCCGCGTGGCGCCCATAGATGCGCAGCGAGCCGCCGTGCGTGGGCAGTTCCTCGACGTCGAACAGCGTGATGCCGTGATGCGCAAACACGCGCTCGACCGCAACGAAGGAGAAGTAGCTGAAGTGCTCGTGATAGATGGTGTCGAACTGGTTCTCCGCCATCAGCCGCTGCAAGTGCGGAAACTCCATCGTGATGACGCCGCCAGGCGCGAGCAGCAGCTTCATGCCGGCGACGAAGTCGTTGAGGTCAGGCACGTGCGCGAGCACGTTGTTGCCAAGCAGCAGGTCGGGACGGCCGTGCTCGGCCGCGATCGCCGCCGCGGTCTCGCAGCCGAAGAAGCGCGTGGTGGTCGGCACGCCCTTGTCGACCGCGACCTTCGCCACATTGGCGGCCGGCTCGATGCCGAGCACCGGCACGCCAGCGGCGACGAAGTGCTGCAGCAGGTAGCCGTCGTTGCTGGCGATCTCCATCACCTTGCTGCCCGCGCCGAGCCGGAAGCGGTCGATCGCCATCTGCGCGTAGCGCCGCGCGTGCTCGACCCAGCTGGTCGAGTACGACGAGAAGTAGGCGTACTCGGTGAAGATCTCCTGCGGAGAGACGAACTTTTGCAGCTGGACCAGGAAGCAGCGGTCGCAGACGTAGGCGTGCAGCGGATAGAACGGCTCCATCTCGTGCAGCCGATGCGGCTCGATGTGCGTCTGGCACAGCGGCGACATGCCCAGGTCCACGAAGGACGTGCGCAGCGCGGCGGCGCAGAAGCGGCAATGGAAGCGCGCTTGCGAAGCGCCGGGGAGGACTGGATCCATGGTGCCTGTTCAAAAGCGCGTCGGGCGGCGCGGACGGGAAAATCGATTGGAGCTCTAGCGCAGCACGCGGAGGCCGCCTTGCGTCATCGCGGATCACGTCGCTGCCGACCTCTTCCCCGGGGGCCGTCCACACCCTGACACGCGAGATTCTATGCAGGCCGCATCATGTCACGATGCCGCCGTTCCGATACGGCCGCGATCCCCCGAGCATGAGGGGGCAGCCGCTCACATGCAAAATCGCACGCAGCAAGTACCCGATTCCCGGGATGTCCGCCGAGCGACTCTGCGAGATACTGTCGGCCGTTATCGCGGGCGCCTGGTTCGGCAGCTTCCATTCAACCGCCAACGCGGGAATGGACGGCGTTGCACCCCGCCGACCCATGCTTGTCGTTCCTTGTTCAGCCAGGGCCGCTCCCGTTCATATGACGTCGACCAAGATTGGCTTCGTGCTGTCGTCCCGCTCGGACGACCCGCTGCCGAGCACCCGCATCGCCGTGTTGAACATGCTGCCGTTCCTGCGCAACGCTGGCTTCGACCCGCACATCGTCTTCGAGCCGCGTTCGCCCACCGAGCGGCCGGAGCTGTCCGGGATGGCCGAACACGTGCTCGAGCGCGGCTTCGGGCTCGTCTTCTTCCAGAAGGTCCGCGGTGAGAGCGCCGAGCAGGCGGCGCGGCAGCTCGGCGGCGGCGGCGTAAAGACGGTGTTTGGCGTGTGCGACGTGGTCGACGCCGGCATGGTGGCCGCGACCGACGCGACCGCCTGCGTCACCGAGTATTTGAAGGCGCTGCACCATCAGACCCTGCAGCGCAAGATCCGCGTGATCCACGACGGCATCGAGAACGCCGCCGCCTGCAAGTCCGAGTGGAGCAATCACGCCGGCAGCCGCGGCCAGCCGCTGAAGGCGGTGCTGGTCACGTCCTCGAGCCTGCCGCGTCTGCCGGTGCTCGGCGACCCGCCGCCGTGGCTTGAGGTGTGCATCGTCGGCAACTACCCGCCGTCGTCGCAGTACGTGCGACGATTGAAGGAGGTGCGCTGGGCCATGCTGCGCCAGCAGCGGCAGGAGCACCTGGACTACCTCGGCTTCCTGGTCAACCCGCGCATCCGCCGCACGCCATGGGATCCGGTCGGCGTGTACGAGCACATGGCGGCCGCCGACATCGGCATCATCCCGATCGACGAAAGCGCCGAACGCTGGGCATGGGCGCCGGCCCCGGCCTGGAAGGTGAAGTCGGAGAACCGGCTCACGATGAAGATGTCCATCGGCCTGCCGGTCATCGCGACTCCCATCCCGTCGTACGAGGCCGTGATCGAGCAAGGCGTCAACGGCTTTCTCGCCGGTTCGGCGGCCGAGTGGCAGCGCTGCCTCGAAGCGCTGCGCGATCCACTGCTGCGCCGCCGGATCGGCGACCGGGCGCGTCGCTCGGTGCTTGCGCGCTACTCGCTTGAGGAGCAGGCGCGGCGCCTGGTCGCGCTGTTCGACCAGCTGCTGCAGCGCGAGCCCAGCCCCATCAGGGCCTGCTGACCATCGCATGACCGCGCCCCCCGCCCCACCGCCGGCCACCGGCGCCGCTATCGCCCGCGGGGCGGCTTGGCTGATGGGCTTCAAGCTGCTCGACCGCAGCATCGGCCTCATCAGCACGCTGGTGCTCGCACGCCTGCTGGCCCCCGGCGACTTCGGCATCGTCGCCATGGCCACTGCGGTGGTCGCGCTGCTGGAGCTGATGGGCGCGTTCGGATTCGACTCGGCGCTGATCCAGCGCCAGCAAGCCGACCGCAGCCACTACGACACCGCCTGGACCTTCAACGTCATCTTCGGCGTGGCGGTCTCGCTGCTGCTGCTCGTCCTGGCGGCGCCAATGGCCGCCTTCTATCGCGAGCCGCGGCTGTCGCTGATCCTCCCGGCGCTGGCGGTGGCTGCCTTCGTCGGCGGCTTCGAGAACATCGGCACCGTCGCGTTCCGCAAGGAGCTCGACTTCCGCAGCGAATTCCGCTTCCTGCTGTCCAAGCGCATCGCGACCTTCACCGTCACCATCGGCATGGCGCTCGCCTTCCGCAGCCACTGGGCGCTGGTGGCCGGCATCGTCAGCGGCAAGGTGCTGTCGGTGGCGCTGAGCTACCGGCTGCACCCCTACCGCCCGCGCCTCACGCTCGCCGCGCACCGCGAGCTGCTGCACTTCTCGAAATGGATCTTCTGCTCGAACCTGATCCAGTTCCTGCACGGCCGCTCCACCGACTTCATCCTTGGCCGCACCATCGGCACGCAGGGGCTCGGCGTCTATAACATCGCGGTCGAGCTGGCCAGCCTGCCGTCCACCGAGTTGATCGCGCCGCTGAACCGCGCGGTCTACCCGGCCTACGCCCGGCTCGCCTCCCACGTCGACGACCTCAGGGCCCGCTTCGTCGGGGTCTTCGGCATCATCTGCCTGCTCGCCTTCCCGGTCGCGGTCGGGCTGACTTGGGTGGCCGCGCCGCTGGTAAAGGTGCTGCTGGGCTCGCAGTGGCTCGAAGCCATTCCGCTGATGCGCGTGTTCGCGTTCAGCGGGCTGGTGGGCGCTTTGCAGGGAAACTTGTACCTGGTGATCGTCGCGTTGGGCAAGCCCAAGGCCAACACCGTCCTGTCGGCCGGGCTGCTGGCGGTCTCGCTGCCCGCCGTAATCGTGGCCAGCCTGCACTACGGCGCGCTAGGCGCGGCCTTCGCGCACTTCGGCGCCTCGGTGCTGGGCTTGGCGGGCATCGTAGTCGTTTTCTGCCGCACCACCGGCATTGGCGTGCGCGTGCTCGCCGCCGCGGCGTGGCGGCCCATCGTGTGCTCAGCGGCTATGGCCTCGGTTATGGCGGCGGCCGCCGAGTTGATCGGCGAGGGCGCGCTTTCCGAGCTGATACTGCAGGTCGGCGTCGGCGCGCTGGCGTACCCGGCGGCCAGCCTGCTGCTGTGGGCGGCATGCGGAAAGCCGGCCGGCCCGGAAAGAACCGTCCTCGATATCCTGCTCACGCAGCTGCGGACGCGCCGCATGTATTTCTCCTAATGTGAATGGGCCCACTGACCAGCGAAGTCGTCCTCTGCACGTACAACGGGGCGCTCCATGTCGTGGAGCAGCTCGCGTCCATCGAAGCGCAGACGCGCCGGGTCGACAAGGTGTCGATCTACGACGACTGCTCGAACGACGACACCCTGGCGCGCATCGAAACCTTCCTGCAAACACTCGACGAGCCGCGGCGGCGGCGCTTCCAGGTGCGTGTTAACCCGGTGAACCTCGGTTATGCGCAGAACTTCGCCGCGGCCATCGGCCGCGCCAGCGGCGACCTGCTGTTCCTCTGCGACCAGGACGACATCTGGGAACGCGACAAGGTCGAGGTGATGGCCGGCCTGCTGGAGCACGAGCGCGCCGACTTGGTGTGTGCCGACGGCTCGCTCGTCGACGCGGCCGGCCGCGGCCTCGGAAGCGACACGGTGCTTGGCCGCTACGGCCTGAACGAGACCGACATGCTCAGCTTCGGCGGCGGTGCGTTCGAGCGGCTACTGCGCCGCAACTACGTCAACGGCGCCGCCTGCGTTGTGCGCCGCGACACCGCCCAGCGCGCCTTTCCGCTGCCGTGCGACATGCCCCATGACTACTGGCTGGCGATCTTCTGCGCGCTGCACGGAGGCGTGCGCATGACGCCGCGCCGGCTGTACCGCTACCGCCAGCACGCGGGCAACACAATCGGAATGGGCGGCGACGGCCTGCTGCACCGCCTGCTCGGCATCTGGCGCCATCCGGACACACCGCGCGAGCGCGAGCTGCGCATCTGGCGCGCCGTGTCCGAGCGGGTCCGGCAACTGGGCCACCACCAGGCCGAGCTGGCGCAGCGCAAGGTCGAATGGCTGACGGACGTCGTCAAGGGGCAGCGCGCGCGGCTGCCGCGCGCCTGGGCCATCGTCTGCTCGGCGCTGGACGGAGCCTATCGCCGCTACTCGGCCGACGACGCGCTGCTGCGCGATTTGATGTCAATGCTGCGTTGAGCCCGGCTCAGGCCGTCGGCAGCGAGCCGAACACGCGGGCGTGGTATTGCGCCGGCATGGCCTGCAGCAACTCGGCCGCGAAGGCCGCGTGCAGCCGGTAGCCGGCCTCGGCGTCGTGGCCGATCGACGAGATGCGCACCAACATGCCGTCGCGCACCTCGCCGCGCAGGCCGGCGGCGAGCTGGCGCCAACGGAAGTTTTCGCTGCCGCCGACGACGTCGTCACCGAAGACCGTCCAGTAGGTGATCGGCTCGGCGCGACCCACCTTTACGGCGTGCAGCGTGGTGACCGAAAGGCGGCGCGAGGCCACGCTCAGCAGCGTCTCGCGCTTGCCGCTGACGCGGAATCCGCCCGAGGCATAGCAGATCTCGGGACGATGCACCTGCAGCGCCGGCGACTGCTCGCTGCCGTAGGCGACGCACAGCATGACGCGCTCGTTGTCGTTGCTCACGTAGGCGCGCTCGAGCACCTGGTCGTAGACGCCGTACAGCTTGCCCTGCTCGTCGGCCGGCTGCACGAAGGCCTGGCCCCGCGCGTCGATGCGCCAGCGGCCGAAGGCGCTGGGGAACACCTTCCCCAGCGGCAGCTTAGCGCGCTCGGCGTCGCGTCGCCGCGGCTTCGCGGCTTCGGCCAGCACTGCGGCCCCGGTGAGCGTGACGGCGAAGACCAGCGCGCGCCGGCGCGTCGACACGATGCTCATCGGCGGTGTCTCGCGGGCAGCAGGCGGGTCATTGCGCCGTCGACCCCCATGATCAGCACGAGGGCGGCGAGGAACAGCAGCATGCCCGCGAAGCCGTGGAAAAAGCCGCGGCCGACGTCGTCGCCGAGGTGATAGGTGACCAGGCACAGCACCAGCACGCGGATGACATTGGCGCAGAAGGAGATCGGCACGATCACCACGGCGAGCAGCGCGTTGCGCAGCGCCGACTCGTAGCCCTTGAGGTTCACGTAGACCAGCCCCAGCGCCTCCAGCGTAAACATGGTCTGCAGGCCCGCGCATGCGGTGGACACCAGCAGCTCGTACTGGCCAATGGTGATCACCACGCCGGAGCGCCCGATCGGATAGCCGGCCCAGAACAGCAGCTGGGTCGTGACCGCCGACACGCCGGCCTTAAGCGGGCTGGTGAGCGTCATGACCAGCGTGTAGGGCAGGGGGATGATGAACATCAGGAAGAACAGCGGGAACCACACCTGGCGAAGCGCCGCCCAGCCCTTGTAGCCCACCGCCAGCGCGGCGACGACGAAGATTTGCGAAAACAGCTCGATGCGCAGGAAGTGCAGGCCGCGCCCGAAGACGTACATCGCCGCGCCGATGCCCAACAGCACCGTCGCGGTGCGCAGCCTGGGCCGGTCGGGCTGCGCCGCCAGCACCGGCGCCTGGCGCAGGACCAGCCACACGGCGATAGCCAGGACCAGCAGCTCGTGGCCCTGCGCATCGGCGGCCGAGCGGCCGACGGTGAAGTCCCAGTAGGTCGGCGTGTAGGCCGTCAGCAGGCCGCCGGCGACCAGCCCGGCGACCCAGCGGTCGACGCGCTCGCGCCGACCGCTCGCGCCCGTCGCGGCGGCCTGGACGGGCTTGGGAAAGGCACTCACCACGGCACTCCGCGCCGGCACGTCAGCGGGCCTGGGCCGCCGACGCCGCGCTTTCGGCCGGCTGCGCGCCGCTGGCGGGCTCCGCCGCGACCAGCGCGAACTTGCCCTTGTATTCGATCTGCGCGGCATCGCGCAGTGACTTCATGCCCTGCTGCACGGTCTGGCGTTTGCGCTCGTTGGTCAGGAATGACTGAATCGCGTTGCGCGCCGCTTCGCGGCTCAGCGGCGCAGGCGTGCTGGATAGCAGCGTCAGGACGCGCGCGCCGCCGGGCGCGGGCACCATCAGCGAATGGCCTTCGCGCAAATCGGCCAGCTTGGCCAGCAGCGGCAGCGGCACGTCCTCGGGCGAGATCGTCATCTGGCGGCTGGTCGAGCGCAGGCGCGCCTCGCGCAGCACCTCGGCCATGCGGGCCGCATTGGGCGTCATCTGCACCGCGGTCTGCAAGGCGGCGAGTTCGGCGTGGTCACCCTGCACCAACGTCTCCTGCATGGCATAGAAGCGGCGCTGGGCGAACAGCGCCGGCTGGCTGTCGTAGTAGCGGTCGATGTCGTCGCTGGCCGGCAGCGGCGTCTTCTCGGCCAGCACGTCGTGGTAGCTGCGTGCCAGCACCTCGCGCCGGGCCGCCTCGATCGCCTGCACCACGCGCGGCTCCTTGTCGAGGCCCATCTTGCGCGCGCCCTGCGCGGCCAGCTCCTGGTCGAGCACCGCGTCGAGCACGCGGCGCGCCTGCGCATCGGCATGCTCGGGCGCGACAGCCGGCTGGCGCTGCATCAGATGCTGCAGCTGCGACAGCGAGATCTCGGTGTCGTTGACCTTGGCCGCCACCTGGGTTGCGTCGCCCCCGACGCGGCTGCAGCCGGCGAGCGCGACCACGCCGAGCAGCAGAAGAGAGGGACGGCGGGATCGGGCCATGGCAGTATGGGCGCGCGCCGTGCGGCACGGGCGCGGGTGTCAGGCAAGAGGCGTAAGTATCAGGCGCGGCGGGCGCAGGCGATAGCGCACCTTTGAAGGAAAAACGTGGCAAAGCGCACACGCCTTGCCAGGTCGGTCTGCGTCTTCGCGGGGTTAGGCTTTCTTGCGGCGAGCGCCCCAGGCCACTGCGGCGAGGCCGAACGCGAGCATCGCGAGCGACTCGGGCTCGGGCACCGGCGTGATGACCAGCGTGCCGCGGTAGCCGACGGTGCCGTCGTAGTTGCTCCACGGGTAGTCGTACACGTTGCCCGCGACTTCGAGCCGGTAGTTACCGACCGTCAGGTCGCTAAAGGTCCATAGCTGGCCGAACTGGGTGACGTACGACGAAAGCACGTTGGTGCCCGCGATGTTCATCGACGTGAAGTCCAGCCCCAGGTCCCAGGACCAGTTGGACAGCAGGGTCGCGCCGGAGGCATTGACTGGCCCGGTGCTCACCGAGAAGTCGTAGCAGTGGTTAAAGCTTCCCGGGCCGCTCAGCGTCTGGCCGAAGTTGGCATAGCCGTTGACGCCCAACGTGCCGAGAGAAAACGTGCCGGTGCAGGCTGCAGCCATGACCGCCGGACCAGCAGCCATCAGTGCCAACGCCACTGCGACGGGTTTCAGTTTCATGAGCTTGAGGGTTGTTGATCAATGTCACAAAATGTGCCATAGCCCGTGCGCGATCCACGCCCCCTACTTCGGGGAAATTGAACTGCGGGTTTTCCGCGAATCATCCGGTCCGCCATGTCCATCCTTTCCAAGATCCCGCGGCCATACAAGCTGCGCCTCAAGGCCCTGCTACTCAACGCGCGCGCTCGGCTGGTGGCCGCCTTCCTGTCCTACGGCGAGAAGCGGCTGCGCGCCGCCCTGCATGCGGTGGGCGTGCAGGGCGGAGACAGCGTGATGCTGCACAGCGCCTTCTCCAACGACCACGGATTCCGCGGCTCGATTGACACGCTCACAAGTGTTTTCCTCGATGCGGTCAGACCCGAGGGCCACCTGCTGATGGTGTCGCTGCCATACCGTTCCTCGTCGCTCGACTACCTGCACAAGCTCAAGCGCTTCGACGTGCGCCGCACGCCGTCGATGATGGGCATGGTGTCCGAGCTGTTCCGCCGCCGGCCCGGCGTCCTGCGCAGCGCCCATCCCACCCACCCAGTGCTAGTCCACGGCCCGCGCGCGCAGTGGTTCGTCGTCGACCATCCGGTGAGCGTCTATCCCTGCGGGCCGGGCAGTCCGTTCGAGAAGCTGGTCGAGGCCGACGGCAAGGTGGTGTTCTTCAACGTGCCCTTCGACACCTTCACCTTCTTTCACCACCTCGAGCACCTGGTCAGCCCACAGTTGCCCTTCCGCCTCTACACCGACGCGCCGTTCGAGGTTCCTGTGATCGACGCCGACGGCACGCAGCGCACCGTGACGACCTACGTCTTCTCGCCGGAGGCGATCTCGCGCCGCCGCTTTCCGCTGCTCGAGGCCGCTCTGCGCCGGCGCGGCGCGATCCAGCGGCGGCGCGTGGGTAACACCGTGATCCAGTCGATCCGCGTGCGCGACGCCATCGAGTGCGTGATGGAGATGAGCCGCCACGGCGAATACTTCTACGACATGAGCGCTGGCGCCCCCCAAGATTCAAAATCGCCAAGCCCCTCGATCCGGTGATGCAGCGCGCGCCTGACGGCGGTGCCCGTCGGCTATCCTCGCTCACCCCAGAAGATTGACCACGAGTCGGAGCCCCAGCGTGCCTTCCACCCCCGGTCCCAGCGCGACGACCAACAGCCGGTCCTTCCTGGATTTCGAGGGCCGCTGGGTAGTCATCACCGGCGCGTCGTCCGGACTGGGCCGCGCCGCGGCCATCGAGCTGGCACGCCATGGCGCCAAGGTGGCGCTGATGGGCCGCGACGACGCGCGGCTGGCGCAGACGGCCGAGGCGCTCGGTGCCGCGGAGCACCGCGTGTTCGCCATTGACCTGGCGTGGCACGACTCCATCGCCGCCGAGGTGACCCGGCTGCGCCAGGAAGTTGGCCCGCTGTACGGGCTGTGCCATGCCGCTGGCGTGGTCGACACGCGGCCGCTGGCGTCGAACACCGTGTCGGTGATGCAGGCGCAACTTGACGTCAACCTGCTCGCCGGACTCGAGCTGGCGCGCGCGGTGTGCCGCCGCGACGTGATGACCCCCGAGGGCGGCAGCCTGCTGTTCATTTCGTCGGTCTACGGGCGCGTCGGCATGCCCGGTCAGATCGGCTATTGCGCCACCAAGGGCGCGCTGGCGGCCGCCGTGCGGGCGATGGCCATCGAGCTGGCGCGCCGGCAGATCCGCGTCAACTGCCTGTCGCCAGGACTCGTGATGACGCAGATGACCGAGCAGGCGCTGGCCAAGCTGTCGACCGAGCACGTGGACAGGCTCAAGGCCGCCCACCCGCTTGGACCCGGGCAGCCCGAGGACGTGGCCCGCGCGGCCGTCTTCATGCTCGCGCCGGCCACCCGCTGGATCACCGGAGCCGACTTGGCGATCGACGGTGGCTTCACGGCGCAATGACGAACGACGGACACGAACGATGAACACGCAAGACGCATTGACTTGGATCTCCGAGGTCTTCGAGGAATCGCCGGGCCGCATTGCGGCGGCCACGTTGCGCAAGGAGATCCCGGGCTGGGACTCGCTCGGCACGCTGTCGCTGATCGCCGCGCTCGATGAGCGCTTTGACATCCAGCTGTCGGAACAAGACATTGAAGGCATGCAGAGCATCAACGACATCTTCGAGATCCTGCGCCACCACGGTGCGCTCGAAGGCTAGCCTGCCGTGCGCTTCCTGCTCGTCGACCGTATCGAGTCGCTCGTCCCCGGCGAGAGCGTCGTCGCCAGGCGAACCGTCCCGGCCGGCGACGACTACTTCCAGGACCATTTTCCCGGCTTTCCCGTCGTGCCCGGCGTGCTGCTGACCGAGACCATGGGCCAGGCTGCCGCCAAGTGCCTCGATGCCCAGTGCCTGCCGCGCGGCAAGGCTATGCTCGCGCGCATCCTGTCGGCCAGCTTTCGGCAGTGGGTGCGCCCGGGCGACGAGCTCGAGCTGCGGGCGAGCATCGTCTCCAATGAAGAGCGCTTCGCCACCGCCGAGTGCCAGGCGCAGGTGGGCGGGCGCAACGTGGCGCAGGCCAAGCTGTTCTTCTCGTTCATGCCGATCGAAACCTTCGCCCCTGGCTTCAGGGACGAGGTGCTCGACGACTTTCTTCGCGGGCAGGCCCGATGAGTGATTTCTTCGCCTTGCACGGCAGCCGCGTGATCGTCACCGGCGGCACGCGCGGCATCGGCCGCGCCATCTCGTTGCAGCTGGCGCGCGCCGGCGCCCAGGTCATCGCCAACTACGCCCGCAACGACAAGGCGGCGCAGGCGCTGCAGGCCGAGGCAGCGGAGCAGCAGCTCGCGCTTGAGGTGCTGCGCGCCGACCTCACGCTGCCCAAGGGGCTCGACGCGGTGCGCGAGCGCCTCGAGCAACCGAGCGGCGCGACGCTGTCGCTGGTGCACTGCGCGGCCACCGGTGTGCACCACGCATTCGAGTCGCTGAGCGCCAAGCACTGGGACTGGACGATGTCGCTCAACGTGCGCGCGTTCTTTGAGCTGGTGCGCCAGACGCTGCCGCTGCTGGGTCCCGGCTCGGCGATCGTCGCGGTGTCGTCGGCCGGCGCGGTGCGCGCCGTGCCGGCCTATTCCGCCGTCGGCGCGTCCAAGGGCGCGCTCGAGTCGCTCGCGCGCCACCTGGCCGTCGAACTTGCGCCCAGGGGTGTGCGCGTCAACATCCTGTCTCCGGGCAGCGTGCTCACCGACGCCTGGGCGGCCTTCCCCGACCGTGACGAGCGCATTGCCGAGGCGGTCCGCCGCGCGCCGATGCACCGCATGGTCGACCTCGAAGAGATCGCCCAGGCGGCGCAGTTCCTATGCAGCCGCGCCGCCGGTGGCATCGTCGGTCACACCCTGGTGGTCGACGGCGGCACGCGCATCGTCGACTGATCCCGCCGTCAGGCAGCCGTTCTTCTCGCGAAAGAGCACCCACCATGAGTCGCAGCAGCATCGATGGCTTTCGCATCGCCGGCGTGTCCACTTGCGTCCCGCCGCGCTCGGTCAGCAACCTGGACGCCAGCCTCGGCTTCGATCCCGAGGAGGTGCGCAAGGTGGTCGCGATGGCCGGCGTGCGCGAGCGGCGCGTGGTTGATGGCGGCGTCACCTCAGCCGACCTCTGCTTCGAGGCCGCCGAGCGGCTGCTTGAGCGCCTGGGGTGGGCACGCGACTCTATCAGCGGCCTGGTGTTCGTCACGCAGTCGCCCGACTACTTCCTACCCTCCACGAGCAGCATGCTGCATCAGTGGCTGGGCCTGGGCGACTGCTGCGCCGCCTTCGACCTCGGGCTGGGCTGCTCCGGCTATCCCTACGGCCTGTACCTGGCGGCGGCCATGCTGAAGGCCGGCGGCCACCAGCGCATCCTCATGCTGCACGGCGAGACGCCGAGCCGCTTTCCCAGCCCCGACGACCAGGCCACGACGCTGCTGTTCAGCGATGCCGGCTCGGCCACCGCACTGGAGCTGATGCCGGGCGCGCCTGCGGGGCACTTCTGCTTGCACACCGACGGCACCGGCCACACCGGCCTCATCATCCGCGGCGGCGCCTTCCGCGACCGCTGCCCGGCCGACCCGCGCGAACTGCACCTGCGCATGGACGGCGCCGGCATCTTCAACTTCACCATCAAGCGCGTGCCGCCGCTGATCCGCGACGCGCTCGAGCTGTCGGGCCGCAGCGTGGAGCAGATCGACAGCTACCTGTTCCACCAGTCGAACCGCTTCATCATGAAGCACCTGATAAAGAAGGCCGGGCTGCCGGAGGCGCGCGTGCCGATGACGATCGAGGATATGGGCAACTGCGGCGGCCCCTCGGTCGCCGTCACGCTGACGCGCATGCTGCCGGCCGAGCGCGAGCGCGACCTCAGCGTGATGCTGCTGGGCTACGGCGTTGGTTTGTCCTGGGGCGCGGCTGTGGTCGACATCGACCGCGAGGCGCCCCTGCTGCACGCCGACTACGCCGGCACCCTCGCGCGCCGCGGCGCGGCGGCGGAGGCCGCCGCCTGACGTATGAGCGGCATTGCCGGTCTCTACAGCCCCGCCCCGGCCGAGCCGCCGCGTGCGCAGCAGCTACACGCCATGGTGGCGGCGCTGCACCACCGCGGGCCCGACGGCCAGGGCGTGCGCGTGGACGGCGCCATCGGGCTGGGCCACGCGCGCCTGAGCATCATCGACCTCGAAGGCGGTGCGCAGCCCCTGCACAACGAGGACCGCAGCATCTGGGCCGTCTTCAACGGCGAAATCTTCAACTACATCGAGCTGCGCGAATCGCTGCTGCGCCAGGGGCACGACTTCCACACGCAGTCCGATACCGAGGTGCTGGTGCACCTGTACGAGCAGCACGGCGACGACTTCGTCGAGCACCTGAACGGCCAATTCGCGATCGCGCTGTGGGACGGGCGCCGGCAGCGCCTAGTGCTGGCGCGCGACCGCGTGGGCATCCGGCCGCTGTTCTACACGTGGACGGCCGGGCGGCTGGCCTTCGCTTCCGAG
Organism: uncultured Burkholderiaceae bacterium; assembly: GCA_965653625.1. GTDB lineage: Bacteria > Pseudomonadota > Gammaproteobacteria > Burkholderiales > Burkholderiaceae_C > Albitalea. The sequence goes on along the minus strand of CBFHAS010000023.1, from coordinate 18,921 downwards.
GTCAAGGCCTTGTTCGCGCTGCCCGAGGTGCCGCGACGGCTCGACGCCGGCGCGCTCGCCTCGACCTTCAGCTACTGGTCGGTGCTGCCGCCGGCCAGTCTGTTCGAGGGCATTCAGGTGCTGCCGCCGGGCCACGTGATGGCCGTCGAGGGTCGGGCGGTGCGGCTGCGGCGCTACTGGGACTGGCATTTCCCCGGCGCACCGGCGTGCGGCGCACGCTCGGAAGACGAATGCGCAGAAGCGCTGCGCGCGCTGCTGATCGATGCGGTGCGCCTGCAGCTACGCGCCGACGTGCCGGTCGGCGCCTACCTGTCCGGCGGCCTCGACTCCTCGATCATCACGACCATCGTCCGGCATCACACCGACACGCCGTTGCGCAGCTTCTCGCTCACCTTCGAGGACGCCGAGTTCGACGAGAGCGCTCACCAGCAGGCGCTGGTGCGGCATCTGCAAACCGACCACTCGGCTATCCAGGCGACCAAGGCGGCGATCGGCGTGGCCTTCCCGCGCATGGTGTGGCACGCCGAGGCGCCGGTCGTGCGCACCGCGCCGGCGCCGATGATGCTCTTGGCTGACAGCGTGCGCGCCGCTGGTTACAAGGTCGTGCTGACCGGCGAAGGCGCGGACGAGGCTTTCGGCGGCTACGATCTGTTCAAAGAAGCCAAGATCCGCCGCTTCGTCGCCCGCGCGCCCGCCTCGCGCTGGCGCAGCCACCTGCTCGGGCGACTGTATCCCTACCTCGCGCACTCGCCGGCCGCCGGCCAGGCCTTCGCGCGGCAGTTCTTCGGCAGCGGCCTCGACCAAGTCGACAGGCCCTGGTTCGCTCACATGACGCGCATGGCCACCACGCGCCGCGTGCTGGCTTTCTTCCGCGAGGAGTGGCGCGAGCGCCTGCTGGCCTGGGATCCCCACGCGGCGCTGGCGGCGGCGCTGCCGGACGACTTCGCGCGCTGGGAGCCGATGGAACGCGATCAGTACGTCGAGGCGCATACGCTGATGTCCGGCTACTTGCTGTCCTCGCAGGGAGACCGCATGGCGATGGCGGCGTCGGTCGAGGCGCGCTATCCGTTCCTCGACCACCGCGTCATCGAGTTCGCCTGCCGGTTGCCGCCGCGCTTCAAGCTGCGCGGGCTGAACGAAAAGCTGCTGCTGAAGAAGGCCTTGGGTGCGCAGCTTCCGGCCGCCATCGGCCAGCGCAGCAAGCAGCCGTACCGTGCGCCGGACAGCGCCTGCTTCTTCGCCGGCGGCAAGCCGCTGCCCTACGTGGCCGACCTGCTCGGCGCGGCTAGCCTCGACCGCGCCGGGCTGTTCGATCCGATCGCGGTCGGCAAGCTCGTCGACAAGTGCGCCGCCGGGCGCGCCATCGGCTTCGGCGACAACATGGCTTTCGTCGGGGTGCTGTCCACCATGCTGCTGCACGAGCAGATGCTGCGCCCTGCAGCCGGTCCCCGATCCTGGTCCTGAACTCCATGCTGCTGCATCACGTTTTCGAGCAAACCGCGCGACGCCTGGCGGACAAGCCGGCGCTCGTCTGCGGCGACGAGCGCATCAGCTACGCCGATCTGCTGCAAAACGTGCAAGCAACGGCTGCGGCGCTGCGCCATGACGGCGTCGTGCCCGGCGATCGCGTGCTCGTGCTGCTGGAGAACAGCATCGAGTTCGCGGTGGCGGTGCATGCGGTTCTCGCCGCCGGCGCGGTGTTCGTGCCGGCCAGCCCGCTGATCAAGTCCGAGAAGCTGGCCTTCATGCTGCGCGACACCGCGGCCAGCGCTTTGCTTACGCATGCCGCACTCGCTGCCACGTGGCAGCCCGCCGTGCAAGGCAGCAACACACTGCTAAGCTGCCGCGTGGTGGGCAAGCCCGCCGTGGCCGTCGATGGCGTGCCGCTGCGAGCATGGCCGCCTGCAGCGTCGGCCCCGGCCGAAGCCTTCGAGTCGCCGCGACAGGAGGACGATCTCGCGGTCCTCATCTACACCTCCGGCACCACCGGCCTGCCGAAGGGCGTGATGCTGACGCACCGCAACGTCCGCAGCGCCTGGGCTTCGATCCAGGACTACCTCGGGTTGCGCGAAGACGACGTGATCGGCCTGGCGGTGCCGGCCGCATTCAGCTACGGACTCAACAACCTGCTAATGGGACTGGCCTGCGGCGCCACCGTGGTGCTCGATCGATGGGCGGCTTTCCCGATCAAGCTGGCGCAGATGCTGGCACGCGAACGGGTCACCGTCTTCCCCGGCGTGCCGACGCTGTTCGCTTCGCTGCTCGGACTGCAGGACCTGGCGCGCTTCGATCTCGGCGCGCTTCGAGTCGTCACCAACGCCGCGGCGGCGCTGCCCGAAGCCCATCTGCAGCGCCTGCGCGCGACGCTGCCGCAGGCGTGCCTGTTCTCGATGTACGGCATGACCGAATGCATTCGCGCGACCTACCTGCCGCCCGACGAGATCGATGCCAGGCCGGACAGCGTCGGGCGCGGCATGCCGCACCAGGAGCACTGGCTGGTCGACGAGCAGGGCCAGCGCCTGCCGCACGGATCAACAGGCGAGCTGGTGGTGAGCGGCCCGCACGTGATGCAAGGCTACTGGGAGCGACCCGTTGAGACGCAGCAGCGAATCAGACCCGGTCGCACCCGGGGCGAGCGAGTCCTGCACACCGGCGACCTGTTCCGCAGCGACGCTGACGGGTACCTGTACTTCGTCTCGCGCAAGGACGACATCATCAAGACCCGTGGCGAAAAGGTGTCGCCACGCGAAGTCGAAAACGCCATCTACCAGATCGAGGCCGTGACAGGGTGCGCGGTTATCGGCGTGGCGGACGACACGCTGGGCCAGGCCGTGAAGGCCTATGTCACACTGCGGCCCGGCTGCGAGGTGGCAGCGCGGGACATCATGCGGCACTGCTTGGCGCGGCTCGAAAACTACATGGCGCCGAAGATCGTGGAGATCGTCGACGAGCTGCCGCGCACCGAGTCCGGCAAGGTCCGCCACGCGAGCCTGCGATGACCGCCGGGACATGAAACCGAGGAAGACATGAACGAGGCCAGAGGCGAGATTCGCCGCTACATCGAGGACAACTTCATCATGGGCGCGAGCGCCGCGCCGCTCGGCGACGCCGACTCGTTCCTCGAGCGCCACGTGCTCGATTCAACCGGATTCCTCGAGCTGATCGCGTTCCTCGAGGAGACGTACTCCATCAAGGTCAGCGACGACGAAATGGTCCCGGAGAACCTCGACAGCCTTGACAACATCGTGCAGTTCCTCGCCCGCAAGCGCGGCTGACGGCCGACGGAGTGCTGCGATGACTGTCCCCACTCCCCGACCCGAGGCCCTGCAGCTCGACTGCGCCGCCGAAACCGAACGCATCACGCGCTGGATCGTCGACACGCTCGCCAACCGGCTGCACCGGCGCGGCCTCGTGGTGGCGATCTCCGGCGGCATCGACAGCTCGGTGTGCGCCGCGCTCGCGGTTCGCGCTGTCGGCGCAAAGAAGGTGTTCGCCCTGCTGCTGCCCGAGCGCGATTCCAGCTCGTTCAGCACCGAGCGCGGGCGTGCGCTAGCCGCTTACCTGGGCATCGAGCACAAGACCTTCGACATTGCGCCGGCGCTTGAGGCGCTGGGCTGCTACCGGGAACGCGACGATGCGATCCGCCGCGTCTTTCCGGCGTATGGCGATGGCTGGCGCAACAAGATCGTCATCGCCGGCGGCACGGGCGGCGGCATCAACTTCTTCAAGCTGGTGGTCGCATCGCCGGATGGCCGGACGCAGGAAGCGCGGCTGCCGCTGCGCGAGTACCTGCAGATCGTCGCCGCCACCAACCTGAAGCAGCGGGTGCGCAAGACGATGGATTACTTCCACGCCGATCGGATGAACTACGCAGTGGTCGGCACGCCGAACCGGCTCGAATACGACCAGGGCTTTTTTGTGAAAGTGGGCGATGGCGCGGCAGACCTCAAGCCCATCGCACATCTCTACAAAACGCAGGTCTATGCGCTCGCTCGCTGGCTCGGGCTGCCCGACGAAATCTGCAACGCTCAGCCCACCACCGATACCTACACCCTGCCACAGGGCCAGGACGAGTTCTACTTCGCGTTGCCGTACGCGCAAATGGACGTAGCCCTGTGGTCACTCAACCACGGTGTGTCAGCAGCCGAGCTGGGCACGGCGCTGGGAATCGACGAAAGAAGTGCACAACACATCTACGACGACATCCAAGCCAAGCGCCGGACGGCACGGTATCTGCACGCACCCGCCGAGACGGTGGAGCTTATCGAAGGCTGCACGCACTGAGCGGTCGTCTGCGCCACACAACCATGAGACAGGCCCTGAAAGCACACACTCGCCGGCTCCGCGACCTGCTGCGGCTGCCTGCGGCGACCTGGACCGAGCGCCTGCGCGATCGGGCGGGGCTCCCGGCGGAAGACCCCGGCATCGATCGCTTGATCGGCGAGCTGATCGGATGGCTGTGCCGCGCCCAGGACTTTTCGCAGAGCAACGATGGCGGCGTGGCGCGCGATTACAGCCTGATCAACGGCTGGAGCACCTCCTATCCCGAGACAACCGGGTACATCGTTCCGACCTTCCTTGATCATGCGCGGCGCACCGGAGACACCGACATCCGCGAACGCGGGCGGCGCATGGCCGACTGGCTGGTGCGCATCCAGATGCCATGCGGCGGCTTCCAGGGCGGCAAGATCGACTCCAAGCCCGTCGTTCCGGTGACCTTCAACACCGGACAAATTCTGCTCGGACTGGCGGCTGCCGAAGCGGATTTGGGCGGCTACCGCGAACCCATGCAGCGGGCCGCCGACTGGCTTGTGCGAACGCAAGACGATGACGGCTGCTGGCGCAAGTTCCCCACGCCTTTCGCGGCCGCGGGCGAAAAGGAGTACGAGACGCACGTCGCCTGGGGTCTTTTGGAAGCGGCCCGTATCGCTCCTGACCGGGGATATGCGGACGCGGCGCTCGCCAACGTGCGATGGGCGCTAACCTCTCAGGGTCCCGACGGCTGGTTCTCCAAGTGTTGCCTCGATGTACCTTCGCGCCCACTGACTCACACCATGGCCTATGCGCTGCGCGGCGTGCTCGAGGCGTACCGCTTCAGTTCGGACAGCGTATTTCTCGATGCTGCACGACGCACCGCCGACGGCCTTCTGCGTGGCCTGGGATCAGACGGGCATCTCCCTGGCCGCTTCCTCCCTGGCTGGCGGCCCGCCACAGACTGGGTTTGTCTCACGGGCAGCGCGCAAGTCGCTCATTGCTGGCTCTTGCTGTTCCAGTTCACGGGCCATGCGCGCTACGCCGAAGCCGCCATCAAGGTGAACCGCTTCGTGCGCCGCACCGTGCGCGTCGACGGACCCGGTGAGACACGTGGCGGCGTCAAGGGGTCCTTCCCCGTCGATGGCGACTACGGCACCTACGAGTACTTGAACTGGGCGGCGAAGTTCCTCGCCGACAGCCTCATGCTCGAGAAGGACCTGGCGCTCGGTTGAGGCACGACCTGTCGGCGCTCAGGGCCGCAAGGGCGACACTATGCTCAGGTCCTGCAAGCACGCACTGAAGTCCTCAAAGGCGCCGTAGGCCGGCCGCTCACGGCGAACGACACCGCACAGGTCAGGAGAAGGGGCCGCCGTGGCGTTGCGGCGCGGACTTTCACCCCTCCATGTGAAATCGAACGCGAGGGCGCCCGCGAAGAGCGAGCGATGTGGATGCCGCCCCAGATACAGCCATGCCATATGCGTGTCGAGGTTGTCATGTGCGTGGAGTAACGCGTCGTCACGTACGCGAATCGGGCCGTCCACGAGGTTGCCATTCACCTCCGCGCTGCTCTCGACAAAGCGAACGACGATCCCCCCGGTGTCTACAAGCGTGTTGTGCACAATGCGGCTGGATGCCCCCCGGTTCACATAGATACCATCATCCGAGCAGCCGGCGATGATGTTGGACTCCATGACACCCGCCTCTTGCTCGATCACACAAGCGACATCGCGGCAGTGTTCGGGCCCGCTGCCACCGCCACCAAATGACAGGCCGACGCGCCATCCCGGCAGGCCGCGCAAAGCCCGTTCACAGTAGACGACGTTGCCCCGGAAAACCGTGCCAGAGCCACCCCCCTTGGCGAATGCACCGTAGCTGATGCGGTTGCCTCCCGCCTTCACGAAATCCGTGATGAGGTTGTCACGCACCACCCACCGGCTGGCGGCCACGATGTCGATCGGCGTAACTGGGTTGTCGGTATCGCGGACGGCAGTGTTGGTCAGCGTGTTCGACTCGATCACGCCGTCGTCGGGGAACCGGCCCAGGTGGCCGTTCACCTTGATGTGCGCGTTGAAATCGACGAGCTTGTTATTGCGGGCGATGAAGTGCCGGGCGTCACCCACCACGTGAAACGCATGCTCGCAATCGGAATGGCGCTCACACACACCGCGAAGCGTCAAGCCCTGGATCGACCAGTAGGGGGCCGAAACGACGAAGCCCTCCACGGATTGCACTTCGAGCAGCACACTCCCCGGCGGCGCCGCTGCGACCGTGATGCGAGCCGTTGGCTTCCCGGCGATGCGCGCGACAAGGGGCGTGTCGATACGGTAGACGCCCGGCTCGAAGAGGATCATGTCGCCGGGCTGCGCGTCGTTCAGCGCTTGAGTGGCCTGCGCGGCGGAGGCTACGTGAACAGTGCGCAATCCCGCCTGCGCTGCTTGCCCAACGCCCTTGCCCCCAGCTCCTATCTTCAGCATGGCTGGCGATTGGGCGGTCGGCTCGCCACGATCAAGTGTCACCAAGCGCCGCGACACCCACGAGCCGGCAGACGACCACAGCGAGTGATGACCCGAGGAGCGATGCTCTAGGTAGGGCCCAAGCGCGCGCGGCGGCACATCAATGGCCTGAACAACGCCATCGAACACCAGGGCCAACATCGCTGCCAAGAGCAACGCCAGCACGAGGCGCCACGTCCAGCGCCGAACGGGTGGCACAGAGGACGGCTGCCCGCGTGAGCGGCGAGACATCAGGCGCACCCCGCACCGGGTTCGGTGTGGGGTTGCATCAACAAGGGAAGAGTGCAAGGCAAGAGCACGTCACCTACCGTGTGAAGCGCGGGCCATGACCATCGACCATATGGGCCGGGGCACCGCGTAGTGCACGCTACGTGAAGCTGGTTGGGTTGCAAATCCCCTACATCGGCGGCCAAGCATCGCATCTGGTTGCTGCTTCGATCTCCTGTAGCCGATGCGGGATCGGGCATGCGGTTCGCCGTCGGCTTGGCATACTCAGCTCCGCCATGTACGAGTCACGATTCGGCATCACTGGGCCGCCGTTCCAGCTGAGCCCGGACCCAAATTTCTACTACGACAGTAGCGGGCATCATCGCGCGCTGTCGGAGTTGCGTCGCGGGCTGACGGCGGCGTCCGGCTTCGTCCTGATCAGCGGCGAGATCGGTGCCGGCAAGACAACCATCGTTCGCACGCTGCTGAGCGAGCTCGACACTCGCCAGCTCGCTGTGGCGCATGTGGTCAGCACGCAGCTCGACGCCGGGGAGCTTCTCGGATCCGCCCTCATCGGCTTTGGCCTGCCGACCAACCCTGAACCAGGCGAGGACCTTTCGGCCCGGCTGATCCGCTTCCTGAGCAGTCTCGACAATGAGGCTCGGCGCGCGGTCCTGATCATCGACGAGGCACAGAACCTCCGTCCGGACGCATTCGAACAGCTGGTGGCCATCGCGACGCAGCGCACACGGCTGCCGTTGCAGTTGTGTCTGGTCGGCCAGCCGGAACTGCGTGACGTGATTCAGGCCGAGGCGATGGCATCACTGCGTGCCTTGATCACCGTGTCGTGCCATCTCGGGCCGATCGAACCCGGTGAAACGGGCGCCTATGTCGAGCATCGGCTGCGCAAGGTCGGCTGGACCGGTATCCCGGCTTTTCTCCCCGGAGCATTTCACGAGATCCATCGCTGGAGCGCCGGCATCCCGCGCCGCATTAACCTGCTGTGCAACCGGCTCATGCTGAGCTGCTTCCTGGCGTCTCAAACCGAGATCGGCCCAGCGCTCGTGGAACAGATTGCGCGCGAATTGCGCGCTGAGATTGGAGAGGCAGGCGCCGATCCGCCGCCTTCCTTCGCACAGTGCGTGCCTACTGCGAGAGCCGCGCACGCACCGCAAACGCCCGAAGCGATGCTCACCCCTTCGGAGCCCGGACCGCTTCTTTGCGTGGTGGCCACTCTACGCGACCACATCAGGGCCGCCGCGCTGATGCACGCCTTCGCCGCACGCCGTGAACTGCACGCCGCCAAGTTGGTGCGCATATACGACAACGATGCCCTTGAGCTCTGTGGCGCATTGCTGTCCGGCCTCGATCCGACATCGGGCATGGTCACTCTCGGCGTTGCTCAAAACGCCGGCGAAGAGGGACTGGCCGAGCTTCGGCGGGCATTCGGATTCGTGGTCGACCATGTGCTCGCGAGGACGGTGATCGTGTTCGACGCTGGCGAAGCGGCGCTGGTCTGCGCCGGGGTGGCGAGCGACAAGGGGGTTCCTGTCGTGCATATTGGCGCCGGGCTGCGCGCCAACGGTCATGGGCGGGCCGATGCAGCGCGCAAGCAGACGGATCAGTTGGCCGCCCTGTTGTACACAACCGAGCTACGGGCTAGCGAGGTACTGGCAAACGAGGGCGTGCCGCCCGAACGAGTGCACTGCGCCGGAAACTTGCTGATGGATGCACTGCAAATGACTTTGCGCGTGCCGACGGATTTGTCGAGTCGGGAGTCACCCAGTTCGATCATGCCTTTGATTGTGGACCGCACCGGCTATGGCTTGGTCGTCCTTGAGGATCAGAGTCAACGTGCGGATGGTGAAGGGATGCTGGAACTGCTCGCGATGCTGCGTGATGCAAGCCGTGACATCCGTTTGGTGTGGCCCGTGCCGCCCGCCATCGGCATGCAGCTTGAGAAGCTTCAACTCGACGGGTTCATTGGCACCGAGCGCATATTGCGCCTTCCTACACAACCGTACCCGGACTACTTGGCGCTGATGCGAAGCGCCACTTGCGTCATCACAGACACGTGGGGGGCTCAGGAGGAGGCGACCGCACTTGGTGTGCCATGCCTGACCATCGGTTCGCAGGCAGCTCGTGAGATCACCGTGTCGACGGGGTCCAACACGTTCATCGGTACGAATAGCGCCTTGCTGACCCGGGCAGTGTGGGAATGCATTTTCAATGGCGGCAAAAAAGGCCGCACGCCCGAACTGTGGGACGGCAGAACAGGCAAGCGAGTGGCAGGCTACCTCAGTGCGTGGCTTCCAGGCATGGCCCAGGAAGGGTCAAGACTTTCGCCGCTGCCGCCTCAAGAATGCGAAGCTCGTCAAGATAAGGCACGGGTACTTCCGTAAGCAACTGCTCGCTTGCATGAGCACTTTATGGTGCACTGCAACGACCCCTTAGGTAAGGGATTCACTGGGAGGGGTCGCTGCGTAGACTGCGAGCCTTCCGAGGGAAGACGGCGTCAGACGCAAGTCTTACTAGTGCAAACATACAGTCGCCGTGGGCGCCGCTGCTTGAGAAGGGGTCTCATGTGATGTTGAAGATCTTTAAGCATCACATCCCGGTGTGGTCGTTGTTCGAACTGATTGCCGACAGCCTTCTCTGTTTCGCTGCCGTTCTCCTCGCAGCCTCGCGCCTAGCCGGGCTGGATCGAGAGCATGCTGCTTTCCCGTCCGGCAGCGTCCTGTTGTGGGCCGCCAGCTTCGCCGCCTTCATGGCGTTGCTGTATTCCTTCGTCGGCTTGTATCGGCAGGGGGCCATCCACGTCAGTTTGCGCACGATGTTTGGTCGCGGCCTCGTCGCGCTGGCCATGGGCTCGTGCATCGCCTATGTTGCTCTGGAAGCCGAGGGCAACCGCGATTACGCACTGATGCTCCTGCTGTACTCGGTGCCCGTCATGACGGCAGGCGTCATTGTCGTACGCGGCCTCGGCTACCTGGCGCGCCGCACATCCGTTGGTGCACGCCGAGTGCTGATCGTAGGCACTGGACCCGAAGCTCACATCGTGGCGGGAGATCTGGCCGCAGACAGTAGCTCAAGACATATGCTTGTGGGCTTCTACCCCACCGCGTCAGACACGCGCGCGGTGCAACTGCCCGCCTCCGTGGCCGCACCAATATTTGCGCAAAGTAAATCCATAGAGGAGGTGGTGCACCAATACCGCGTAGATGAGATCATCGTCGCCGTACGGGAACAGCGCGGCGGAGCGGTTCCCATGGACCAGTTGCTCGCCTGCCGCATCCGCGGCATTCCCGTGCTGGACCTTGCAGGCTTCTTCGAGCGCGTCAAAGGCGAAGTTCGCACAGACAGTCTCAAGGCCAGCTGGCTTGTCTATGGCCATGGCTTCGTACAGGATGGTTTTCGCACGGCGATCAAGCGAGCCTTCGATCTGGCCACATCGTCGTTACTGCTGATCCTGGCCTCCCCCGTGATGGTATTTACCGCCATAGCCATCAAGTTGGACAGTCGGGGACCTTTGATCTACAGACAAGAGCGTGTGGGCCTCGGCGGTCGCAGCTTCATGTGCTTGAAGTTCCGCAGCATGACCATGGACGCTGAGAAAGATGGCGTTGCCCGCTGGGCCACCAAGAACGATGTCCGCGTGACCCGCGTGGGCGCCTTCATCCGCAAATGCCGCATCGATGAGCTTCCGCAGTTGATTAGCGTTCTTCGCGGTGAGATGAGCCTCGTCGGCCCACGTCCGGAGCGCCCATCTTTCGTCAAGCAGTTGCAGGCAGAGATCCCCTTCTATGACATTCGCCACAGCGTCAAGCCCGGCGTCACGGGCTGGGCACAGGTGCGCTACAGCTATGGCGCGTCAGTAGAGGATGCACGTCGGAAGCATCAGTTTGACCTTTATTACGTGAAGAATCACTCTCTATTCCTCGACCTGCTCGTGCTCATTGAGACGGTTAGCGTGGTGCTCTTCCGCGAGGGCGCTCAATAACTGCAAGCAAAACTTTGCGTCGACGAGCGGCTTCGCGGTTCCGCCGGGGTCCTGCACAGTGTTCGCCTCGTGGTGCCGCCAAGGTCCCTCGCTCTTGGCGCCTGCCCTAAGGTACGGCATGCGAGAATGCAACCCGCGCTTGGCAGGTGCCGCAACCGGCCCGCCCGGTGCGTCTTTTTCGTCGCATGTACGAATCCCATTTCGGCCTTACTGGCGCACCGTTCAGTCTGAGTCCTGACCCGGCCTTCTTTTTCGGCAGCCGGGGCCACAAGAGTGCGCTGTCGTACCTGCAGTTCGGGGTCTACCAGGGGGAAGGCTTCGTTGTTGTGACAGGCGAGGTTGGCGCCGGCAAGACGACCCTGGTCCGCACCCTGCTCTCGGATCTGAACCGCGACGAAATTGTCGCGGCTCAGATCGTAAGCACTCAGTTGGAGGCAGGTGACTTGTTGCGTTCGGTGGCGCTCGCCTTCGGGATGGCACCCAAGAGCCTGACGAAAGCAGAGCTAATTGCCACGATCGAAGCATTCCTCACGCTGCTAGTCACCAAGAACAAGCGCGCCCTGCTCATCGTCGACGAGGCACAGAACCTCAGCCGCGAGGGAGTCGAGGAACTGCGTATGCTGTCGAACTTTCAGCTCGGCAGCCGCGCCCTGCTACAGAGCTTCCTCGTCGGGCAGCCGGAACTGAGGGCGTTGCTCATCTCCAAGCCAATGGAGCAGTTCCGCCAGCGTGTCATTGCATCGTGCCACCTGGGGCCGATGGACTCCACCGAAACCCGGGACTACATCGAACACCGGCTCCACCAAGTTGGCTGGAGCAGGCGCCCGACATTCCGCGAGGCTGCCTACTCTCGAATCTTCCATTGGACATCCGGCATTCCGCGGCGGGTCAACCTGCTGTGCAACCGGCTGATGCTATCGGCCTATCTTTCGTCGCTAGAGTCACTCGATGCCGACGCCGTCGATGTCGTCGGGGATGAGATGCGGGGCGAGGTGGGCGATGCGGGCATGCCGGTCTCCGCGACGCCGGCTCCTGCAGTGCATCTGCAGGAGACCGAAACGAGCGAGCAGACCTTGCCGTCGTACCCAGCCGCGACACCACGGGCTTCCACACCAGCCACCTCGGTGCCGTTGCCGGACGAAGCTGCCTACCCATCCCATCCACGAGGCCCCCTAGTGCTCGTCGCTGTTGGCGACATCGAGGACGCGAAGGCGAGCGCGCTGCTGAGTGCACTGGTACGGTATAGGGACTTGCCACGCATCGTTCGTGTAGCGCTCGGGCCAGCGTCGCGTCCGCCAGTAGACCACGCGTTCGATGCTCTGCTGGGACTTGACGTCCCACGCACGCCGCTCGACCCAGGTAGCCTGCCAGCGGTAGAGCAAATGGCCGAGGTACTCTACCTTTTCAGCGGCGTCGTGGAACAGCATAGGCCGGCCGTCATCGTCGTCTTCGGCAGCAGCGACCCAGCCCTGGCCTGCAGCCTCGTAGCGGGCAAGCGAGGGTGCCGCCTGGTGCATGTTGATGCGGGCTCCCGCGCGGGCAGCCGCGCCGAGTGGCGCAATGCGGTGCTCATCGACAGGATGTCAGACGTCCTTTATCCCTCCGAGATGACCTGCTATCTCAACTTGATCCGGGAGGGGGTCAACGAAGCTGACGTGTGCCACGCCGGCAGCCTGCTCTTAGAAGCGACGCACGCTGCCGCTGGTTCACTGTTGGCCCCCAACCTGGTGCGGCTCGGCGAGGGCACCGCCGTCCCTCGACCCATCGAGCGGGCGAACGGGTTAATACTTTTGGATGAATCCCTGTCGTCGGGGGACGCCGCCTCGTTCACTAAGCAGCTTTCTAGCCTGCATGAGATCAGCCGTCAGAAGCCAATGCTGTGGCCGCTCTCGGCAACGCTAGCGGCACGGATGGAAGCGCTCGGCATACGTCAGCTGGCAGACCATGCGCGCATCACACTGGTTCAGCCCGTGGGCTTCATGGAGTGCGTGCACCTGATACGTGACGCCGCCTTCGTGGTCACTGACTCGCGTGACGTCCAGCAACAGGCAGCACTACTTAAGGTTCGCGACTTCTGGCTGGGCCCGAATCAACCCGCACCAGTTCCTTCGCCGAGCACGGATCATCGTGCTACAGCAGCAAGCATCGCGGAACATCTCGTGCAGTGGCTTGCTGCGCACGCCTGAGGCGCGGCAAACGCCTCAGCGCGCATCTGAGTGCCCAACAACGTACCAGCCGATCGCCTCGGCCAGCCCAGCAGGCACATCGTGTGTCGGTTCGTAACCCAGTCGATGGCGCGCCTTGTCAATGTCGGCCAGCGAATGGCGTACGTCGCCTGCGCGAAACTGTGAGAACTCCGGGGGCAGCACCTTTAGCGTCGGATCAACCCGCCGCACCGCCCCCGCGATCAGTGCATGCAGTTCCTTCAGCGTGGTGCGCTGGCCCACCGCCACGTTATAAACTTGGTTTAATGCGGTGCTGTCTTCCACCAGGGCGGCACGAAGATTCGCCTGAACCGCATTGGCCACGTAGCAGAAATCGCGCGAAGTCTCACCGTCGCCATTGATCACGCAGGGCTTGCTGTGCAACATGGCGGCGACCCAGCGAGGAATCACCGCTGCGTAGGCCCCTTGTGGATCCTGACGCGCGCCAAACACATTGAAGTAGCGCAGGCCGACGGTTGCCGTCCCATAGCAGCGACCAAATACGTCGGCATAAAGCTCGTTCAGGTACTTCGTCACCGCATAAGGAGACAGCGGCCGGCCGATCGTGTCCTCAACCTTCGGCAGACTCGGGGAGTCGCCGTAGGTCGAGCTGGAGGCCGCATAAATGAAACGCTGCACGCCGGCGTCGCGTGCAGCCACTAGCATGTTCAGAAAGCCCGTCGCATTCGCCCGATGGGTCGTGAGAGGATCCTTGAGCGAGCGTGGCACCGAACCGAGAGCCGCCTGGTGCAGCACGACATGAACGTCCTCGCAAGCCTCCGCGCAAGCTTGTGGGTCCGCGATGTCCCCCTCGATGAAACGGTGGCGCGCCCATGCCTGCTCACCAACCGAGCGCTGCACATCTTCGAGGTTGGCACGGTGTCCGGTGGCGAAATTGTCGAGGCTGGTGACTTCCTGCCCGACCCGAAGCAACGCCTCCAGAAGGTGTGAGCCGATGAAACCAGCGCTTCCGGTGACGAGCCACCGGCGCGGCCGAACCGCCAACTGCGCAGCGATATCCTCGTGCACCGGTATCAAAGCCTCCAAACCTGTACGCCGTGACGTTGAAGAGCCTGCAAGTCGGCGACGCATTTGACATCAACATACACCCCACCCGCAGAAAGCTTTTGCAGCAGCTGTTCCAGCGGCCGCTGGACGAGCGCCTGGTGAGCCACTGCGGCAACGATCGCGCCTGCACGTGGAAGATCGTCCCAGCTCGCAAGCTCGACGCCATACTCATGGCGAGCCTCCTCCGCGCTGGCCACCGGATCATGAACGTGAACCGTGAGCCCGTAGCTCTGCAGTTCGCGGATGACGTCGATCACCTTCGAGTTGCGCAGGTCGGGGCAGTTTTCCTTAAACGTCAGGCCGAGGACGATGACGTCTCCGCCCTTGACCTGCTGCCCTGCATTGATCATGCATTTGACGCTTTGCTCGGCGATGTACTTGCCCATACCGTCATTGATGCGCCGGCCAGCCAGGATGACCTGCGGGTGGTAGCCCAACATCTCCGCCTTGTGCGTGAGGTAATAGGGATCCACACCGATGCAATGGCCACCCACCAGACCCGGCCTGAAAGGCAGAAAGTTCCACTTGGTACCTGCGGCCTTGAGAACATCTAGGGTATCGATGCCGACGCGATGAAAGATCAGCGACAACTCGTTGACAAGCGCGATGTTCAAGTCGCGCTGTGTGTTCTCTATAACCTTGGCAGCCTCAGCCACCTTGATGCTGGCAGCGCGGTAGACGCCCGCCTTGATGATGCTCGCGTAGACGTCGGCCACCAAGCCGAGCGTCCGTTCGGTGTCGCCGGACACCACCTTGGTGATGTTGACCAGCGTGTGTTCCTTGTCACCGGGGTTGATCCGCTCCGGCGAATACCCCACGAAGAAATCCTGCTTCCACTTCAGCCCGGAATGCTTCTCGATGATCGGGATGCATACCTCTTCCGTTGCGCCGGGATAGACCGTGGATTCGAACACCACCGTGGCCCCGCGCTTGAGATTCTTACCTACAGAAATGCTGGCGCCGACCAGTGGGGAAAAGTCGGGTGCATGGGCCTCGTCCACGGGGGTTGGCACCGCAACTATGACGAAGTCGGCCTCCTGTAATCGAGAGGCGTCGGTCGTCGGCACGAGCCTGTCCGCGGCCCTCAGCTCGTCACTGCTGATCTCGGCCGTGGGGTCCACATGGCGTCGGTACGCCTCGACCTTTTCGTGAGAGAGATCGAACCCGATGGTGGAGTACTTCTTGCCGAATTCCACCGCAAGCGGCAACCCGACATAGCCCAAGCCGACGACGGCAATCTTCATGTGAACGTTTCTCCGGTACACGCGCTATAGAGGAGGAAAGAGCAAAGAGTGCAGATCGGCCACCGCGCAGCGCGGCGGAACGGCATTGTGGAATGCGCCGCTTCACGCATGCCATCCCTGAAATGCATGGGGCGCACGACTTTCAGCGAGGCAACCCTGAACAGTGCCGAGGAGTTCAGTGCCCATAGTAGCCTTTGAACCAGTCCGCGAAGCGAACCAATCCCACCTCGATCGGCGTGCGGGGACGGAACTGGATCCACTGGGCAAGCGCTTCGACACTTGCATACGTTGCGGGCACATCACCAGGCTGCATTGGGAGCAGGCTCAGCTGCGCACTGCGACCCAGGCACCGTTCCAAGTGTCCAATGAAGTCTAGGAGTGCCACCGGCGCGCTGTTGCCAATGTTCAACACGCCAGCCGGGGCACCGCCATCCGGCCCCGCCTCAGGGATGCGATCGACCACGCGGATGACGCCTTCCACGATATCGTCGATGTACGTGAAATCACGCTCCATGCACCCATGGTTGAAGACCTCAATGGGGCGCCCCTCCATGATGGCCTTGCTGAAGCTGAAGTAGGCCATGTCCGGTCGGCCCCACGGCCCGTACACGGTGAAGAACCTTAGCCCCGTGGTGGGTAGGCGGTATAGGTGGCTATACGTGTAGGCCATCAACTCGTTGGCCTTCTTCGTTGCTGCGTACAAGCTTACCGGGTGATCCACGCGGTCGGTCTCCACGAACGGCAGCTTGGTGCTGCCGCCATAGACGCTAGAACTGCTGGCGTACACGAGATGCTGAACCGCGTGGTGACGGCACGCCTCCAGCACATTAAGGAACCCGACGAGATTGCTGCTCGCATAGTCATGCGGATGGGTCAGCGAATGGCGAACACCCGCCTGTGCCGCCAGGTGAAGCACACGTTCGACAGACGCCTGCTTGAAAAGCCTGTCCATCGCGTGTCGGCTCGCAATGCTCGTGCGGACGAAAGTGAAGCCGGCTCGAGGGGTCAAGCGCGCCAGTCGGTCGAGCTTCAGGTTCGGGTCGTAGTAGTCGTTGAGGTCATCGACGCCAATCACCTCGTCACCGCGCGCCAACATCCGCTCGCACGCATGCATGCCAATGAAGCCTGCCGCGCCAGTCACCAGCACTCTCATGGCAGCCCGGGTGCAGCCGATGACGCCACGATGCCGCGCCCGATAGGCATGTACTCGATACCGATCGATTGCATGAGCCGGGGTTCGTACAGATTGCGTCCGTCGATGATCACCGGCTGACGAAGCAGGTTTTTGATGCTGTCGAAATCGACGCTACGGAACTCCTTCCAATCGGTCACGATGATGAGCGCATCAGCACCTTTGAGCGCCTCGCTCTGCCGACTGGCAAAGGAAAGGCACTGCAGGCCGTTGAACACGCGCTGCGCCTGTGGCATGGCTACTGGGTCGTAGGCCACCACGGAGGCGCCACGGCGAATAAGCTCAGGAATCAAGATTCGGCTTGGCGCCTCCCGCATGTCGTCAGTGTTTGCCTTAAACGCAAGGCCCCAGACGGCGAAGCGGTGGCCGACTAGATCGCCTCCGAAGCGACGGACGACCTTTTCAATCAGGACCCGCTTCTGCCGCTCGTTGGCCGCCTCGACTGCCTTCAAGACCTTCAGCTCGATCTGGGCATCGTTTGCCGTCTTGATCAGCGCCTGAACGTCCTTAGGAAAGCAGGAACCGCCATAACCGGCGCCTGCATACAGAAACTCGTAGCCGATACGCGGATCGCTGCCAATGCCTGTGCGCACGAGCTCAATATCAGCACCCACTTGCTCGGCCAAGAGCGCCATTTCGTTCATGAAGCTGATGCGGGTGGCCAGCATGGAGTTCGCTGCGTACTTTGTGAACTCGGCGCTCCGAACATCCATGACAATCAGCCGGTCGTGCTTGCGCGTGAAAGGGGCATACAGCGTGCGCATCAGCAGTACGGCGCTTTCATCATCTGCGCCGAGGATGATGCGGTCCGGTCGCATGAAATCCTCGATGGCGGCGCCTTCCTTGAGAAACTCTGGGTTGGAGACGACCGCAAAGTCGACTACGAGATCGCGGCGCGCCAGTTCCTCTGCGATAACGGCACGGACCTTGTCCGCTGTGCCGACCGGCACGGTGCTCTTGTTAACGACCACCTTCCGGTCGGTCATGTGTCTGCCAATGTTGCGCGCGGCCGCCACCACACCACCCAGGTCGGCGAAGCCGTCGTCATCGGGAGGGGTCCCCACCGCGATGAATTGGATGGTGCCGTGGACCACGGCTGCCCGAACATCCGTCGTGAAGCGAAGCCGCCCAGCTTTCACGTTCCGGGCGACTAGCGGCTCTAGTCCCGGCTCGTGTATCGGGATGCCGCCAGACTGCAGCACGCCAATCTTCTGTGCATTGATGTCAAAGCACAGCACATCGTTACCCATTTCAGACAGACAGGCCGCGGATACTAAACCTACGTATCCTGTCCCTACGACAGTCAATCTCATGGTTGTGCCTATTTCGCTGCCCAGCGAGCGCCCGCCGCAAGTGCGCCGATTCTGGCTGCGTTGATGGCTGGCATGGATGCTCCGGAAGTTACGGCACAAAGCAAGACGCCAACCTTACGGTTGGCGTCTTGGGCGCGGCGGGCCATGAAGTATTGGTTGCGGGGGCTGGATTTGAACCAACGACCTTTGGGTTATGAGCCCAACGAGCTACCAGACTGCTCCACCCCGCGACTGAGCCTTGAAGTGTAGCACAAGACGGAGACGGTGGTCTGTTCTGGTCTGTCCAACGAGTTGTGAGCCGATGCGTGCGTTGGGCAGCTGCTCGGTGCAGCCCTTGATGAACGCCGGCGACATGTCGATGCTCACCGATTCGATCTGCTGCGGCGGACAACCGTGGGCATCGAGGTCGGCGGCCAAGCGCTCGATGGTCTTGCTGTCGCGCCCTTCGGTGACGAATAGCACCCGACGTTCGACGGCGTCGGCCGCCAGGGTGATGTAGTCGTGGCCGCGAGCGCGCGAGGTCTCGTCGATGGCCAGCGACTTCACCTGGCTGAAGTCGGCCGCGGCCAGCGCCAGCTCGACGTAGCGCTCGCACACCGCCATCACGCGGTGCACCGACTCGCCCACGATGCGCGCCACGGCCGACAAGGGCATTTGCTGCGCCAGCATGAGGATCAGCGCCTCGAACAGCAGCGTGAAGCCCGACAGCCTTCCGGCGAACTCCGGCTCGACCATCCGTACCGACCCGTCGGGCAGCTTCGCCCGCGGCGTTCGCGACTGGCCGGATGGCTGTGGATGCGCGCCAGCACGTCGCGCAGGTAGGCCCAGGGGTCGATCTTGTTGAGCTTGGCCGATTGCACCAGACTCATCACCACGGCTGCGCGCTGGCCGGCCAGTTCACTGCCGACGAACAACCAGTTCTTCGC
>CBFHAS010000022.1:0-44696 GCA_965653625.1 uncultured Burkholderiaceae bacterium | reverse complement strand
CGGCTTCACGCGTCGTGAGAAAACCAAGGCCAAGCAGGAGCCGGTAATCAAGGGCATCCTGCCCGACACTTCCGCGCCGGCCAAGCCCGCGCCGGTCACAGCCGAAGGTACTCAGCCGGTACCCGTGGCCGCATCGGCTCGCGCGGCAGCGGCATCCGCCAAGCCGGCCGGCAGCGGCTTCTTTAACTGGATCAAGAAGCTGTTCGGCGCGGCCGAGCCGACACCCGTGGCCGTGCCGGCTGCGGTGCCTTCCGCCGCTGAAGGCGGTGAACGCAAGGAGAGCCGCGGTGAGCGTGGCGGTCGCAGTGGCCGCGGCGAACGCGGCGAAGGCAAGCGAGATGGCCGACGTGGGGAACGCGGCGAGCGCCCCTCCGAGCGGGCGACCGGCGAACGCGGAGAGCGCGCAGAGCGGGGCGGCCGAGGGCGCCGCAACGAGAAAATGGAAGAGGCCGCGACACTCGATTTCGCCAAGGCCCCTGGCGAAGACCGCCCCGAACGCACGCCGCGCGGCGAAGCGCGCGCCGAGCGGGTGGAACACCCGGAAGGTCGGGAAGCTCGCACCGAGTCACGCGGCGACGGACGCCGCGGCCCGCGGCCCGAGCGCGAGCAGCGCCGGCCCGCCGTGCCGGCCGAAGTGGGCACCGAGAAGGCGCAGCCCCAGTAAAGCTGGCCCAGTACGATACCCACAGCCGTGGTTGCCGACGGCGGCGGCGTGGCCCGCGACGGCGGACGGCGTCGCCGCCGCGGCCGTGGGGGCCGCGATCGCGACGAGGCCCGGCAGGCCGATGGCACCGCACCTGCCGAAGGCGCGACCGAACCGCCCATCACCACCGTCGCCCTGGACGCGCAGCTTGATGCCGCCCCGGTGAGCGGCGAGGCCGTCCACGAGGCTGGGGAAGACACTCCCACCACCGAGACGACGCCGCCTGCGGCCGAAGCCGGCGAGCGTGAGGGGAGTCGTCGCCGTCGCGGCCGTGACCGCCAGCGCCGCGAGCGCCGTGAAGAAGAGGCACAGGTCACCCACGAGGGCGCCATCACGCAGGAAGCACCCGAGCAGCTCGCCGCCCAGCCGGGCAGGCCCGCGGAGATCATCAACTCATGGCCGATGCCGGCTGCCGAGCCGGCCGCTACAGCGGAGGTCGCCGAAACCGCAGCCGTGATCGCAGCAGCCACTTCGCCGGATTCCGCATCCGCCGGGGTCGCGCCGCCGTTCGAGTTGCCCACGCATCAACTGCAGGCCGTGGCCGAAGCAGCCGGGCTGCAATGGGTTAACTCGGACGCCGAGAAAATCCGCGCCGCGCAGGTAGCCATGGCGAACGAGCCTCAGCCCATCCGCGTGCCGCGCGAGCCAAAGCCGGTGGAAGGGGCCGACGAAGGCCCACTCGTGCTCGTGGAAACCCGAAAGGATCTGGCGCAGTTCAAGCTGCCATTCGAGACCTCCTCGGGTTCTCAGCCGCAGGCTTGAGCCGTTCTCGCCCTCTCCCCAACGGGGAGAGGGCTGGGATGAGGACCGCCGGAGCAGTTGCCGCAGCAGCCAGCGCCGACGCTTAAGGCAGCCGCTCCAGCGCTTGCTGATACGCCGCCTGGTGCATCAGGTCATCCCAGGGCACCGGTACGCCTTTTGATAGCAACTGCCCGCGCCGCGCTTCACTGTGTGGGTCAGCGTGCCAGCGTCCCTGCTCCAACGCCTGCTGCAGTCCATCGAGCAGTTCGTCCACCGGCTGTCCTCCGTCCACCTTCGATTGATTGCAGAGCAGGAGCAGGTCGCAGCCGGCGTTCAGCGCCGCGATGCCGCCTTCGACCGGGCTGCCCGCTACACGGGCGCCTTCCATGCTGAGGTCGTCGCACACGATGGCGCCGGCATAGCCCAGCTGCCCCCGCAGGATGTCCTTCAGCCAGCGAGGCGAGAAGCCGGCTGGCCGCGAGTCGACCTCCGGGAACATCACATGGGCCGGCATCACGCAAGTGAGCGCCAGACCCAGCCAGCCATAGGGCTGGGCGTCCTCATCGAGAATCTGCTTCAGCGAACGCCCGTCGACCGCGGTGTCCACGTGCGAGTCGGCCACTGCGTACCCGTGCCCCGGGAAGTGCTTGCCGCAGTTGGCCATGCCGGCGCGCATCAACCCCAGCATCAAACTTTGTGCCAGCACCGTGACGACGCGCGGGTCGCGATGAAACGCGCGGTTGCCCACGACCTCACTGCGCTCGTGGTCCAGATCCAGCACTGGGGTGTACGAAAGATCCACGCCGCACGCACGCAGCTCGGCGCCAAGCACATAGCCTGCGGAAACGGCGGCATCAATGGACCGCATCGCGTCTTCCATCCACAGCTCGCCAAATCGACGCATGGGCGGCAGGTGTGTGAAGCCGTCGGTGCGGAAGCGCTGCACGCGACCGCCTTCATGGTCGACGCTGATGAGCACGTCGGGCCGCAGCGCCTTGGCCTCCGCGGTGAGCTCGGTCAACTGCCGACGATCGCGCCAGTTGCGACCGAACAGGATGAGGCCGCCAGTCAGCGGGTGCTGCAGGCGCCGACGGTCGTCTGCGCCCAGGCTGTCGCCTGCGATATCGAGGATGACGGGCGAATGGATGTGCATCTCAGGATAGGAGTTCGTTCTTCTCGACGACCACGAAGGCCGCGGCGTACTCGGCCTCGTCGGTCACGCTGACGTGCGCTGAGAGGCCTCGCTCCGCGAACCACGCGGCAAGCTCGCCGTGCAGGCGCACGGCCGGCTTGCCACCCGGCTGGTTGAGGATCTCGCACGCGCGCCACGTCATCGGCATGCGCATGCCCAAACCAATGGCCTTCGAGAAGGCTTCCTTGGCGGAAAAGCGGGTCGCCAGATAGGCGATGCCCCGCCGCTCGGCCCGTGCGCGGCGCTGCCGGAACACCTGCCACTCGTCGGACCCCAATACCTTCTCGGCGAAACGTTCGCCGCGTCGCTGCAGCGTGGCTTCGATGCGCCGGATGTCGCAGATGTCAGTGCCGATGCCGTAGATCATTGCGCGCCCGTACCCGGAGCGAAGGCGCGATGGATGCAACGCAGGTAGTCGCGCACGGTTTCAGTCAGGCCCAGCTCCAGCGCATCGGCGATGAGCGCGTGGCCGATTGACACTTCCAAAACACCGGGCACGGCGCCAAGGAATTCGGCGAGATTCTTTCGGCTCAAATCATGACCTGCGTTCACACCCAAACCTTCGCGCAACGCAGCCTGCGACGCTGCTGTGAAACTCGCCAGCACTTGCGCATGCTGCGGCATGCCGTGGGCGCGCGCATAGGTCTCGGTGTAGAGCTCCACGCGACT
Source organism: uncultured Burkholderiaceae bacterium (assembly GCA_965653625.1). Lineage (GTDB taxonomy): Bacteria > Pseudomonadota > Gammaproteobacteria > Burkholderiales > Burkholderiaceae_C > Albitalea. Next base: position 41,391 of record CBFHAS010000022.1, on the reverse strand, counting down.
TGCGCCCACTTGGCGTACCGCCCCCATGGCCTCGGGACACGGGTCCATGAACAAGCTCACCCGCACGCCCAGTTCACGCGCCTCAGCCACCAGCGGGGCGAGCCGCTCGGCGTCCCGTGGAAAGCTCCATCCATGGTCGGAGGTGGACTGGCCCACCGCATCCGGCACGAAGGTGCACTGGTGGGGACGCACGGCGCGCACGAAATCCATCAGGTTATGGAATGGATTGCCTTCGATGTTGTATTCGGCCTGCGGCCAGTGCGTCATCAGTTCGGCAAGCTCGTGGACATCATGCGCGCGGATGTGCCGTTCATCAGGACGCGGATGCACGGTGATGCCTTGCGCCCCGGCGTCGAGCGCCAACGTGGCGGCTCGCGTCACGCTCGGGATGCCGAGCGTGCGCGTGTTGCGCAGCAGGGCCACCTTGTTGAGATTGACTGACAGAGAGGTCATGCCCCGATGGGGATCGAAACCGGTGGTGAGCAGCGGGTTCATGGCGCGGAGGTCACGGCTCGAGATTTTGCACGTCCAGCATCAACTGGCGAGTACGCAGCGTGGGCGAACCGAGATGATAGTGAAGCAGCGCCCGCAGCGTAGCTTTCAGTTCCGGCAGGGCGGGCGCACAAGCCTGCTGAAGCGCCGCCATGCTGCCGTGCGCAAGTGCCGCATGCAACCCGATGAGGCACGCGCCCCCGAGCGGAACGTCGCCGCTCGTGGCGGTCGCCACGCCGGCCTCCGGCAGCAATGCATACCGTGCAGCCTCCTGCACCTCTTCCAGCGTGAGTGTCACCAGTCCGAGTTCGGGCAGCAGCCCCACCTGCCTCAGCAGGGTGATCTCGAAGGCACGCAGCGCCGCCTGCACCTGCATATCGTCCTGGGCGGGAAGCAGGGGCAGCGTCTCGGCATAGGCATCGAAAAGCGCCGGATAGGGATCCTGCCGCGCAACGAACTTCATCAGCAGTTCGTTCAGGTAGAAGCCGCTGAAGAGCGCAGCACCGGTGAGCATCGCGGTACCGCCCGCCCACTCAGCGCTACGCAGGTTCTGCACCTCGGCGACAAACTGGTCCTCGGTCTTCGTGATACGGCCCACCGCAACCTGCAGGCGCTGGAACGGCAGCAGCACCGGGCGCAACTGGGAATACGGCCGCTTGGCGCCCTTGGCCGCCACGGCCAAGCGACCTTGCTCGCGGGTGAAGAGGTCCAGGATGAGGCTGGTCTCGCTCCAATCGTAGCGATGCAGGACGTAAGCCGACATCGTGGAGGGCGATCGCCCGGCGCGAGGCATGTCACTCGTAGCCGTAGCTTCGCAGATGCTCCTCGTTGTCGGCCCAGCCGGAACGTACCTTGACCCACAACTCGAGGAACACCGTGGCGTCCATGAGCGACTCCAACTCCTGGCGCGCCTCGCTGCCGATGCGCTTGAGCCGCTCGCCGCCGGCCCCAATGATCATTCCCTTGTGTGCCTCGCGATCCACCACGATGCTGGCGGCGATGCGGCGCAACCGGCCTTGCTCCTCGAAGCGGTCGATCACCACGGTCGAGGCATACGGCAACTCGTCGCCGGTGAGGCGGAACAGCTTCTCGCGAATGATCTCGCTCACCAGGAAACGGTCACTGCGGTCAGTGAGCGCGTCTGCCTCGTAGAACCAGGGCTGAAGCGGAAGGTAGGGCTTGACAATGACCAGCAGCCGATCAGCGTCGGCTTCTTTGGTGGCTGACAGCGGAACGAACTCGGCGAAGGCGTGGCGGTCCTGCATGGATTTCAGCCAGGGGGCCAGTTCCGCACGCCGACGCACCGTGTCCAGCTTGTTGGCCACCAAGATGACCGGCTTGCCTGCTAGACCCTCGCCCTGCAGCAGCGCCAGCACCTTGGCGTCGTCCAGGCCGAAGCGGCCCGCCTCGACCACGAACAGAACCACGTCCACGTCCGAGAGAACGCCCTGCACCGTGCGATTGAGCGTACGGTTGAGCGCCGCGACGTGACGCGTCTGGAAGCCAGGTGTGTCGACGAAGACGAACTGCGCCTCGTCAACCGTACGGATGCCAGTAATGCGGTGCCGCGTCGTCTGGGCCTTGCTGGAGGTGATGCTGATCTTTTGTCCGACCAGCGCGTTCAGCAACGTCGACTTGCCGACGTTGGGCCGCCCGACGATGGCCACCAATCCGCACCGCTGCGAAACCTCGGACGAGGCGCCCGGCGTGTGTTTCATTGTGTCTTCCAAGGCTCAGGAGCGCAGCGGACTGCCCGGTTTGTCAGTGGCCTTGAGCGCCGTCAGCATGCGCTGCGCCGCCTCCTGCTCTGCCAGACGGCGTGAGCGCCCCTCGCCGGAGTAGGCCATGTTGAGCGCAGGCACCGAGCACTCGACTTCGAATGTCTGCGCATGCGCCTGCCCACGCGTGGCGCTGATCCGGTAAGTGGGTACGGGCAGGCGCCGAGCCTGGAGCCATTCCTGCAGCTCCGTTTTCGCGTCCTTGCTCCAACTGCCGATCTCCGTGGTCGCAATGATCTCTCCGAACATCAACTCGACCAGCACACGGGCCGCCTCGAACCCCCCGTCCAGGAATGTGGCGCCGATCACCGCCTCCAGAGCGTCGGCGAGGATGGATACACGCTGGGCCCCGCCGCCGCGCGCCTCGCCTTCGGAAAGGCGTAGCACATCGGGCAGGCCAAGTGAAAGCGCCACCTTGTGCAGGCTATCCTCGCGCACGAGGTGGGCCCGGATGCGCGTGAGATCACCTTCATCGGAACCCGAAAAACGCTCGAACAGCAAGCTCGAAATCGCTAGGCTCAAGACGGCGTCGCCGAGGAATTCGAGCCGTTCGTTGTGGTCAGCGCTGAAGCTTCGGTGCCGCAGCGCACGCTCCAGCAACGCCTCTTGAGCAAAGCGATAGCCGAGGCGCTGCTGCAGTGTGGCGAGTCGAGCGTTCATATTTCAGGCGGACTCTACTTGCGCTTCGAGCTTCCCTCGTACTTGATCAGCAGGTACACCGGGCTCATGATCTCCACTTCTTTATCGTAGGCAAAGCGGATGACCACCTTGTCGTTTTCCTTGGTGATGTCGAGATCCTTAGCTGAGATGGAAGTTATCGAGTACTCGATGTCCTTTTGCTTCTCGAACGCGGCACGGATCTCGGGTACGGTGGAGAGCCCCTCTGCCGCGATCTTGCTGACCGCCTTCTGGATGGTGAAGTACTCGTTGACGGTAGGGAGGACCCGCATGCCCAACAGCGCGACGAAGCCGATCACGATGGCCCAGATAAGGAGGCCGAACAAGGTGATGCCCCGCTCTTGGCGCCACGCGCCTTTCATGCCCGTCATGCCTTCATGCCCCTTGCTGCGTGTTGCGTTCCTCTGCGGAACGGTCAATGGAATGAGCCGATCCGCTTGAGATCACTGAAGTTCATCCAGACGAAGAACGCCTTTCCCACAATGTTCTGATCGGGGACAAAACCCCAGAACCGGGAATCCATCGAGTTGTCGCGGTTGTCACCCATCATGAAATAGTGCCCCGGTGGCACCTTGCACGCCACCCCTTCGGCACTGTAGCGGCAGTTCTCACGGTACGGAAACGTCTCGTTCGGCGGAAGGTACAGTTGACGGCTGCGGTCGAGCAGAACTTGGTGCTCCACAGGCCCAAGCTTCTCAAGGTACTGCTTCTCCACGCGCAGCGTGTCCTCGTTGAAGAAATCCGGAAGCGGGGTGATGTGCACCGGCTCGCCATTGATGTAGAGCTGCTGGTTTCGATAGGTGACCTCGTCACCCGGCACGCCAACCACGCGCTTGATGTAGTCGATGCTGGTGTCCTTGGGGTACCGGAACACCATCACATCGCCGCGCTGAGGCTCGTGGTTGTCGACGATCTTCTTGTTGATGACGGGGAGCCGGACGCCGTAGTGATACTTGTTGACCAGGATGAGGTCGCCCACCAGCAGCGTCGGGATCATGGATCCCGACGGAATCTTGAACGGCTCGAACAGAAACGAGCGCAGCAAGAAGACGACCAGAATCACGGGGAACAGGCCGGCCGTCCAGTCGAGCCACCACGGCTGAACCAGCACGGCTTGTTTCGCCTGGCTCACGTCGCCATCCACCTTGCTGATACCTTGGCGCGCCAAGTCATGCCGGCGTGCCGTGTCGTGGTGCTCGAGGCTCTGTGCCGCCGCCAGCCGGCGCGGTGCGAAGATGAAGCGCTCGGCCAGCCAGTAGCCGAAGGTCACTACGGTAAGGATGAAGAGCAGCAACGAAAAGTTGCCTGCCCACTGGCCGAAGTACCAGCCTCCGAGATACACCGCGAGGCCGCCATAGAACAAACCGGTCAACGAACTCATCAATCTTCCACTTGGAGGATGGCCAGAAACGCTTCCTGCGGCACCTCCACGGAGCCGATCTGTTTCATGCGCTTTTTGCCGGCCTTCTGCTTTTCCAACAGCTTTCGCTTGCGACTGATGTCGCCGCCGTAGCACTTGGCAAGCACGTTCTTGCGCAGCGCCTTGATTGTCTCACGCGCAATGATGTTGGAGCCGATGGCGGCCTGGATCGCCACGTCGTACATCTGGCGCGCAATGAGCTCGCGCATCTTGGCGACGACCGCGCGGCTGCGGTACTGTGCCTGGGTGCGGTGCACGATGATCGACAGCGCGTCGACCCGGTCGCCGTTGAGCAGGATGTCCACCTTTACGACATCGGCCGCCCGGTACTCCTTGAACTCGTAGTCCATCGACGCGTAGCCGCGCGATACGCTCTTGAGCTTGTCGAAGAAGTCCAGCACGATCTCGGCCAGCGGCATGTCATAGGTGAGCATGACCTGCCGGCCGTGGTAGGCCATGTTGAGCTGGTTGCCCCGCTTGTGGTTGGCCAGCGTCATCACCGGACCCACATAGTCCTGCGGCATGTACAGATGCACGGTGACGATCGGCTCGCGGATCTCGCCGATGCGACCCTGGTCAGGCATCTTCGACGGATTTTCGACGTGGATCACCTCCCCATCGTTGAGCTGCACCTCATACACCACCGAGGGCGCCGTCGTCACGAGATCTTGGTCGAACTCGCGCTCCAGCCGCTCCTGCACGATTTCCATGTGCAGCAGGCCGAGGAAACCGCAACGGAAGCCGAAGCCCAGCGCCTGGCTCACCTCCGGCTCGTAGCGAAGCGACGAATCGTTCAGCTTGAGCTTTTCAAGTGCGTCGCGCAGAGAGTCGTACTCGCTGGCTTCCGTCGGGTACAGGCCAGCGAACACCTGCGGTTGGATGGCCTTGAAGCCCGGCAGCGGTTCCGTGGCTGGGCCGCGGTTGTTCGGAAGCTTCTTCTCCAGCGTGATGGTGTCGCCTACCTTGGCGTTCTGCAGCTCTTTGATGCCCGCAATCACGAACCCCACCTCGCCTGCCTTCAGCACGGGGCGCGGCTCGGCCTTCGGTGTAAATACCCCTAGTTGCTCCGCGCCGTACACCGCGTTGGTGGCGATCAGCCGAATGCGATCCCCCTTGTGGATCTCACCGTCGACCACCCTCACCAGCATGACGACCCCCACGTAGTTGTCGAACCACGAGTCGATGATCATCGCGCGCGGCGGCGCATCGGCCTTGCCGCGGGGCGGTGGTATGCGGGTGATGACCGCCTCCAGGATGTCGTCGACGCCTTCGCCTGTCTTGGCGCTGCATGGGATCGCATGCTCGGCGTCGATCCCGATCACGTCCTCGATCTCCGCCTTCGCGCGTACAGGATCCGCCTGCGGCAGATCCATCTTGTTGAGTACCGGCACGACCTCGACATGCAGGTCCAGCGCGGTGTAGCAGTTGGCCACCGTCTGCGCTTCGACGCCCTGGCTCGCATCCACGACGAGCAGCGCCCCCTCACAGGCTGAAAGCGACCGGCTCACTTCATACGAAAAGTCGACGTGCCCCGGCGTGTCGATGAGATTGAGAGCGTACGTGCGGCCATCGCGCGCCGTGTACTTGAGCGCCGCGGTCTGCGCCTTGATAGTGATCCCGCGCTCTCGTTCGATGTCCATCGAATCGAGAACCTGCGCCTCCATCTCGCGCTCGCTCAAGCCTCCGCAGCGCTGGATGATGCGATCGGCCAGCGTGCTCTTGCCGTGGTCGATGTGGGCAATGATGGAGAAATTGCGGATGTGATCCATGCTGAAGGTCGATGCCTCTTTCGCTCTCGTCACGGCGATGGCGCCGCTGCAGCGAAAGCACGCACCATGCTCGATGCGAAGGCGCGAAGCGCCGTGCGGAAGCTAAAAAAAAGGCACGTCCAAAGTGGTGACGCGCCTTCCAACAAAACGTATGGCAACTGCTTGTTGGGCTTTCATTGTAGCCAAAAGGATCCTTCGGAAGACCGCACCAAAGCTTGATTTCTTCTCGTTGCGGTGCACCAACATGACATTTAATCAACAGGTTATCAACAAAGCCATGTGGACGGCTTGGGGATAGCCGAAGCCACGGGCCACTCCTGGCGCGAACCACCCATAAACACGCTACTGGCGGACGATTCCGCCGGTCCTGCGCCCGAATCGACGCCCCCTTCACGTAAGTTGGTGAATCCACACACATGGCGCCAGTACGCCAACCGATGTGCCGCGAAGGAGGCTTGACCATGCAGTTCCATTACGTGGAAAGCCCCAGTGCTTCACGCGGACGGGGGACGGCCGGCTGTCCAGGTGGTCAGGGCTGTCACCGCGCCTCATCGCGACGGGCGGATCACAACGTAGTTCACCCATTCGCCGCGGCGCACCAGCACGTTGACAGGCTTGGACCGGTCGACCTTCGCCACCACAGCCTCGAACTGCCGGGCACTGCCGATCTCCGTGTTGTCCAAAGAGAGGATGATGTCCCCTTCACGAAGACCTGCACGCGCAGCTGGGCCTTCAATCGACTCGACACGGACGCCGCCCTTCACCTTGAGCTCGCGTCGTTGCGCCTCGGTCAGATCCGAGATACCGAGGCCCAGGCCACTCGCGGCGGGCTGTGCACGGGGGTCGGCATCATTGCTCGCGCGACGTTGCGTTTCATCTTCAAGCTCGGCGACCGTCACATGAAGGTCGCGATAGTTGCCGCGCCGGAACACTTGCATGCCGACCCGAGAACCAGGCTTGGTATTGCCCACGATGCGAGGCAGATCGCCGGCCTTCTCGATATTGCGGCCATCGAACTTCGTGATGATGTCGCCGGCCTCGATACCTGCCTTCTCCGCTGGCCCTCCGCTTTCGATGCTACGCACGAGCGCGCCCTGGGGCTTGCCTAGGCCGATGGACTCTGCAACCTCCTTGGTGACTTGGTCGATCTGAACGCCGATGCGGCCACGGACTACCCGTCCGCCGACACGCAACTGCTCCGACACACGACTCGCCTCGTCTATGGGGATGGCGAACGAGATCCCCATGAATCCGCCTGAACGGCTGTAGATCTGCGAGTTGATGCCGACCACCTCGCCGCGCATGTTGATCAGCGGACCGCCGGAGTTGCCGGGATTGATGGCCACGTCTGTCTGGATGAAAGGAAGGTAGTCTCCCGTGTCACGGCCCTTGGCGCTCACGATACCGGCCGTCACCGTGTTGGCCAGCCCGAAGGGCGAGCCGATGGCGATCACCCATTCGCCCACCTTCAGCCGGCTCACGTCGCCGATACGCACGGCCGGCAGGCCGGTCGCATCGATCTTCACCAGCGCTACGTCGGTACGGCGGTCAGAACCGATGATCTTCGCCTTGAACTCGCGCCGGTCGGTGAGCGTGACCAGCACCTCCTCGGCGCCCTCCACCACGTGCGCGTTGGTCATGACGAAGCCATCAGTGCTGAGGATGAATCCCGAGCCGACACCTCGCTGCTGCGGCTCGGCATCGGGCTGCGGCATGCCCCGCCTGGGCGGCTGCGGCTGCCCAGGGATGGGTACGCCGAAGCGACGGAAGAACTCCAGCAAATCCTCGTCCAGCTCCGGGTTGGCACTTCGATTGGCACGAACCCGCTCTGTCGTCCGGATGTTGACAACCGCCGGACCGACCCTTTCCGCGAGTTCGCTGAAGTCAGGCAGCACCTGCGTAGGCCCCTGCGCCTTGGATTGCACGGGTAGCAGCGCGGTCGACCAGGCCAGAGCAAGGGCCAGCGCGACGCTCCACAGCGGACCCACGGCATGCATGCGACGACGCGAAAGTGATGCGAATGGAATTTGCATATCGAAAAGCCTCACCAGGAAACGCAACAGACAAGAAATCGACACCGGGCCGAGGTGTACAAGGCCCCGCTCCGACACATTCACTTCCCTCTACTCCTTGCGTTCGAGCCCGTTGGCGAACGTTTCGAGCGTGACCGCCGGCACGTCACCAACGACGGTAATCCACCAGTCCCCCTTGCGGCGCATCAGGGTACGTGTTGCACCCAACGTACTCACCATGAGGTCGTCCTTATGACGCTGGACGCTGAAGGGCTCGATGAACATCGATACATGGGTTAGGCCATCGGAGAAGATGGTTTGCACCGCTTCGCTGGCCAACCCGGCCGCATCGCCAGGCACACCACTCTCGAGTGGGCGCTTCACGCAGCTCACCTGCGTGAAGCCCGGTACGCTACGCCGCATGCGCCACCCTTCAGCCTCGAGCCCAGTCGGCTTGAACACGGGGCGCATGACCCGATAACCCTCCAGCTTGCGCATGGGCTGTAGCACGATCTCCGGCTGCGCACGAACATCGATCGCCACGTCGGAAAACGCCGAGCTCTCCAGTAGCCTATCCTTTTCGTCCAGCACGTCGGCGCGAAGCAGCAAACCCGAGTTCTTTTCGCTCCACAGGCGGTACTTGAAGCGATACGCGTCACGCGGCGCCAGCAAAAGCACACTCGCTTCGTGCCCCGCGATGCGCTCGTCATGCTGGAGCTTCATCTGGTAGACGTCCGCGATGCGGTCCTCGTCGCCATGCAGCAGACTCGGAAAGGAGCTCAGCGTGTCGCGCTGCTCGACGAGCGCGACACGCGTCTGCGGCCACAGCGTGAGCACTACCCCGTTATGGCGCAGGACATGGCGAAGCTCGCCGTCAAGAGAATCGATGCGCTCCAATTGGTTCCGACCTTCGCAGTAATGCGTGATGCGGGCGCTCGAGACCGCGCCACCCGCACTGACGACAAAGGTGCCTTGGAAGTTGCGGCGGGTCGCTGCCTGCTGGATGCGCGACAGCCACGACCCCACCTCCTTTGGCGCCACGGCGGCTTGCGCAGCCGGGGGCGTGGCCCACGCTGGCAAGACAGAGCACAGGGCGCTGAGCGCGGTCAGCGCGAGCAGGGAACGATGCAGCATGCGGGTCAGCGCTGGGGATCTTCGGCGACGGCGTTGCGGACCAGGCCGGAGGACACGCCCAAGGCCGAAGTTCCGGCGAAGTGCTGGTGCGCGGCGAGATAGCGATCAAGCTGCGGATCGCGAATGACCCTGCCGCTGCTGCTCACCTGGCGGGGCACGAGCCGGGCCGCAACCGTGGGCAAGGCCCCTACCCCAGAGGCGGCCGCGATCACCGGCGCTGGAGCGCCAGCGCCGCGAAGAGCAGGCTCACCCATGGTGAGCAGCGCGCCTGCGACCAACACGAAACCCGCCGCCACAGCGGAGGGTGCGAACCAAGCCCAGCGTGAAGGGTGGCGTGCCTGCTCCGTGCGGACCGCCGGCAAAGCAACCGGCTCGCCTGCAGGATGAGCCACCGGTTGCGGTGCAAGCACCACTGGCTCGTCTGCGAGCCGTGCACGCAATGCACGGAGAAAAGCGGCATCGTGCGCAGGACGCGAGGCCAAATCATCGGATCGCAGCGCGTCGCCGATGACGTGGTAGGCGCGCCAGCTGGAACGGATCCGCTCGTCGTCGCGCCAAGCTGCGCAGGCATGCGCCACCGATGCCGAATCGAGCTCGCCGTCAGCCAGCGCGGAAATATCTTCCAGCACCGATGGCTCGTTGCCTGATCCGATTGACATGTCGATCTCCAATCCAAACGCCTCGACTCAACGCGGCACAACTCACCAGCGTTCACCTTCTCGCGTGTCCAGTAACGGCCGCAGGCGCTGCGCGATCGCTTCGCGAGCGCGGAAGATGCGCGAGCGCACAGTGCCGATCGGGCAGTTCATCAACTCTGCGATCTCTTCGTAGCTCAGCCCTTCGATCTCGCGCAGCGTGATGGCTTGTCGAAGATCGTCGGACAGCGATTCGATGGCAGCGTTCACGGTAGCCGCGATCTCCTTGCTGGCCAGTACCGCATCCGGCGTTTCGCCGTCGCTTAGTTCGTTTTCGGTACGGGAAGTTTCGTCATCGTCATCGCGTGAAGCGCGGGCCGATTCGGTGATCAGCGGGTCGCGCTTGAGTTCCACGAGCGTCTTCTTTGCGGTGTTGACGGCGATGCGGTACAGCCAGGTGTAGAAGGCGCTTTCCCCCCTGAACTGGGGAATGGCGCGATAGGCTCGCACGAACGTTTCTTGTGCGATGTCCGGAATGAGATCCACGTCGCGCACCATGCGGCCGATGAGGCGCTCGATGCGGCGCTGGTACTTCACGACCAGCATCTCGAACGCCTTCGTGTCGCCGCGCTTGACGCGCTCGATCAGCGGTGCATCGGCGTCAGGGGCGTTCATTGTTCTGATTCTGGCTGATCGCCCGGTGGGCGCCGGCATCGGGGCCTGCCGCAGGCCGGGCGGAATATACCGCACAGCGCAGCGCGTGCCAGTGCGCGACATGCCCTCGCCGCTGTGCGGGCAACCACCTGATGCGCCGCCCGCCGGCCGAAGTGTCCTGATCCAAGCGCAGCAGCATCCAGACGCCAAGATCGACAGCCACGTCGAGCCTGCGTGCGGGCACCTCGTCGCCCCCGTCGCATGAAGCAACGTGCCAGCACTGACCATCCCAGCGAAGCCGGGTCAGCGGGCAGCGCCACAGCGTGGCACATGCAGACAACGCGCCGGCGCAGATCATCGTCAGCGCCGCTGCCACGGTGCGTGGCCGCTCAGGGTGATCGGTGAGCCACCACGCCGCGAGGGCGGCGGTCGCCAGCCCCATCGCCGCCAGGATCGCGACACGCCAAGCGCCGAAGTGCTCAAGGGTGATCTGGAACGCCGGCGACGCCCGCATCAGGGCGAACTCAGACCCACGCCCTAAGCACGCTTGAAAACAAGCGTGCCGTTGGTGCCCCCGAAACCAAAGTTGTTCTTCACGGCGTACTCGATCTTCATTTCACGCGCGGCGTTGGCGCAATAGTCGAGGTCGCACTCGGGATCTTGGTTGAAGATATTGATCGTGGGCGGCGACACCTGATGGTGCAGGGCCAGCACGGTGAACACGGATTCGATTCCGCCAGCACCACCGAGCAGGTGGCCGGTCATCGACTTCGTGGAGTTCACCACCAGCTTCTTCGCGTGGTCTCCAAAGGCTAGCTTGATGGCGTTGGATTCGTTCACGTCACCCATTGGCGTGGATGTGCCATGCGCGTTGACGTACTGTGCCTGTTCGGGCGCGATGCCGGCATTTCGCAGAGCGGCTTTCATAGCGCGAGTAGGGCCGTCGACGTTGGGCGCGGTCATGTGAAAGGCGTCGGCGCTCATGCCAAACCCGACCAGTTCCGCGTAGATCTTCGCGCCGCGCTTCCTGGCATGCTCGTACTCTTCGAGCACCACTACGCCCGCACCCTCGCCCAGGACGAAGCCGTCGCGATCCCTGTCCCAGGGACGGGAGGCGGTAGCAGGATCATCGTTGCGCGTGGACAGCGCACGCGCCGCCGCAAAGCCACCCACTCCCAGCGGCGAAACGGTGGATTCGGAGCCGCCAGCGACCATCACGTCGGCATCTCCGTACTCGATCAGCCGCCCTGCCTGGCCGATGGAATGCAGGCCGGTCGTGCAGGCAGTGACGATGGAGAGGTTCGGGCCTTTGAAGCCAAACTTGATCGACACGTGGCCCGAGATCATGTTGATGATTGACGCCGGCACAAAGAATGGCGAAACCCGCCGCGGGCCACGGGCCTCGAGCTCGGCGTGGGTCTCCTCGATCATGGGCAAGCCACCGATGCCGGAACCCACTAGCACGCCAATGCGCTCAGCCAAGCTCTCGGACAGCGCCTCGTTGGTGGGCAACCCTGCATCACGAACCGCCTGGATAGAAGCTGCCAGGCCGTAGTGGATGAAGGTGTCCATGTGGCGCGCTTCCTTCGCGGGGAAGTACTCCTCAACGTTGAAGCCCTTCACCTCACCGGCGAACCTGCAGGCAAAGTTCGATGCATCGAACTTCGTGATGTTGGCAATGCCCGGCTTGCCGGCCAGCAAGTTGGCCCAGCCTTCCTGCACTGCATTGCCCACCGGGCTGATAAGCCCGAGGCCGGTGACGACGACGCGACGACGAGACATTCGATAAAGCTTCCCGGACTCAGGCCTTTTGATGCTTGACCGCGTAATCGATGGCCAGCTGCACCGTGGTGATTTTCTCCGCCTCTTCATCGGGAATCTCGATGCCGAACTCGTCTTCGAGGGCCATCACCAGTTCGACTGTGTCAAGCGAGTCCGCTCCCAGGTCGGCCACAAAGGCCTTCTCGTTGGTCACGTCGGACTCGGGCACGCCGAGTTGTTCGGCAATGATCTTCTTGACGCGGGATTCGATATCGCTCATGACTCCTCCAGGAGTGTTGACGGAAACAGCCCGGCATTCTAAGGGCTGCGATATGGGCCTACGCGCCGCGGGCCGTGCCCTCGCGCCGAGGACAGGACCCGCGTTTCGTAGAGGCATTCAGCACATGAACATGCCGCCGTTGACGTGCAGTTCGACACCCGTGATGTAGCCGGCTTGCGGCGAAGTGAGGAATGCCGTGGCATGCGCAATGTCAGCGGGGAGTCCGAGCCGGCCGAGGGGAATCTGCGCCTTGAGCGCCGCAGTCTGCGCCTCGGGCAGAGACGCGGTCATGTCGGTGTCAATGAAGCCGGGTGCCACGCAATTGACTGTGATGCCGCGGCTGCCCAGCTCGCGTGCCAGCGACCGCGTCATCCCGGCCACGCCGGCCTTGGCGGCGGCGTAGTTCGCCTGACCCGGGTTACCGCTCGCGCCCACCACGGATGTGATGTTCACGATCCGTCCGTAGCGCTGCTTCAACATCGGCCGGATGGCCGAACGGCTCACACGGAACACGGCCTTGAGATTGGTGTCAATCACCGCATCCCAGTCTTCGTCCTTCATCCGCATCGACAGCGTGTCGCGCGTGATGCCCGCGTTGTTCACGACCACATGCAAGCCGCCGTGTTCCTTCACGATGGATTCGATGGCAGCGTCGACTCCGGCTGCGTCATTCACATCCAGCACGATCCCGCGACAGCCGGCATGGCCGGCCAGTGCGTCGCCAATCGCCCGAGCGCCCGCGTCGGTTGTGGCCGTGCCGGTGACCTTCAAGCCGCGCGCTGCCAGTTCCATGGCAATGGCGCGGCCGATGCCGCGCGATGCGCCAGTGACCAGCGCAGACTGTCCTTCAACCTGAACCTCGCTCATCCCAGTACTCCCTTCATTTCCACCAGCGACGCGGGGTCGAATACTGCACCCGACTGGGCTTCGGCGTCGATGCGCCTCACCATGCCGGCCAGTACCTTGCCCGGTCCGCACTCCATGACACGGACGATGCCGCGCGCGCGGATCGCCTGCACCACCTCCACCCACCGCACGGGGCCGAAGGCCTGGCGGTACAGCGCATCGCGGATCGCTGCCGGTTCGCTCTCGACTCGCACGTCGATGTTGTTGACCACCGGAATGCGAGGGGCGTCGAAGCGCGTCGCAGCGAGCCGCTCCTTGAGCCGCTCGGCGGCCGGTTTCATGAGGCTCGAGTGGAAGGGTGCGGACACCGGCAGAGGTAGCGCCCGCTTCGCGCCTCGGGCTTTCAGGACTTCGCAGGCCTCGTCCACGCCAAGCCTGGAGCCGGCGATGACGGTCTGCTTGGGATCGTTGAAGTTCACCGCCTCGACCACTTCGCCCGTGGCCGCCGCCACCTGGGTGCAGCCTTCGCGCACGGCCTGCGCCTCCATACCAAGCACGGCCGCCATGGCGCCCGCGCCCACAGGGACCGCCTCTTGCATGGCGTGGGCGCGAAAACGAACCAGTGGCAGCGCGTCAGCAAGCGACAGCGCGCCGGCCGCCACCAAGGCGCTGTACTCACCGAGCGAATGTCCGGCCACCACGGCGGGTTCCGCACCCCCTTCCGCCATCCAGGCGCGGTAGCACGCGATACCGGCCGCGAGCATGACGGGCTGGGTGTTGGCGGTGAGGTCGAGTTGCTCCTTGGGGCCTTCGTGAATGAGGCGTGCAATGTCCTGATGCAGTGCGTCAGATGCTTCTTGCAGCGTCTGACGCACGGCGGCGTGATCTCCCCAACCGTCGAGCATGCCGACGGCTTGCGAGCCTTGGCCCGGAAATACGAACGCGAACGGAAACATCGCCTGTCCTATCCAACCCAGTTCTTGTCGAGCCGCGCGCGGGCTTAGAAGTCGAGCAGCACCGCACCCCAAGTGAAGCCGCCACCCACGCCTTCGAGCAAGACCGTGTCGCCCGGCTTGACCCGACCGTCGCGCACCGCCGCATCCAGTGCGAGCGGGATCGAGGCCGCCGACGTGTTGCCATGCTCGTCGACCGTCACGATGAGTTTGTCCATCGGCAGCTTGAGCTTGCGCGTGGTGCTCTGCATGATGCGGATGTTGGCCTGATGCGGGATGAGCCAGTCAATGTCGGACTCGCTGCGGCCCGCCTTCACCAACACGGCGCGCGCGGCGTCTTCCAGCACGCCAACGGCGAGCTTGAACACCGCCTGACCATCCATCTGGAGGAAGACTTGGCCGAGCACTCGTCCGCTCGCCACGTGACCCGGCACGCAAAGGATGTCTGCGTAGCGGCCATCGGCATGAAGGTCGCTGGCCAGGATGCCCGGGGTCTCGCTCGCCTCCAAGACCACGGCGCCGGCGCCATCGCCGAAAAGCACACAAGTCGTACGGTCCTTGAAGTCAAGGATGCGGGAGAACACCTCCGAACCGATCACGAGCGCCTTGCGGACCGCGCCAGTGCGCACCATGGCGTCGGCGACGGTGAGCCCGTAGACGAAGCCAGAACACACAGCCTGAACGTCGAATGCCGGACAGCCGGCAATGCCGAGCTTGCGCTGCACGAGACAAGCCGCCGAGGGGAACACCATGTCGGGCGTCGACGTGGCGAGGATGATGAGGTCAATGTCCGAGGGTTGCAGCCCCGCTGCTTTGAGCGCGCGCCGCGCAGCCTCGACAGCCAAGTCGCTGCAGGCAACTTCAGGCTCAGCGAAGTGACGCACCCGGATGCCGGTGCGTTCGACGATCCAGTCGTCCGAGGTTTCAATGCCATCGGCCGCCAGCTGCGCAGCGAGTTCCTGATTGGTGATGCGCTTCGGAGGCAGGAAGCTACCGGTGCCAGTGATGCGCGAGTGGCGTACGGACATGTGGAAATTCAGGCGGTGGGCTCGGCAGCGGCAGGTAATGCGGTCGCTTCCGGGGCGGGCGAAGCGGCAGCCGGCAAGGCAGCCAGCGTCTCAAGGATGCGATCGTGCACGCGTGCAAGCAAGCCGTGGCGGGCGGCATCATAAGCTCGATTCAGTGCCCTCTCGAACGCGAAGGCGTCCGAGGAACCGTGAGCCTTGAACACCAGTCCGCGCAGGCCGAGCAAAGCACCGCCGCTGTAGCGACGATGATCCAGCCGCTGCGCAAGCCGGCTCAACACCGGCTTGGCCACAAAGCCCGCAATCATGGTGAGCGGATTGCGATGGAACTCCTCGCGCAGCAAACCGGCAATCAGCGAGGCCAGACCTTCGGACGTCTTGAGCGCGACATTGCCGACGAAACCATCACACACCACGACGTCGATGGTGCCCTTGAAAATATCGTTGCCCTCGACGTTACCGGCGAAGTTGATGTGCCCAGCCGCCGCCACCGCGCGCAGCAACTCGCCGGCCTTCTTGATTGCGTCACTGCCCTTGATCTCTTCCTCGCCAATATTCAGGAGCCCCACCGTGGGGTTCTCCTTGCCGTCGACTGCGGACACCAGGGCGCCGCCCATCACCGCAAACTGAAGCAAGTGCTCAGCCGTGCAATCGACGTTCGCGCCGAGATCCAGCACAGTGGTGTAGCCGCCCCGCTTGTTGGGCATGACCGCAGCGATGGCCGGCCGGTCGATGCCCACGGTCGTTTTGAGGATGTAGCGGGATACGGCCATGAGGGCGCCCGTGTTGCCGGCCGACACGCAAGCCTGCGCGGCAGCAGCACCGTGAGCATCGGGCTTCACCTGCGCGATAGCTACACGCATGGACGAATCCTTCTTGCGGCGCAACGCGACCTCAATGGGATCGTCCATCTCCACCACCTCGGTGGCAGGCACGATGGTGCACCGCGCCCACCCGGAGGCGGCCGAGAGCGCTTCCGGCTGGCCAACAAGGATGAGTTCGGCCTCGGAATGGGCGCCGAGGAATGCGCGGCAGGCAGGCAGCGTGACGGAGGGCCCGTGGTCGCCACCCATGCAATCGACGGCGACGCGCACGCTCTCAAGCGAGATCTCGGCGGAAGTCATGTCAGGCAGCGCAGGTGTTCCCCAACCCACACACCGGAAGCGCAAGAAGTGCGAAGGCCCGGCGCTGCATGGCGCAGGCCGGGCGGCAAGAGCTGATCAGTGACATCGGCGGCGCAGCGTGGGAACGCTCGGCGCTCGGGCACCGCGCGACCGGTTCAGGCGTCGGCCTTGGTCTTCAACACCTTGCGGCCGCGATAGAAGCCCGTCGGGCTGATGTGATGACGAAGGTGCGTTTCGCCCGTCGTCGGCTCCACTGCGGTGCCCGGAACGGACAGGTGCTGGTGCGCGCGGTGCATGCCACGCTTGGACGGCGACTTCTTGTTCTGCTGAACGGCCATGGGGTTCTCCTGGGGCTGCGCCGGCAGGCTGCGTAGCGAGAGGCCGCGCGCCGCGCCTGGGCAGGAAAGGCGGGCTGTCTGCTCGAAGCCTGAAGACCATGCGAGCAATGTGCCAACCGGAAAGCCAGTGATTCTAGCATGGCGGCTTTTGGCCCTTCCCCGGCTCACTGGCGCTACGTCAGGTGCGCGGCCCGCTTCGCCTCAAACTAGCCAGGGCGGCAAAGGGTGTCTGCCGCTGCTCGCCCTCATCCGGCCCGTCCACGGGCACGGGCACCGGCAAAGGGTTGGGACACACCTCGTGTCGTGGCACAAGGGGTAGTGCCAGCAGAAGCTCGTCTTCCACCAGCTCTCGTAGATCCAGTGAACGAGTGAGCACAAGTACGTCAGCCTCGTGGTCGGCATCCAACTTAGCCGCCGCATTTTCGTCAGCGACGAACAGAAAGCTGCGGTCAGCATCGATGATGGCGTCCACCGGACCGAGGCAGCGCTGGCACACCAGGGCCAAGCGTGCGGTCGCGCGCAAGTGAAACCACGTTTGCGGCGCACCGCCTCGCACCGGTCGGCTCTCACCGCGGATGCTCCATTGCGCAACGCCCCCTTCGCCGAGCCGCACCTCGGGATGCGCCGAGTCGACCAAGCGCTCTAGCGAGGCCAGCGGCCAGTCGCCTCGCAGCTGCGCGGCAGCCTTGGCGAAGGCCGCGACGTCGAGACGACGCGGATCGACGGGGTAGTTCTTCATGACGGCAGTGTACGGGCCGGCATCCGCCGATACCCAGCCAGTGCCAATGGGACAATGCCCGCATGAACTCACGCCCCCCGCTCATCCTGGCCTCAACCTCGCGCTACCGGCGTGAGTTGCTGGAACGGCTGCGCTGCTCATTCGAGCTGCGATCGCCCGAGGTGGACGAGTCACCGATGCAAGGGGAATTGCCATCCGCGCTGTCCGAGCGGCTGGCCATGGCGAAGGCGCTCGCGGTGGCGCAGCACTCTCCTGGCGCGGTAGTGATCGGCTCGGACCAGGTGGCCGAACTGGACGGGCACCCCGTTGGCAAGCCCGGATCGCATGAACGCGCCGTGCAGCAACTGCGCGCGATGAGCGGTCGGAGCATAGCTTTCCACACCGCAGTGGCGGTCGTACGCAAGGATGTGGGGTTCTCCGGCTCCGCGAGGGTACCAGTGACCGTGCGATTTCGACGCCTTGACACCGACGAGATCGAACGCTACCTCCGGCTGGAACAGCCCTATGACTGCGCCGGCAGCGCGAAATGCGAGACGCTGGGAATCGCCCTGCTGGAAGCCATCGAATCGAGCGACCCCACCGCCTTGGTCGGGCTCCCGCTCATCGAGACGTGCCGACTACTGCGCGAGGCGGGTCTCGACCCATTGTCCGCATGACAGGCGCCCTGGTTCTGGTGCCCAACACCCTCGATTTTGGCGTGCATGTCGAAGGTGCGTTGCCGGATCTGCAGGAGGTGCTGCCGCTCGGCGTGATCCGCATCGCGGCCGGGCTGGACCACTGGGTCGCCGAAAGCGCGAAGACCACGCGAGCATTCCTCAAGCGGGTGGATGCCGTGGTGCCGCTGATACGACCGCTGCAGGCCATTGACATCATCGAGCTGCCACGGCTCGCGAAGGGCCCGCGGACGGCGGCAGCCGCGTCACTGGACCCCCTGCTCGCTCCCGCATTGCAAGGGCACGACATGGGCCTCATGTCCGAGGCGGGCCTACCCGCCGTGGCCGACCCCGGCGCAGCGCTGGTACAGGCCGCCCATGCACACGGCCTCAAGGTGGTACCGCTCTCAGGGCCCAGCTCCTTGTTGCTTGCGCTCGCCGCCAGCGGATTGAACGGCCAGCACTTCGCCTTCGTGGGCTATCTGCCGGTGGAGGCGCACGCGCGAACGGCTCGTGTCCGCGAGCTCGAATCGGTGTCACGGCGCTGGAACCAAACCCAGCTCATGATTGAAACACCCTACCGCAACGAGGCGCTGTTGGCGGCCCTGCTGCAGGCGCTGCAGCCCCAGACGCGGGTGTCGGTGAGTTGCGGGATCACGCTGCCCGGGGGCTGGACGCATACGGACAGCGTCGCCGGTTGGAGGGCCAGCCCGAGGGCCATGCCGAGGGACGTGCCAGCCGTCTTCTGCTTGCTGGCCGGGTGACCCGCCGCGGCGTCAGTCGCCGGACTCGTGCTCAGCCGGACTTTTTGCGCCGAACAGGGCCGCCACCTGACGCTTCGGCTTGATGTTGGGAGAGAGGCTTCGAGACACTGCCGGCGCAGGGACAACGCTCTTGGCCTCCCATGCCGGCGTCTGCGTGCTGGTGGCTTCGTATGGCCGATCAAAAAAAGGATCGGTTGGAGCCCTGGGCGGCACGCTCAATCCGCCAACCCCCGGCGTGCGGCCACGGCCGCGCGGCTCGCGATCATCGTCATCCGCCGCTCGACGCGGACGCTCCCCGCGAACATCGCGACGCGGGCGGTCATCATCGAGTTCCAGCGCCTCCAGTTCGATCTTCTTTTTGATGAGCTTTTCGATGTCAGCCACCAGACGGCTGTCTTCGCGTGAAACCAGCGTGACGGCGAGGCCCGAGGCGCCCGCGCGGCCGGTGCGGCCGATGCGATGCACGTAGTCCTCCGCGTTAAACGGCACGTCGAAGTTGAACACGGCTGGCAGGTCTGCGATATCGAGGCCGCGTGCGGCCACATCAGTGGCTACCAGCACGTCAACCTCGCCCCGCTTGAAGGCATCGAGCGCTTTCAGCCGCTCGTCCTGAGACTTATCGCCGTGCAGCGCGTTGGTGCGCAGGCCGTCGCGTTCGAAGGAGCGCGCCAGGCGGGCGCAACCGAGCTTGGAGTTCACGAACACGATGGCCTGGCTGAGTGAACGCTGCCGCAGCAGCTGGCACACCGCCGCACGCTTGTCTTCCGCCGTGACGCTGTAAAACCGCTGTTCCACGGTGGACGCGGTAGCGTTGGGCCGCGCCACCTCCACCAGCACCGGATCCTGCAGATAGCTCTCGGCCAGCCGCTTGATCTCGGGCGAGAAAGTAGCGGAGAAGAGCAGCGTCTGGCGCTGCTTGGGCAGGAAGCTGAGAATGCGCTGAAGATCCGGCAGGAAGCCGATGTCGAGCATGCGGTCGGCCTCGTCGAGGACGACATACTCCACTTGGTTCAGTACCGTGTTCTTGGCCTCGATGTGGTCGAGCAGACGGCCCGGCGTGGCGACAAGCACTTCGATGCCGGTCTTGAGCTCCAGAGTCTGGGGCTTCATGTCGATGCCACCGAAAACGACGGTAGAGCGCAGCTTCGTGTGCTTGGCGTAGGTCTTGACGCTGTTGGCCACCTGGTCGGCCAGCTCGCGAGTAGGCGCTAGCACGAGCGCTCGCACGGGGTGGCGCGCGGGGGACATGCTGGCACTCTCGTGCTTGAGCATCTTCTGCAGCAGCGGCAACGTGAAGGCCGCCGTCTTTCCGGTGCCCGTCTGCGCTGCGCCCATCACGTCGCGGCCGGCCAGCACGATGGGAATGGCCTTCGCCTGGATGGGCGTCATGGTGAGATAGCCGGCATCGGCCACCGCGCGCAGCAGGCGGGGGTCGAGCGGGAGGGTATCGAAGCGCAACGCCTGAATCGGCGCGACGGCAGGCAGCTCTGCCTGGAGGGTCTCAGTCATGCGAACATTATCGCGCGTGCTGGAATGACCTTTGCTTGGGCAGCGTGCTGACGCTCAGCGCCGAACGATCATCCAGTCCGGGGACCGAAAGCGCACGATGCGTCCATATAAGAACACATAAGTCGCCGCGAAGAGCGCGATGAACCCCCCGAGCACCGCAGAGTTGTTCCAGAACAGCATGGCGGGCACCACGGACATCATGCACAGCATCCAAAGGTAGGGCGCCGTCATTGAATTGCGCTTGGTGAGGATCTTGGCGGTCTTGTTGCCCACGGCCCAGCGCATGAGTCGTCGATAGATCAGGCTGTGCAGGTGGACGCCGTCGGGCATGCCCACCGGCCGGCCGCGCACGAATTTGCGCCGGTACATCGAGAACACGGTCTCGAAGATGGGATAGATGCACATCAGCAGCGGACACAACGGCGAAACCTCTGCATTTCGCTGCAAGACGAGGATGCTGAGCTCGGCCACGTAGAAGCCAAGGAAGTACGCGCCCCCGTCGCCCAAAAAGATGAGGCCCGCCGGGAAGTTCCAAATGAAGAAGCCCATCACCGCACCGACCCCGGCAAGCGCGCACAAGGCCAACACAGGATCGTGCGCCTGGAACGCCACATAGGCGATCGAGCCCAGCATCATGACCACGCACATCGCCGCCAAGCCATTGAAGCCGTCGATGATGTTCACAGCGTTGGCCACGCCGGCTACGGCGAAGATCGTGAGCAGAAGCGCCGGCACGGCGAAGGTGACCAGCCAGTCCACGCCTGGAATGTCGGCGCGGCTGATGACAGCATCCAAGAGCCAAGCAGCAAGGCCAGCCGACACGGCGGTGAAGAACAACCGGCGCCTCGGACTCTGGGTCTTGGTGAAGTCCTCGGCCAAGCCGCCGAGGAAAGCCGGTGCGGCGCAGGCAAGCAGGAGCACGCCGGGCAACATGTCAGAACCGCGTATCAACCAGAGAACACTAAGCGTCGCCACGAGGCCGAGCACGATCCCGATACCGCCGATGCGAGGCACGGGCGTGGCGTGGAATTTCTGCGGCCCGGAAAGATCGGCATCTGCGGAGAGGTGGGCATGTACGCGCGCCGACCGGATCACGAAGAAGGTGATCGTCGCGGACAGAAAGAAGCCCAGCAGGAGAACGAGCATGCGCTAGTTTATGCGGGCGCTCCCGAAGACCCGCCTCAGGTGCAAGCGCCGGTCGGATAGCGATCTGCGACGGCATCGGGTGCATAGAATGCGCCCCACGTTCACAATCTGAACAAGCGGGCCCCGCCTTGGGAGGAGCCCGCAGCGGCTTCGCTGAAAGGGAAGATCACCTCATGCTCTTGATCACAGGCGGGGCCGGGTTCATCGGCGGCAACTTCGTCCACCATTGGTTCAGCCATTCCGATGAACCTGTGGTGGTGCTGGACAAGCTCACCTACGCCGGCAACCCCGACACGATCGCGGCCCATCTGCAAGCCGGCCGCGCGACGCTGGCGAAGGCCGACATCTGCGACCGTGAGACCGTGCGGGCACTGCTTGCCACGCACCGACCGCGCGCCGTGTTGCACTTCGCGGCAGAAAGCCATGTCGACCGCTCCATCCATGGCCCAGGCGAATTCGTGCAGACGAACATGGTGGGCACGTTCAGTCTGTTGGAGGAAGTGCGCGGCTACTGGGGTGCCCTGCCACAACTGGAGAAGGAGGCGTTCCGCTTCCTGCACGTCTCCACCGACGAGGTGTACGGGTCGCTCTCCGAATCGGACCCAGCCTTTTCGGAGACCACCCCCTACGCGCCCAACAGCCCCTACTCGGCCAGCAAGGCCGGCAGCGACCACCTGGTGCGCGCCTACCACCACACCTACGGCCTGCCCACGCTCACCACCAACTGCAGCAACAACTACGGGCCCTATCACTTTCCCGAGAAGCTGATCCCGCTGATGATCCTCAACGCCCTGGAGGGCAAGCCGCTGCCGGTGTACGGCGACGGAAAGAACATCCGCGACTGGCTCTACGTGCGCGACCACTGCGAGGCCATCCGCCAGGTGCTGGCTCAAGGCCGCTTGGGTGAAACGTACAACGTGGGCGGCAAGAACGAGATCCGCAACATCGACGTGGTGACCACCATCTGCCGCAAGCTCGATGCGCTGCGCCCGCGCGCCGGCGGTGCCCGCTACGAACAGCTCATCACCTATGTGGCTGACCGCCCCGGCCACGATCGCCGCTATGCCATCGACCCGAGCAAGATCGAGCGCGAGATCGGCTGGCAGCCGGCGGAGACCTTCGAAAGCGGCATCGACAAGACGGTGCGCTGGTACCTGGAGAACCAACCCTGGATCGATAGTGTGCGCAGCGGGGCATATCGCGAGTGGGTGACTAAGAACTACGGCGAGCGCCAGAGCGTCGTATGACGGCCACCGCCATGAAGATCCTGCTACTAGGCAAGAACGGACAGGTGGGCTGGGAGTTGCAGCGTTCGCTCGCACCGCTGGGCGAGATCGTCGCGCTTGACCGTCAGGGCCTGGATGGCCTGACCGGCGACCTCTCGCGCCCCGAAGCGCTTCGCGAGACGGTGCGCGCTGTGCGGCCCGACGTGATCGTCAATGCCGCCGCCTACACCGCGGTGGACAAGGCCGAAACCGAAGTGGAACTCGCCAGGACGATCAATGCCACGGCCCCAGGCGTGCTCGCGGAAGAGGCCGCGGCGCTCGGCGCCTGGCTGGTCCACTACAGCACGGACTACGTGTTCGATGGCTCGGGCGACATGCCTCGCGACGAAGCCGCGGCCACCGCCCCACTGAGCGTGTACGGCAGCACCAAGCTGGAGGGCGAGCAGGCCATCGTGGCGAGCGCGACGCGGCACCTCGTCTTTCGCACCAGCTGGGTCTATGCGGCACGCGGCGGGAACTTCGCCCGCACGATGCTGCGCTTGGCGGGCGAGCGCGAGCAACTTCGCGTGGTCGATGATCAGGTGGGCGCACCGACCGGCGCGGAGTTGATTGCCGATGTGACCGCCCATGCCCTCAGCCAAGCGTGGCGGCAGCCGCAGCTTTGCGGCCTGTATCACCTGGCGGCCGCAGGACAGACCAGCTGGCACGGCTATGCCCGGCATGTAGTCGAATGGGCGCGCCGCAGCGGCCACCCCATCAAGGCAAGCCCGGCGGCCATCGAACCGATTTCCACATCGAACTACCCCACTCCGGCACGGCGGCCTTTGAACTCGCGGCTGGACACGGGCAAGCTCAGGCGCACGTTCGGGCTGCAACTGCCCGACTGGCGCATCGGCGTGGAACGCATGCTGGCCGAGATACTGGCCTGACAACACGCAGAACGGGAGCATCGACATGACGCGCGCTCGCAAGGGCATCATCCTCGCCGGCGGCTCCGGCACCCGCCTGCACCCGGCCACGCTGGCGGTGAGCAAGCAGCTGCTGCCGGTGTACGACAAGCCCATGGTGTACTACCCGCTCAGCACCCTGATGCTCGCAGGCATACGCGACATCCTGGTGATCAGCACGCCGCAGGACACGCCGCGGTTCGAGTCGATGCTGGGGGACGGACAGCGCTGGGGCCTCAATCTCAGCTACTGCGTACAGCCCAGCCCTGATGGCCTGGCGCAGGCGTTCATCTTGGGGCGGCAGTTCGTCGACGGGCATCCGAGCGCGCTGGTGCTGGGCGACAACATTTTCTATGGGCATGACTTCCACGCCCTGCTGGGCAACGCGACGGCGCGCGAGCGCGGTGCGAGCGTGTTCGCCTATCACGTGCATGACCCCGAGCGCTACGGCGTGGTGGAGTTCGGCACCGATCGCCGCGCCTTGAGCATCGAAGAGAAGCCTGCCCAGGCGAAGAGCAACTACGCGGTGACGGGGCTGTACTTCTATGACGAGCAGGTGTGCGACATCGCGGCCGACATCAAGCCTTCGGCACGCGGGGAGCTTGAGATCACCGACGTCAATGCGCGCTACCTGAAGGCGGAGGAGTTGAATGTCGAAATCATGGGGCGCGGCTACGCCTGGCTGGACACCGGCACCCATGACAGCCTGATGGAGGCGGGGCAGTTCATCGCCACACTGGAGAAGCGGCAAGGCTTGAAGGTGGCGTGCCTGGAGGAGATTGCGTATCGATCGGGATGGATCACCGCGGAGGAATTGGAGCGGCAGGCGCAACCCATGCTGAAGAACGGCTATGGGCAATATCTTCTCAAGGTGCTGAAAGAGCGGGTGTTTTGATGAACGTCATTCGCACGGCCATCCCCGATGTACTGATCTTCGAGCCCAAAGTGTTCGGGGACGAGCGAGGCTTCTTCATGGAAAGCTTCAGCGAGCGCACATTCCGCGATGCCACCGGCCGCGATGAGCGCTTCGTGCAGGACAACCATTCCCGGTCCGCTCGTGGTGTTTTGCGTGGCCTTCACTACCAGTTGCCTCCGCACGCGCAAGGCAAGCTGGTGCGCGTGGTGAACGGCGCGGTGTTTGACGTGGCCGTCGACATGCGGCGCAGCAGCGCCACGTTCGGCCGCTGGGTGGGCGCCGAACTGAGCGAGACGAACCGTCGTCAGTTGTGGATTCCCCCGGGCTTTGCACACGGCTTCCTGGTGCTCAGCGACTCGGCAGACTTTTTGTACAAGACGACCGACTACTACGCACCGGAAACCGAGGCGGCGGTGCGATGGGACGACCCCGCCCTGGGCATCGAATGGCCCGATGCCGGCGCGGCTCCCCAGCTTTCCGGCAAGGACAGCGCCGCTCCCTCGCTGGCGCAGGCACGCAGCTTCGATTGAGTCGACCGGAAGGGGCGCGGCTCGCCCCGGGGGACTTGATCTACACTCCCGCGTTCACGCTGTGAACGGACCGATGCATCCGCATGCAAATGCCCTCCTCTCCCTCCGCCGAGCAGGACACCGGCGCCAAGCTCGACGCACTGCGCGTTCTCGCTGCGCAACCCGAGCTGTCGCAGCGCCAGTTGTCCAAGGCGCTAGGGCTCAGCCTGGGAAAGACGCACTATGTGCTGCATGCGCTGCTTGAAAAGGGCTTGGTGAAGATCGAAAACTTCAGGCGCAACGACAACAAGCTCGCGTACGCCTATCTGCTCACCCCGAAAGGCATGAAAGAGAAGCTTCGCCTGACTCGCAGCTTTCTAGCCCGCAAGGAAGCTGAGTTCCAGCATCTAAGCGACACCATCGCTCGGCTGCGAAAGGAGATCCAGGCAGAACAAGTTGCCGGGCCCAGTACACGAGGCGATCTGTGATCCATGGATAAGCACGCGAAGATCTACGTGACGGGGCACCGAGGCATGGTCGGAAGCGCCATCGTGCGCCGACTGCAGGCGGGCGGCTACAAGCAACGTCCTCACCCGCACACGCGAGCAACTCGACTTGCTCAACCAGCAAGCGGTGCACGGCGGCCGGACTACATCTTCATCGCAGCCGCCAAGGTGGGCGGGATCCAGGCCAACAACAAATGACACAGGCCAAGGAGAGCAGGGCGAGATGGGTCAGGATGCCGCGCTCGGAGCGGATGCGCAGCTTGCCGAAGGAGGAGAGCCAGGCATGAGTACGCGCGACGACCCAGCGATGGCGGCCAAATCTGTCTTTGCTTGCGATGCCTTCGCGTGCCATGCGGGCCTTGATGCCGCGGCGATGCAAATGCCATCGGCATACAACCTTGCCTATTCCTACCTCCTCACGCCGAGGATTGGGGCCCGTGCGTTCCTGGCGCAGAAGGAGGCCGAGTTCGAACTGCTGCGCGCCTCGATTACCGAGCTTCGCAATGGGGTGCAGCGGCAGCCGCCAGCAAGCGCAGAGGAGCGCACCTCGTGAATTCCCGCTCAGCCCATCCCTGAATCACATGTCTCAACTCGACAACAAATCCATCCTGATCACCGGTGGTACCGGCTCGTTCGGCAAGGCGTTCGTCGCCACGGTGCTACGGCGCTACCCGCACATCAAGCGGCTGGTCGTCTACTCGCGAGACGAGTTAAAGCAGTTCGAGATGTCGCAGATCTTCTCGGAACGAGAGTATCCGGGCATGCGGTATTTCATCGGCGATATCCGCGACGAAGACCGGCTACGCCGGGCGCTGGAGGGGATCGACGTGGTCATCCACGCTGCGGCGCTGAAGCAGGTACCGGCCGCCGAGTACAACCCGTTCGAGTGCATCAAGACCAATGTGTTGGGCGCCCAGAACCTGATCGAAGCGTGTCTCGACACCCATGTCGAGCGCGTCGTCGCGCTTTCGACCGACAAGGCTGCAGCTCCGATCAACCTGTACGGCGCCACGAAGCTGTGCTCGGACAAGCTGTTTATTGCCGCCAATAACATCAAGGGACACCGGGACATCCGCTTCAGCGTGGTGCGGTATGGGAACGTCATGGGCAGCCGCGGTTCAGTCATTCCCTTCTTCATGGCTAGGAAGAAGTCCGGCGTGCTACCGATCACCGACCCCAACATGACCCGCTTCAACATCTCGCTGCAGGAGGGGGTCGACATGGTGCTATGGTCCGTCGCCAACGCCTGGGGCGGTGAAGTCCTCGTGCCGAAGATCCCGTCGTACCGTGTCGTCGATGTCGCGACGGCCATCGACGCAAGATGCGAACAGCGCATCGTTGGCGTGCGTCCCGGCGAAAAGATCCACGAGGAGATGATCACCGCCAGCGACAGCTTCAATACTGTCGACCTGGGCAAGTATTTCGCGATTCTTCCGTCGGGCGCCCAGTACTCGATCGACCAGTACTGCGCAAGGACAGGTGCCACGCTGGTGGAGCCGGGATTCAGCTACGACAGCGGCAGCAACCCTGACTTCCTGAGCGTCGAGGCATTGCGCGCCCTGATCGCGAGACATGTCTCTTCCGGCCTGGAGGCGTAGGTGGACTTCATCCCTTACAGCTGCCAATCGATCACGCCGGAGGACATCGAGGCAGTCACCGTGGTGCTTCGCTCTGAGTACCTGACTCAGGGACCCGTCGTCCCCGCCTTCGAGGCTGCTTTCGCGAAGGTTCACCAGGTGCCGCATGCTGTCGCGGTGGCCAACGCGACTGCCGGGCTCCACCTTGCGTGTCTGGCGCTCGGCGTTGGTCCGGGATCGCGCGTGTGGACCAGCCCGAACAGTTTTTTGGCCTCGGCCAACTGTGCGCTGTATTGCGGAGCCTCCGTGGACTTCGTGGACATCGATCCGGCGACACGCAACATGTCAATCGACAGGCTGCACGAAAAGCTCGAAGCCGCCGACAAAGCCGGCACCCTGCCGCAGGTTGTCATCCCGGTCGACTTCTCCGGCCTGCCGTGCGACCTGAGCGGCATGCGGGCGCTGGCAGATCGCTACAGCTTCAAGATCCTCGAGGACGCGTCCCATGCCACCGGTGCGACCTACCTAGACCGCCCGGTCGGCAGCGCCTTCGCCGACGCGACCGTCTTCAGCTTCCACGCGGTAAAGATCGTGACAACGGCTGAAGGCGGCCTAGTCACCACCCGCGACGCCGCCGTGGCGCACAAGCTGCAGCTGCTGCGCTCGCACGGCATGACGAGACAAGCCGAGGATCTTGAGGGCGCGGCGCCGGGCGAGTGGTACTACGAGCAGCAGGCGCTCGGCTACAACTACCGCATCACCGAGCTGCAAGCCGCACTGGGTCTGTCCCAGCTCGGGCGGCTCGCCGACATGCGCGCACACCGGGCGCGTCTCGCGGACGCCTATGACGCCCGCCTGTCCAGATTGCCTCTCGTGCTGCCCACCCGCTTGGCTGATCGGACCTCGTCTTGGCACCTCTACGCGATCGAGATCGACGACAGCCGCACCACCGTGACGCGCGCCGAGGCGTTCGACGAGATGCGCCGCTCGAAAATCGGTGTCAACGTCCACTACATCCCGATTCACACTCAACCGTTCTATCGCCGCCTCGGCTTCGGGCACGGCGACTTTCCCGCCAGCGAGCGCTACTACGGCCGCGCCTTCTCTATTCCATTGTTTCCCGCGATGACGCAGACTCAGCAAAACGTCGTCGTCGAGGCGCTGGAGCGGATATTCCAATGACCGGAACCGCCATCATTGTCCAGGCGCGAATGGGCTCAACCCGGCTGCCCGGCAAGGTGCTGCGCCCGATCGGCGGCAGGCCGATGCTGTCGTATCTGCTCGAGCGCCTGAGCCGCGTTCGGCAAGCACAGCACATCATCGTTGCCACGACGACACAGTTGGCGGACGACCGCATCGCGGAATTCTGCGCCGGCGAGGGTGTCGAATGCACCCGAGGCTCCGAACAGGACGTGCTGTCGCGCTACTGCGAAGCGGCCTGCCACGTCCAGGCCGCCACCGTGGTGCGCGTGACGTCCGATTGCCCACTGTTGGAGCCTGCCCTCGTCGACCGAGCGCTCGCCGAATTCGTCGAGTCCGCGCCTTGTGACTACCTGTCAAACATGATTGAGCCGACCTGGCCCTACGGCATGGCAGTCGAAGTCTTCAGTCGCGCTGCACTCGACGAAGCCGCCGCCGAAGCCACGCGGCCCGAAGAGCGTGAACACGTGACACCGTTCATCTACTGGCGACCTGAGAGGTACCGGCTGCGCTCGTTGACCATGCAGCCGAACCTGAGCACCCACCGGTGGACCGTGGACACGCCGGAAGACTTCGATCTGGTCTCGCGCATCCTGCTCGACCTGTATCCGCGGCATGCCCAGTTCGGCATGCCGGACGTGCTCGAACTGCTGGAGCGGCATCCGGCGTGGTCGGATCTCAATCGCCATGTCACACAGAAATCCGTGTCATTGACAACCAAGGAAGACTGATGTCCTTCAAGACGGAACAAGAGGCATTTTGGGCCGGCCGGTTCGGATCGGACTACATCGCGCGCAACGAGGGCAGCCAGCTGCTGGCGTCGAACCTCAACTTCTTCTCTCGCGCGCTGCGTAATGCCGGCAAGGTCGGCTCGTGTGTAGAGTTTGGCGCGAACATCGGCATGAACCTGCGCGCGCTAAAACTGCTTTTTCCCGATATGGCGCAGCGCGGCATCGAAATCAATCCCGACGCGGCGGTGCAACTGGGCGAATTCATCGGCAACGACCGCGTCTTTTGCGGCTCCATCTTCGACTACGCCATTGCGGAGGCGGCCGACCTCGCGCTCATCAAGGGCGTGCTGATCCACATCAATCCGGAGATGTTGGGCCTCACCTACCGCAAGCTGTACGAAGCATCGTCGCGCTGGATACTGGTCTGCGAGTACTACAACCCGGCGCCGACAGCGATTCCGTACCGCGGGCACACCGATCGACTGTTCAAGCGCGACTTCGCCGGCGAGATGCTTGATCTGTTCCCGGATCTTCGGCTGGCCGACTATGGCTTCGCCTACCGGCGAGATCCGGCGTTCCCGCAAGACGACATCACCTGGTTCCTGATGGAAAAAAAGCTCTGACCATGCTCAAGTACTGCGCGAAGTGCGTGATGCCGCACACCAAGCCCGACCTCCACATCGACGACCGGGGAGTCTGCAATGCCTGCCGCGCCTTCGAGCAGCGCAAGGAAGTCGACTGGGGCCGCCGACGCGAAGAGCTGCTCGGCGTGCTGGGCCGCTACCGGCGCAACGGCAGCAACTGGGACTGCATCGTCCCGGTCAGCGGCGGCAAGGACAGCACCTACCAGGTAATCCGCATGCTGCAGCTGGGCCTCAACCCGCTGTGCGTGACGTCAACGACGTGCGACCTCTCGGCGATCGGCCGCAAGAACATCGAGAACATCAAGCGGCTCGGTGTGGACTACGTCGAGTTTTCGCCGAACCCTCTTGTGCGGGCCAAGCTGAACCGCATTGGGCTCACTGAGGTGGGCGACATCTCCTGGCCCGAGCATGTGGGCATCTTCACGATTCCGGTGCGCGCCGCGGTGCAGTTCAACGTGCCGCTGATTGTCTGGGGCGAGAACTCGCAGAACGAATACGGCGGGCCGGCGGCCGCGGCCCAGGACAACGTCCTGACCCGCCGCTGGCTCGAGGAATTCGGCGGCTTGCTGGGGTTGCGCGTGACCGACCTGTCCGAGACTTACGGCATCGAGGCGCGGCACCTGCTGCCCTACCAGTACCCGACCGACGAGGAAATGAAGCGCGTCGGCGTGACCGGCCTGTTTCTGGGTCACTACCTGCCGTGGGACGGACTGTCGAACGCGCTCATCTCGCAGGCGAACGGCTTCACATCGCTGGACCACGCGGTCGAAGGGTCGATGGTCAACTACGAGAATCTCGACAACCACCAGACCGGCATCCACGATTACTTCAAGTTCCTGAAGTTCGGCTTTTCACGCGCCACAGACATCGCCTGCCTGCACGTCCGGCGTGACCGCATCTCGCGGCAGGATGCGCTCGAGATCGTGCGCAAGTGCGACGGCAAGTTCCCCTGGACTTACCTCGGCAAGCCGCTGGCCGACATCCTTGATCCGCTGGACATGACGGTGGATGAATTCGCCAAGGTGTGCGACAAGTTCACGAACAAGAAGATTTTCAAGCGCGACGGCGCCGGCGCGCTCGTGAAGGACAAGCACGGCAATCTCGAGAAGATTAACTACGACAATCCATGAAGGTCGGAATCGTCAACTACGGAATGGGCAACCTCGGCTCGGTGCGCCGAGCGTTCGAGGATGTCGGCGCTGACGTGTTCATCGCAGAGCACCCGGCCGCGCTGTTCGAAGCGAACCGCGTCGTCCTTCCCGGCGTTGGCGCATTCTCGGAAGGCATGGCGCGCCTGCATGCCGGCGGCTGGGTCGACGTGCTTCAACGGGTCGTCAACCACGACTGCAAGCCCTTGCTGGGCATCTGCCTGGGCATGCAGATGCTCGCCAGCTCCGGCGAAGAAGGAGGCATGAACGCCGGTCTGGGCCTGGTAGCCGGAACGGTGCGCCGGCTTGACAGCCTCGAATGCACACTGCGAATCCCTCATGTGGGCTGGAACGACATCGCGCTGACCGAAAGTGATCCGCTATTCGCCCATGTGCCGCAGCAGTCCGACTTCTATTTCGTCCACAGCTTCGCCTTCGCGGCGGAGCGTTCCGCCGATGTGATTGCGGCGACGTCCTACGGCGTCCCGGTCGTGGCCGCCGTACGTAGCGCACACGTCTTCGGCACGCAGTTCCACCCGGAAAAGAGCTCCAAGGCCGGACGGCAGGTGCTGCGCAACTTCCTGGACTTCGTGCCGTGCTGAAAATCAGAGTCATTCCCACGCTGCTGTGGAAAGGTTTCGGCCTTGTGAAGGGTGTCGGCTTCAACAGCTGGCGCCGGGTAGGGTCGGTGCTACCGGCGCTGAAGGTCTACAACACACGCGACGTCGACGAGCTCGTCCTGGTCGATATCATCGCCTCGCAGGAGGAGCAGCCGCCGGACCACGAATCGGTCGGCGACTTCTCCGATGAATGTGCAGTGCCGTTGACGGTCGGCGGCGGAATTACCGAACTTGCGCAGATCGTCTCGCTGCTACGTGCCGGCGCCGACAAGATCTGCGTCAACAGCGCCGCCTACACGAGGCCGCCGCTGGTCGATCAGGCCGCCGCGCGCTTCGGCTCGCAGTGCGTGGTCGCCAGCATCGACGCGCGTCGGTGCGATGACGGCCGCTACGCGTGCTTCAGCCATGCCGGCACGCGCGACACCGGCCGCGACCCGGTGGCCTGGGCTCGCGAAATGGCCGGGCGCGGCGCAGGCGAAATCCTGCTGACCTCCATCGACCGCGACGGGACGATGCAGGGCTACGACCTGGATCTGGTGGCCCGCGTCGCTTCGGCGGTGGACGTTCCAGTCATCGCGTCGGGCGGGGCCGGCAACTACCAGCAC
Organism: uncultured Burkholderiaceae bacterium; assembly: GCA_965653625.1. Taxonomy (GTDB): domain Bacteria; phylum Pseudomonadota; class Gammaproteobacteria; order Burkholderiales; family Burkholderiaceae_C; genus Albitalea. The sequence continues at coordinate 9,052 of CBFHAS010000022.1, read as the reverse complement.
ATGGTCGACGTGATCCAGCAGTCCGGCGCGTCGGCGGTGGCGGCGGCAAGCATCTTTCACTTCACTGAGCAAACCCCGGCAGGCGCGAAGCAAGCTCTTCAGGCCGCCGGCATCCCGGTACGGCAAAACTTCGTCGCAGTGTGAGCAGCCTCCAGATGCGCGTCGCCATGCGGGCCGACGCCTCCGCCCGCATCGGCTTGGGTCACGTCAAGCGGTGCTTGGCTCTTGCCTGCGCCCTGCGCGAGGCGGGTGCGGACGTCTGCCTAGTCAGCCGCCGGCTGGGCGTCGACACCGAGCCGCTGGCGCGCGTGGCCGCGGTAGGCCACATCGCGCTGGCGCCGCCGCGGGCAATTGCGGCGCCGGCCGACATCGTTCCGCATGCCGCCTGGGCCGGCGTCGCATGGGCCGACGATGCCGCGGAAACGGCGCACCGGCTCACGCAGACCGGCTGGCGGCCCGACTGGATAGTCGTCGATCACTATGCATTCGACGGTCGATGGCACCAGCAGCTTGCCGGCGCCTTTGCCGCGAAGATCGCTGTCATTGATGATCTGGGCGACCGCGATCTGGCCTGCGAGCTGCTGGTCGATCACAACCTCGCCGCAGCACCAGACGACAAGTACCAGAACCGTGTCCCGCAGACAGCGAAACGGCTCGTTGGTCCGCGCTTCGCGCTGCTCGGTGCTGCCTATGCGAAGCCGCAGGCGTTTCAGATCCGCCAGACGGTGCACAGCATCGGCATCTTCATGGGCGGCGTGGACGCGGCCGGCCTCAGCGGCTTGGCACTGCAGGCCTGCCGCGAGCACGCCGGTTTTGCGGGCGCCGTGGAGATCGCCACGACGAGCGCCAATCCAAACCTGCCTGCCCTGCTCGCGCTGGCCGAGCCATCAGGCGATACGCAGGTCAGCGTCGACCTTCCCGACCTAGCGGCCTTCTTTTCGCGCCACGACCTGCAGATCGGGGCCGGCGGCGGAGCGACATGGGAGAGGTGCCGCATCGGCGCGCCGACCTTCGCGCTCGTCGCCGCCGACAACCAGCACGTGGTCATCCCGGCGCTAGCCGCGCTCGGCGGCGTCGCGACGATCGACGGTGCGACCACCCCGCCGACGGCGGCCGAACTCGGACGTGCTCTGCACCCGCTGCTCAGTGACGCCACGCGCCGGCGCTCCCTCAGCGAGCGTTCCCAAGCGCTGGTCGACGGCCTCGGCTCGCGGCGGGTCGCTCTCGCGATGGCTGCCTCCCAGCTAACCGTGCGCGTAGCGACCGAGAACGACGCGCTGACCATACATCGCTGGCGCAACGATGTGGCCACCCGCGCGGTCTCGGTCGATGCGGCGCAGATCCCGTGGGAAGGCCATCTCCAGTGGCTACGCAACACGCTGCGCGACGCGCGGCGCTGTCTGTTGGTCGGCCGCGTCGGGCAAATTGATGTCGGGGTGATCCGCTTCGACGCCGACGACCAAGGGCGCAGAGCCATTTCGCTGTATCTCGACCCCGCGTTGCACGGGCTGGGCCTGGGACGATGCTTGCTGCTGGCGGGGGAACGCGAGGTCCGGCGCCAGCAGACGCAAGACGTGTACTTCATCGCCACGGTACTACCGACCAACCACGCATCGCAGCGGATGTTCCAGTCTTGCGGCTATTCCCTACAGGACGGCTTGTGGCGCAAGCCCGCGCGTAGTGGCTGCGATGAAAACGAATGATCAGGTGAAGACAACATGAAGATCGGTCAACGCGAAATCGGGTCGCAGCAGCGGCCCTACCTCATCGCCGAGATGTCGGGCAATCACAACCGGTCGCTCGAGCGCGCGCTCGAGATCGTCGACGCTGCGGCGAAGACCGGGGCGGACGCGGTGAAGCTGCAGACCTACACCGCCGAGACGATGACGCTCGATGTGCGAACGCCCGGGTTCGTTATCGAGGACAGCAGCAGCCTGTGGGCCGGCCGACAGCTGTTCGATCTGTACAAAGAGGCGTACACCCCCTGGGAATGGCACGCACCGATCATGCAGCGAGCCGCCGCACACGGACTGCACTGCTTCAGCTCCCCGTTCGACGAGACGGCGGTCGATTTCCTCGAATCGCTCGGCGTGCCGGCGTACAAGATCGCCTCGTTCGAATGCACTGACCTGCCGTTGATCCGCAAGGTAGCCTCCACCGGCAAGCCGATGATCATCTCGACGGGCATGGCCACGATGGGCGAGATCGACGAGGCGGTTGCGACCGCGCGCGCCGGCGGGTGTCACGACATCACGCTGCTGAAGTGCACCAGCACCTATCCCGCCACGCCGGAGAACACGAATATCAGGACCATTCCCCATCTGCGGCAGACATTCGGCTGCGAGGTGGGGCTGTCGGACCACACGATGGGCTGCGGCGTGGCGGTGGCTTCGGTGGCGCTCGGCGCGTCGATCATCGAAAAGCATTTCACGTTGCGCCGCGCGGACGGTGGCGTGGACTCCTCGTTCTCGTTGGAGCCGTCCGAATTCGCGCTGCTGCGCGTCGAGACCGAGCGGGCCTGGCAGAGCCTCGGCCGGATCACCTACGGCGGTACTAAGGCAGAGGAGAAATCGAAGGCCTTCCGGCGCAGCCTCTACATCGCCCGCGACATGCGCGCCGGTGACCTGCTGACCCGCGACAACCTGCGCATCGTGCGTCCCGGATTCGGCATGCCACCGAAGTTCTTCGAGATGATGCTCGACAAGCGCATCAACCGCGACGCGGTCGCCGGCACGCCGCTCACTTGGGATCTGCTGAACTGAGCGCAGACTCCGCGCACCGCGCGGCACCGCCGCCGCCAGCCCGCCACCGCCTACGCATCGCCACACCGGACACTCGCATGCTGATCGATCTTCTGGCCGCCACGTACATCGCCTCGTGCTTTGCTTTCAAGAAGGGTTCACCCGGACAGGAGTGGACCGTCGTCTTCTCGCGCGGCGCCTTCAAGCGCGATATCCCGAGCCTCGGCGCCGGCACCGTACTGGTCAGGGTCGGCGGCGAATGGCTGCGCAGGTTTTTCCGCATGCGCGTACCCGACGGCTGGCTCGAGCAGGTGATCTGCCTGTCGTACCGCGACCAGCTGCGCGCTGCGTTCCCTCTCTCCATCCGCATGCTGGCGCGCTGCTTGACCGGCAAGAAAGTGCGGCTGCTGTACGGCGGCGTCGACTACTTCGAAGTCGCGATCTTCGCCGACACCGCGTTCTATTCAGTCGACACGCGCATCGAAGCGGTCTTCCATGAGAACTACGCGATCAGCTACGTGAAGAACCTTACCGGCGCGCTGTACCAAAGCATCGCGCCGAAGGATCGCATCTTGTTCAGCAACCTGTACACGTACGGCCCGCCGGCCACTGACATCCTGCACGACTACACGGTGAACCCGGGTGGCCCGCAGCCTATGACCATGCCCCGCCTAGCCAGCATGGAAGACGACGGCGCCTTCGAGCAGCGCATGGCGGCCGTGGACGATGGCACTTTCGCGCACAGCGTGCTGCTGCTCGCCTTTCCGGGCACGGACTACCTCGCGCCCATCTGCTTCACCGCCACTCTGATCGCGCTGGCCGAGATGGGAGAAAAAGGCGTGATCCGGGCGATTGTCAAGTTCAAGCACTATCGCGCCGCCGCGCCGTCGAAGCGACAGCTCGATCGCCTGGCCCGCCACGTGCAATGGGTATGCGACGGTTCGGTGGAGGAACTCGCATGGCACGCCGGCTTCACGGTAGTCTATAACTCGATCTCGCTATACGAGGCGTTGCTGGGTCCCGGCATCGTCATCGTGCCGGCTTATCTCGACGCTCTGCACGACGAGAACATCCTGCAAGAAAGCCGAGAGTCGGTGCGCTTCTTGTGCGGCGAGCTGCAGTCGGTGCGCTTCGCCGACAGCTTGCCCCATCTGCGGGAGATCGTCACTTCGCTCGATGCCGCCTCGATCAAGCGCATCGTCCGCGATGAGCGCGCGCAGCGCAAGGCGCTGGTGCGGCGAAAGTTTTATCTCGACGCCGCGGCGTGAGCGGCACGACTCAACCATGAGCGCGTACCTTCGCGATGTGCTGCGAGTCGTCGAGCGCCGCTCGCTGCTGGCTCTCCTGCTCACCTCCGTCATCGTGACGGTGCTGGAGGCGACCAGCGTATCGGCCGTCATCCCGGCCATCGGCCTAATCGTGGGGGGCGACGTCCCGGGCGTCGTTAGCCGCGGGCTCGCGACGGTGGGCATCGCCAACCATGACCTGCAGAAGGTGGTGCTGCTCGTGGTCATCGCGGCCGTGTTCTTGGCGCGCGGCGCGTTCCTCAGTCTCATCATGTTCGTCCAGTCGCGCATCACGTTCAACGCCCAGAAGCGCCTGTCGAGCCTGCTGTTTGCTCGCTTCCTCTCAGCGCGCTTCGAGCGGGTGACCGAGGTGGCCTCGTCGACGCTGGTGCGCACATCGACCACTGAGCTGGCCAACATCACGCACGGCGTGCTACTGCCGATTTCCATCCTGGCGAGCGAGGTGGCGCTGGTGCTCGGCTCGCTGCTGGTGCTGTTCAGCCTGCAACCCTGGGCGGCGCTCGGTCTCATGCTGAGTACCACGGCGGTGGCGCTGCCGATCGTGCGTCTCAACCGTAAGCGGCTCGGCCACCTCGGCCAGACGCGCCTCGACATGGAGGACAACCGGGTGCGGCTGGCCCAAGAGATGGCCGCTGGCATTCGCGAGGTCAAGGTCTACCAGCTCGAGCAGCAACTGCAGGCGGCGATCGACGAGACGAACGGCGTCTACGCGCGGGTGCTGACGCGCATCAACTTCCTGCAGAACTTTCCGCGCGTCTACTTCGAGACCACCGGAATCGCGCTGCTGCTGGTGATCTGCGCCTACCAGCTCGCGCGGGGCACCTCTCCCACCGCGATTCTTATGTTCCTCACCGTCGCCGGCCTTGCGGCGTTTCGCGCGCTGCCGTCTGTGGCCAAAGTGCTGGCGCAGCTTCAGGCGCTGCGCTTCTACAGGCCGTCGCTCACGGCCTTTCTAGCCCTGATGGACGAGCTGCAGGCGGAGCAGCGCGCCACGCCGTCGTCGGACGAAGCACCCGTTTCGCAGGCGCCGGCATCGATCCGCGGAATCCGCGTGGAGCTGAGCGACGCGGCGTACCACCATGCGCCGGACAGCCCCGACATCTTCGCCGGCGCCACGCTCACGCTGCGCTCGGGCGAAGTGGTGGGGCTGGTCGGACCAAGCGGCGTGGGCAAGTCCACACTGCTCGACTGCCTTATCGGCCTGCGCGAGCTGACGGACGGGCAGGTGTGCGTGCGCGACGAAGCCACGGGTGCCACGGTGTCACCGCGCGTATCGTACGTGCCTCAGAACCCCGTGATGATGGATGCGACCGTCTGGCACAACATCGTCCTGTCGCGGGATGAGCGGCCGACCGAGACGCCGCCGCGGCTTGCCGAGGCGCTGCGCATCTCGGGCTTCGGCAGCCTGATGGCGTCGCGCCAGCTCTCGCTGCAGAGCAGGGTCGTCGAGGGCGGACGCAACCTGAGCGGCGGCCAGCGGCAACGGCTGGCGCTGACCCGCGCGCTGAACCGCGAGGCCGACATCCTCGTCCTGGACGAGGCCACCAGCGCGCTGGACAAGGACGCCGAACAGGCGATCATCGAGGCCGTCCGCGCGCACCAGAATGCCCAGCTGGTGATCGTGGTCACGCACCGCGCCGAGCTGCTGCGCTACTGCGACAAGGTAATCCAGATGGAACCCGGCGGCAGGATCGAGGTGCTTGCCCCGCAGCCGGCCGTGTCCGGCGTAGCGACAGCATCATGATGGACCGCACACCCGTCGCGCCTCGCGCATTCCTTATGCGGCTCGCCTGGTTCGAGCTGGTGCTCGCGGCGGTTCAGCTCCACCATTTGAGCGTGCTCACGCTCGCGGGCCCGGCCGATTTCGCGGCCTGGGCTGCGGTGCACGGCATGGCGCAGCTGTCGTTGTGGGTGCTGCGCCGCAGCGCCAACCAGTGCCGCGCCTTTGCCGGCGTGCCGTGGCAGCCGCTGTTCGTTCTGCTGCTGCTGGCGGGCAGCGTCAAGCTCTTCAGCCGCATGCCCTACGTGACCACCTGGCTCGTCGAGGGCCTGCAGGCCACGCGCACGTTGGCCGACGAGCAGCTGATGGATTCGGGCGCCGCCAGCTACATCAACATCTTCTTCTACCCGCTCGCGATCCTGAGCGCGTTCGCCGTGATGCCTCGGCACGTCTACCGACGCATCCTGATGATCGTGATCCTCGTGTCGCTTGTCGACCTGGTGTTCATCGGCACGCGCAACGCACCCGCTTTCGTGCTGCTATTCCACGCGCTGCTGGCGCCGGTGCGCGTGCGCGCCCGGCACGTCGCGGTGATGGGCACACTGCTCATCGGCTTCGTCGGACTGTTCAGCTATTCCACGGTGAACCGCACCGCGGACTCCGTGGCCGGCGCCTTCGACTGGCTGGTGCTGTTCGAGTTCACCAAGTCCGCCGAGGTGCTGCAGCTCGACCGCGCGGTGGTTGAATCGCTGGCCGAGGCCGCGCCGCCGATACTGCCGGCCGTGTTCCTGTCGCATTACCTGTCCCACTCGGTGGCCGAGCTGGCCCACCTGGTCGACCGCCTGCACGAACTGCAGACCGGCGAGGCGCATCACGTGGTGTACCAGGTGTGCGCCACCCGGCTGTGCTCGCAGGCGGCAGCCTTCGAGGGCATCGAGCGTACCAACCCGCGAGCCGGGGTGTACCAGACGATCTGGGGCAGTCTGATCCTCGACTTCGGCCTCGCGGGCGCCTTGCTCGCTTGGTGCCTGGTGATCATGCTGGTGGCCTTCGTACAGCAAATGCGGCCCCGAACACTTTCGCTAGGGGCCGCCATCGTCTCGCACGTCGTGATGCTGGGCGCGATCGAGAACTACTTCTTCAACGGCTTGGGGCTGCTGCAGGTGCTGTGCATCTTCGTCGCCTACCGCGGCCTGCGAGTGGCCGGGCGGCGCCGTCGTCGGCCTGCCCCGCTCGCTCGAAGCACCGCCCTGGTCGCCACCTGAACGCAGTACACCGATGCGAATCCTGTTTATCGAGAACCGAACCTCCACCGTGATCTGGGAGAAGGCGGCCCACGTGCTCGCTGCGCACGGACACGAGGTCCACTGGCTTGTGCAGAACCACCTGTATGCGCCGAAGGCGGCCAACGTCCATCTCGTTCCCTATCCCGCGGCGGCAGACCTGTCGGACGGTCCGTTGGATCCGGCGCTCGCCCAGATCGCGCGCACCGATCGTGCGGTGCTGAACTTCGGCGTCAAGCCGTCGCACTATCCGCACTACTGGAAGCACGTGGGCGCCCTGCTGGACCGCCTGGCTCCCGAGGTCGTGTTCGGCGAATCAACCAACTTCCACGAGTTGATGGCGATCCACGTCTGCAAGGCGCGCGGCACGCCGTACGTGGCGCCGCTCGAGACGCGCTACCCCGCCGGACGCATCGTGTTCTTCCGCTACGACACCTTCGAGCCGATCGGCGGGTGTCACGAGCCCCTGTCGCCGCAGGCGAACCGCGAGTTGCTGGACCGCATCGTCAAGCGCGACGTACGGCCTGCCTACATGGAAGCGCCGTCCGGGGCCTGGAACGCGCGCGTCGGCCGATGGAGCGAACGCCTGCGGCTTACCCGCGCATGGCTCCTGGGTGAGCGCTTCCTGACACCGTCGCCGCTGCGCCACATCCGGCTGAACCGCACGCGCGACCGCACGAAGGCGGCCTGGGACGCGATGGCTAGGCAGCGCAGCGGCTTCAACCCTCGAGCCGATCGCGCCTGGGTGCTGTACCCGCTGCAGCTGCAACCGGAAAGCAATCTTGATGTCTTCGGCCAGCCGTGGAACAACCAGTGCGAGACGATGGCCCGCGCGGCAGCGGCGCTCGCGCCAATGGGCGCGCGGCTGGTGGTCAAGCCCAATCCGAAGTCGAAGTACGAGATGATGCCGGCCCTGCTTGAAGCGGCGCGGCGCCACGACAACATCGTTCCGCTCGAGCACGCATATCCGATGTCCGCAGTGTTCCCCGACGCGCCGCTGGTGCTGTCGGTCACCGGCACGGTGATCCTCGAGAGCATCTTCAGCGGCAAGCCGGTGGCGGTTCTCGGGGATCACCAGATGACTTCTCTGGCAGGCGTCACGCGCCTCGGTGCGCCCGAGCAGGTGGCCGCCGTGCTGCAGGAGGTACTCGCCGGTCGCGCGCGCCGCGCCACCCGCGACGAAGGCGAGGCCACGCTGCAATGGCTGCACGAGACCAGCTACGGCACTCGATTTTTCGATCCGGTACAGCGCCCGGATCTGCTCACCGGCGACACGATCCGCAAGCTGCAAGCAGCGTTCCTCGACGTCCTGGCGCACGCCATGCAGCCGCGCGGGATGTAGTCGATGGCGCCGCTCATCGTCGCGCTGCTGCTTCTGCTGTTTCCCACGCCGGTGGTGGCGCCGCTGCTGCGGCGGCTGGGCTACCGCATCGGACCCGGCGTGCGGATCGGCTTTAGCGTGCTGATCGCGCGGCGCATCGCACTGGGCACCGGCGTGCGCATCGGACACTTCAACCTGCTGCGGCTGCGCCGCGTCGTCTGCGCCGACGGCGCTGCGATCGGCCGCTCCAATCTCGTTAACGGGCCGCTCTCACTGCGTCTGGACGAGGATGCCGCGCTCGGCAACCGCAACCGCGTGACCCGTGGTGCGTCGCCCTCGGTGGTGCACTGGGGCGCCACGCTGCGGCTGGGCCGCGGATCCAAGATCACTTCGGATCATCATATCGACTGCACACGCAGCGTGTCGCTTGGCGAGTACAGCATCGTCGCCGGCAGCGGCTCGCAGGTGTGGACCCACAGCTACGTTCACGCGGCCGATGGGCCCGGACGCTATCGCATCGACGGTGCCGTCGCGATCGCGCACAACGTGTACGTCGGATCGCGGTGCATCATCAACCTAGGCGTGTCCATCGCGCCGGCCTGCATCGTCGGTGCGGGCACTGTCGTGGCGAAGTCGCTCGACGAACGCGGTCTCTACGTGGGCGCGGCGGCACGCCTGAT
>CBFHAS010000021.1:0-45528 GCA_965653625.1 uncultured Burkholderiaceae bacterium | reverse complement strand
TCATCCCCGTTTCGGCCCGTCGAAATGCCACGTATTTCCAACTCACGACACTAGCCACGGACGCGGTGGGTCACCATGGTGCGCGCCTCCACGTAACCCTGTCTTCGCACCGACCATGTGTTCTGCCATGGCGTAGTCCTGAGCTTGGTCGGTGTATTACGCGTGTTCGGCGCAACGCTTCGCACCTTACCGCTACCCTGCACTTTTAGGAGGTACGGAACCCATGAGCAAGCTTCCCGCCATGAAACACCCCCAGGTACCGGCCGAACCATCGTCGCGGCCTGTGCAGCGGGCCGAGCCGGTTCGCATCGGAACCCCATTCTTCAGCTTTCGCTATTCCGTCACCCAGGTGTCGGTCGAAGGCAGCAAGACGGTCGTGAAGTCGCGACAGACCCGCCTGGAAGACGGCCGCCTCACGCAGGAGTCGTTCGAGGGCGAGTTGGAGCGCGATGAGTTCGAGCGCCTCGCGGGGCAGGCCCAGCGGCAAGTCATGGCGCAAGCTGCGCAGATGTGGCGCGCCTTCACGTGGTTCCTGCCGGGGCCGCGGCGACAAGGCGATCGCGATTGAGCGGCGCCGTGAGCGGGCCGCACCGGCCGTGGCTGGCCTATTTGTGCCTGGCCAGCTCCATGGCGCTGGTGGGCAGCTACGTGGGCCTGTCGAAGCTGCTGGTGGCCGTGTTCCCGGTGTTCCTGCTCGCCTGGCTGCGTTTCGGCATCGCGGCGGTGGCGATGGCGTCCTGGGCTCGCCGCGAGCCGCACGATGCTCCGCTGGAGGCTCACGATCGCCGCCTGCTGTTCCTCGAGTCCTTCCTCGGCAACTTCCTCTTTTCGATCTTCATGCTGTTCGGCGTGGCGATGAGTTCCGCGTTGGCGGCCGGCGTCATCATGGCGGCGATTCCCGCTGCAGTCGCACTGCTCTCGTGGATCTTCCTGCGCGAGCGCATCACAGCCCAGGTGGGGCTGGCCATCGCATGCGCCGTGGCCGGCATCGCGCTCGTGTCGTTCGCGCGGCATGGCGAAAGCGGCAAGGCCGCTTCCTTGGTGGGCCCCTTGTTGCTGGTGGGCGCCGTGGTCTGCGAGGCGAGCTACGTGGTGATCGGCAAGCGCCTCGCTGGCCGGGTGTCGCCCAAGCGGATCAGCGCGCTGGTCAACCTGTGGGGGCTGGCACTGGTCACCCCGCTGGGCGCATGGCAGGCCATGGGCTACGAGTTCAGTGAGGTGCCGACCTCTTCGTGGGGACTGCTGCTGTTCTATTCGCTGGCCGCCAGCATGGTGGGCGTCTGGCTGTGGATGACCGGCCTGAAGCACGTGCCGGCCTCCTCGGCGGGGGTGTTCACCGTCATGCTGCCACTGAGCGCCGGCGCGGTGGGCGTGCTGGTGCTGGGCGAGGCGTTCACCGCCGTGCAGGCCGCGGCGTACGGGCTGGCGCTGGCCGGCGTGGTGCTGGCCACGTGGCAGGGCCGGCGCTCGTCGGTTATCGGCGCCAGCGCCATGCCGCCCTGATCCGAAGACGCACTCAGCGACCGAGGTCCGCGATGGTTCGTGCAGCGTCGGCGGGTTCGGTGGCGGACCATTCGGCAATGAGCTGCACGAGCGCGCGCGGATCGGTCGGCTTCACGAAGTGCTTGTCGAAGCCGGCCTCCTCCGCCCGCTGCAGGTCTTCTTTCTGGCCGTAGCCCGTCATCGCCACGAGCAGCGCATGCTGGGTGGCTGGCAGTCGGCGCATGCGCCGGGCGACCTCGTAACCGTCCATGATGGGCAAACCGATGTCGAGCACCACGATGTGAGGGGCGAACACCGGCGCGCAGGCCAGCGCCTGGAGGCCGTCGCCCACCGCCTTGACCTCGTGGCCTTCGAGCTGCAGGTACTGCGCAACGCTCTCGGCGGCATCCTGGTTGTCGTCGACGATCAGGACGCGCCGGCCCCGGGTATCGGCCGCCCGCACTTCTTCGGTGGTGTCATCGTCACGCGGAACCACGCTCACGCACGGAATGGTCACGTGGAATTCCGCGCCCTTGCGCGAGCCTTCGCTGAAGGCTTCCACCCGACCGCCATGCAACTCCACCAGCCGCCGGGCCAGCGTGAGCCCCACCCCCAGGCCGCCTTGCATGCGATCGAGCGAGCGAGCGCCCTGCGCAAAGAGATCGAAGATGCGCGGCAGCAGCTCCGCGTCCATGCCGATGCCGTTGTCGCGCACGACGATGAGCGCCTCGCCGTCATGCACCGACAGTTCGAGCTGGATGCGACCGCCGTCATCGCTGTACTTGGCCGCGTTGTGCAGCAGGTTGGACACCACCTGTGCCAGCCGCGCGAAATCGCCCTGCAGCCACACAGGGGTGTCGGGCACCTTCACCGTGAGCGCGTGGCCGCGCGCATCGATGAAGGGCTGCGCTGTCTCCACACTCTGCGCAATCACCGCGGCCAGGTCCACCGGCTCCTTGTTCAGCTGGATCTTGCCCTGGCTGATGCGCGCCACGTCGAGCAACTCTTCCACCAGCCGCGTCAGGTGATGCACCTGCCGATCCATGACCTCGCCCGCCCATGTGAACTTGGGGTCAGGTGGCGCGATGCGGCGAATGAGCTCCAGGGCATTGCGGATAGGGGCCAGCGGGTTGCGCAACTCGTGCGAGAGCATGGCGAGGAACTCGTCCTTGCGCTGGTTGGCTTCCTGCAACTCGGCCTCGGCGGCGCGGCGCTCCACGATCTCGGCCCGCAGGCTGCGATACAGATGTGCGTTCTCGAACGCGATGGCCGCGCGGCTCGCCAGCTCCTCCAGCGCCGCCCAGTCTTGCGCACCGGTGCCGGGCTCCGACTGATGCGAGCCGACCAGCAGCACCCCGAGCACGCGCTCGCCGATCATCAGCGGCACCGCCACCGCCGATTTGAGCGCCAGCGGCCCCTCCAGCGCGAGCCCTTCGCCGCTGATCCGGCGCAGCGAAGCGGCAGGCACCGTGGCGCGCTCCTGCTTCTGCATGGCCTCGCAGCACGCGGCGTGCAGCGGCGCCGGGATGCCGGCCGCGTCAACCTCCGCCGTTGTCGGCGGCTGATCGCCGCGCTGCGAAGCCACCAGGGCCTGCGGCGAGGCACCTTCGTCCACCAACTGCAGCACCGCCAGCGGGGCGACCCGCGGCACCACGAGCGAGAGCAGCTCGCGAGCGCCCACCGCGACATCGAGTGAGCCGCTCAGCACGCGGCTGGCGTGCGCGAGGAAGGCCGAGCGGCGGTCATTGCTTTCGGCCAGGCGGCGCGCCGATTCGGCTGCGGCCAGAGCGACCCGCTCGTCGGCCTGTCGGCGCACGCGGCGCTGCATCTGATGGAGGTCGACAAAGACCTTCACCTTGCTGCGCAGCATCTCGGGCACAACGGGCGAGAGGATGTAGTCCACGGCACCCAGCGAATAGCCGCGCGCGGTCTGCATTTCGTCGGCGTAGGCAGTGATGAAGATGATGGGCGTGTGGGCCGAGCGCTTGTAGCGGCGAATGAGCGAGGCGGTTTCGAAGCCGTCGATGTCCGGCATGTTGACGTCGAGCAGGATCACCGCGAACTCGCGGTGCAGCACCTCGCGCAGCGCCTCGCTGCCGGAATTGACGAACACCAGATGCTGGCCCAGGTCTTCCAGCACGGTGCCAAAGACGAGCAGCTTCTCGGGCAGGTCGTCGACGATGAGGATGCTGGACCGGTCGTCCTCATCCGGCCCCGGCGGCACTCCAGCCTCGGCCGCCAGGTGGGCAAGCGCGCTCAACGGCACAGCCAGCTCCTCAGCACGGCCAACAGGCTGGCCGTATCGACGGGCTTGGACAGGTAGTCCCAGGCGCCCGCCTCGATGCACTTCTCGCGGTCGCCCTTCATCGCTTTGGCCGTGACCGCCACGATGGGCAGGTTGCGGCCGCGCGGCAATTTGCGGATCTCCTTCATCGTGGCGATGCCGTCCATCTCCGGCATCATGATGTCCATCAGCACGATGTCGATGGTGGGGTCAGCCTCCACGAGGCGGATGGCATGGCGGCCGTTGTCTGCCGACGCGATCACCATGCCCTGGTCGTCGAGCACCGTGGCCAGAGCGAAGATGTTGCGCATGTCGTCATCAACGATCAGCGCCTTCCTGCCCTCGAGCACGCGCTGCGACTCGTACAGCGACTGAACCGATTGCCGCTCACGTTCTGACATGGTGGCCGTGCCGCGGTGCAAGAAGAAGGCGGTGGCGTCGAGCAGGTGCTCCAGCGTGTGAACCTCGCGCAAAGCGAAGGCACTGTGGCCGCGCTTCCATTGCACGCCCGCGGCCGACCCTTCGTCGCAATACAGCACGATGGGCAGTTGGCGGAACAGCGGGCGCCCCTCCTGCGTTTCGATCACGTCCTCGGGGCCGAAGCCGGGCACCGTGCCGTCGGTCACCACGCAGTCGATGCCCCCCTCGGTCAGCATGCGCCGCGCCTCGGGTGCCGTATCGGCCAGCGCCATCTGCGTGTCGGCGTCAAGGGAGCTCAGGTACTGCTCGCGCAGAGGCGAGTCGGCCATGAGCACCAGCAGCCGCTTGGCCAGCTGGTCGGCGAACTGGTGCAGGTGCGCCAGCGCCTCGTGAACCAGGTCCATCGACTGCAGCGGCTTGGTCAGGAAGCCGATCGCGCCGGAGTTGAGCGCCCTCTGGCGAGAATCGTCGGTGGAGACCACGCAGATCGGGATGTGGCGCGTAGCCAGGTCGCCCTTGAGGCGATCAAGGATCCGCCAGCCTTCCATGTCGGGCAAGAAGATATCCAGCGTGATCACCGACGGCTGGTACTCGCGGGTCATCGCCAGCGCCTCGCCGCCCGTGGTGCTCACCAGCCCCTTGAAGCCGGTGGCACGCGCACCATCGAGCAGCACGCGGGCGAAGCCGAGGTCGTTCTCCACGATGAGCAGCACCTTGTCGCCCGGCACGATCACGTTGCGGTCGTCCTCGGCGGGGTTGCGGCTGAAGGGCATCGCCTCCAACTCATGCAGGCCGCTGTCCAGTGGTGCTTTGTCGCTGGGCTGCCAGGCGGGCACGGGCCTAAATGCCTCGTGCCCGGCCTCGCTGCTCGCGGCGGCCTTGAGCTCGATGGCGGGCTTGGCTTCTGCCGTGTCCGCCGCGTCTTGCGCATTGCGCGCGTGTCGGCCAAGACGAACGGGGCTGTAGACCTGTGGCAGGTACAGCGTGAAGGTGCTGCCCTCGTTGGGTGCGCTCACCAGCCGAATTTCGCCGCCCAAGAGGCGTGAAAGCTCCCGGCTGATGGCCAGGCCCAGACCTGTACCGCCGTACTTGCGCGAGGTGGATCCATCGGCCTGCTGGAACGCTTCGAAAATGATCTGCTGCTTGTCAGGCGAGATGCCGATGCCGGTATCGACCACCGAGAAGGCCAGCACCATCGGTGCGCGGTTGAGCTCATCGTTGTCGCGCCACCAGCCGCTGGCGGCCTGCGCGATGGTGAGCGTGACCTGCCCATGGTGCGTGAACTTGAAGGCGTTGGACAGCAGGTTCTTGATGATCTGCTGCAGCCGTTTCACATCGGTGACGATGGTCTTGGGCAGCGGCTGCAGCAGGTTGATGCCGAAGTCCACGTGCTTGTTCTCGGCCACGTGGCGGAAGCTGCGGTCCACCGAGCGCTGCAGGTCGTCCAGGCGCAGTTCGGACACGTCGACCTGAACCGTGCCGGACTCGATCTTCGACAGATCCAGGATGTCGTTGATGAGCATCAGCAGGTCGTTGCCCGACAGATGGATGGTCTTGGCGAACTCCACCTGGCGGGGCAGCAGATTGCCCTCGGCGTTCTTGCACAGCTGATCCGACAGGATGAGCAGCGAGTTGAGCGGCGTGCGCAGTTCGTGCGACATGTTCGCCAAGAACTCCGACTTGTACTTGGAGGTGAGAGCCAGCTGCTCGGCCTTCTCCTCCAGCGCCTGGCGGGCCTGCTCCACCTCGCGGTTCTTGCGCTCCACCTCCTGGTTCTGGTGGGCCAGCAGGCGCGCCTTTTCCTGCAGTTCCTCGTTGGTCTGCTGAAGCTCCTCCTGCCGGCTTTGCAACTCCTGTGCGAGGGACTGCGATTGCATCAGCAGATCCTCGGTACGCATGTTGGCTTCGATCGTGTTGATCACGATGCCGATCGATTCGGTAAGCAGGTCCAGGAAGGCCTGGTGGCTGGGGTTGAAACTCTCCAGCGAGGCCAGCTCCAGCACGCCGCGCACCTGGCCCTCGAAGATGACGGGCAGCACCAGCACGTCGAGCGCAGTCGTTTCCGACAGGCCCGTGGCCACGCGGAAGGCGCTGCCGGGCACGTTGGTGAGCAGGATCTTCTGCTTCTCCAGCGCGCACTGCCCCACCAGGCCCTGGCCGAGCTGGATCTCCTTGCCGTGCCACTGCTGGCCGCCCGAGGCATAGCTGGCGAAGAGACGCAGCCGGGGCGCGACCTCGCCGCTGGCGAGTACGTAGAACTCGGCCTGCTGCGCGCCCACGACCGGCGCCAGCTCCGACAGGATCAGCTGCCCCACGGTCACCAGATCGCGTTGGCCCTGCAGCATGCGCGAGAACTTGGCGAGGTTGGTCTTGAGCCAGTCCTGCTCGGTGTTCTTCTGCGTCGTGTCGCGCAGGTTGCGGATCATCTCGTTGATGGTGTCCTTGAGCGCGGCCACCTCGCCCTGCGCCTTCACCGTGATGGATCGCGTCAGGTCGCCCTGCGTCACCGCGGTGGCCACCTCGGCGATGGCGCGCACCTGTGTGGTGAGGTTGGCAGCCAGCTGGTTCACGTTCTCCGTGAGGCCCTTCCAGGTGCCGCTCGCGCCCGGCACCTTGGCCTGGCCGCCGAGCTTGCCTTCCACGCCCACCTCGCGCGCCACGGTGGTTACCTGGTCGGCGAAAGTGGCCAGGGTGTCGGTCATGCTGTTGATGGTTTCGGCCAGGGCGGCAATCTCGCCCTTGGCTTCCACCGTGAGCTTTTGCTTGAGGTCGCCGTCGGCCACGGCCGTGACGACCTTCGCAATGCCGCGCACCTGAGAGGTCAGGTTGCCGGCCATGAAGTTCACGTTGTCGGTCAGATCCTTCCAGGTGCCCGACACGCCGCGCACCTGCGCCTGCCCACCCAGCCGGCCCTCGGTTCCCACCTCGCGCGCCACGCGAGTTACCTCGGCCGCGAAGGACGAGAGCTGGTCCACCATGGTGTTGATGGTGGCCTTGAGCTCCAAAATCTCTCCCTTCACGTCGACGGTGATCTTCTTCGAGAGGTCACCCGCCTGCACGGCCTTAGTCACGTCCGCGATGTTGCGCACCTGGGACGTGAGGTTCGATGCCATCAGGTTCACCGAGTCCGTCAGGTCCTTCCACGTGCCGGCCACGCCTTGCACATCGGCCTGGCCGCCGAGCTTGCCTTCCGTGCCCACCTCGCGTGCCACGCGAGTCACTTCCGCCGCGAAGCTTCGGAGCTGGTCCACCATGGTGTTGATGGTGTTCTTCAGCTCCGAGATCTCTCCCTTCACGTCCACGGTGATCTTCTTGGAAAGGTCACCGGCCGCCACGGCGGTGGTCACCTCCGCGATGTTGCGTACCTGCGAGGTCAGGTTGCCGGCCATGAAATTCACCGACTCGGTGAGATCCTTCCACGTGCCCGCCACGCCCTGCACTTCGGCCTGACCGCCCAGCTTGCCTTCGGTGCCTACTTCGCGTGCCACGCGAGTGACTTCGGCCGCGAAGCTTCTGAGCTGGTCCACCATGGTGTTCACGGTGGCCTTGAGCTCCAGGATCTCGCCTTTCACGTCGACCGTGATCTTCTTGGAGAGGTCACCGGCCTGCACGGCTTTGGTCACATCGGCAATGTTGCGCACCTGCGAGGTCAGGTTCGACGCCATGGAGTTCACCGACTCGGTGAGGTCCTTCCAGGTGCCGGCCACGCCCTGCACGTCGGCCTGGCCACCGAGCTTGCCCTCAGTGCCCACTTCTCGCGCCACGCGCGTCACCTCGGCGGCAAAGGAAGAGAGCTGGTCCACCATGGTGTTGATGGTGTTCTTCAACTCCAGGATCTCGCCTTTCACGTCCACCGTGATCTTCTTGGAGAGGTCACCCGCCGCCACCGCAGTGGTCACCTCGGCGATGTTGCGCACCTGCGAGGTCAGGTTGCCCGCCATGAAGTTCACCGACTCGGTGAGGTCTTTCCACGTGCCGGCCACGCCTTGCACATCGGCCTGGCCGCCCAGCTTGCCTTCGGTGCCCACCTCGCGCGCCACGCGAGTCACTTCCGCCGCGAAGCTTCGGAGCTGGTCCACCATGGTGTTGATGGTGTTCTTCAGCTCAGAGATCTCGCCCTTCACGTCGACCGTGATCTTCTTGGAGAGGTCGCCCGCGGCCACGGCCTTGGTCACGTCGGCGATGTTGCGCACCTGAGAGGTCAGGTTGCCCGCCATGGAGTTGACCGAGTCGGTGAGGTCCTTCCAGGTGCCCGACACGCCGGCCACCTCGGCCTGACCGCCCAGCCGGCCTTCCGTGCCCACCTCGCGCGCCACGCGCGTTACCTCGGCGGCAAAGGACGAGAGCTGGTCCACCATGGTGTTGATGGTGGCCTTGAGTTCCAGGATCTCGCCCTTCACGTCCACCGTGATCTTCTTGGAAAGAACCCCGGCCGCCACCGCCTTGGTCACGTCGGCGATGTTGCGCACCTGCGAGGTCAGGTTCGAGGCCATGGAGTTCACCGAGTCGGTGAGGTCCTTCCACGTGCCGGCCACGCCCTGCACTTCGGCCTGGCCGCCCAGCTTGCCCTCGGTGCCCACCTCGCGCGCCACCCGCGTGACCTCGGCCGCGAAGCTTCGGAGCTGGTCCACCATCGTGTTGATGGTGTTCTTCAGCTCCAGAATCTCGCCCTTCACGTCCACCGTGATCTTCTTGGAGAGGTCGCCCGCGGCCACCGCGGTTGTGACCTCGGCGATGTTGCGCACCTGCGATGTCAGGTTGCCCGCCATGAAGTTCACCGACTCGGTGAGATCCTTCCAGGTACCGGCCACGCCCTGCACATCGGCCTGACCGCCGAGCTTGCCCTCGGTGCCCACCTCGCGCGCCACGCGAGTCACCTCGGCGGCGAACGAGCGCAGCTGATCCACCATGGTGTTGATGGTGGCCTTGAGCTCCAGGATCTCGCCCTTCACATCGACGGTGATCTTCTTGGAGAGGTCGCCCGCGGCCACCGCCTTGGTCACGTCGGCGATGTTGCGCACCTGCGAGGTCAGGTTACCGGCCATGGAGTTCACCGAGTCGGTCAGGTCCTTCCAGGTGCCCGACACGCCTTCCACCCGGGCCTGTCCCCCCAGCGCGCCTTCGGTGCCCACCTCGCGGGCCACGCGCGTTACCTCGGAGGCGAACGATCTCAGCTGGTCCACCATCGTGTTGATGGTGTTCTTGAGGGTGAGGAACTCGCCCTTCACGTCCACCGTGATCTTCTTGGACAGGTCGCCCTTGGCCACCGCTGTCGTCACGTCAGCGATGTTGCGCACCTGGTCGGTCAGGTTGCCGGCCATGGAGTTCACGGAATCCGTGAGGTCCTTCCATGTACCCGCCACGCCCTTCACCTTGGCCTGCCCGCCGAGCTTGCCCTCGGTGCCCACCTCGCGGGCCACGCGCGTCACCTCCGCCGAGAAGTTGCCGAGCTGCTCCACCATCTTGTTGATGGTCTTGGCGGTGCGCAGGAACTCGCCTTCCAGCTCGCGGCCCTCCACCTCCAGCGCCATGGACTTGGACAGGTCGCCCTGCGCCACCGCGCCGATCACGCGGGCCACCTCGGAGGTGGGGTGCACCAGGTCATCGATCAGGGCATTGATGCAGTTGACCTGCTCTCCCCAGAAGCCGCGCGCATCGGGCAGCGAGGCGCGCTGCTTGAGCTTGCCTTCCTTGCCGACCTCCCGGCGCAGCCTTGCCAGCTCCGCCGCCATGCCGGCGTTCAGTTCGACCACGTCGTTGAAGGCGTCGGCCACCTTGCCGAGCAGGCCCGTCCAGTTCGCCGGCAAAGACACGCTGGCATCGCCCTTTCGCAGCGCGGTCATCGCGTTCAGCAACGCCGAAAGCTCCTCGGCCTGAGCCAGGAGCGCGGAGTCCTCATAGTCGATCATCGAAAAAGTCTCGTCGGTGATGCCCTGCCGCGGACAGCAACATGCAGGACGAACGGCACATCGGATCGGCTGGCCCCCGATTCCCCCAAAGGCTTTGCGCTTGCGCGCGCCATACGGCAACGCCTGGAAGCGCTTTCCACTACCCCGCCGGCAGAGCACGGCCCATGCCACACGACGGCGCGCCGCCAACCTAACACTGTCGCCGCATGTCTGCGGGCGTCAGTGGGCCGAAACGGTCTGAGCCGTGCAATAAGTTCACCGCGCGCGCTTGCGCACTCGGCAAGCTTTGCGGCTGCTTTTGCAAAGCGATGCCATAGTCGCCACGGTTTTTCCGTCGGCGGCTACGGGGTCGCGGCTTCGGAGGGGGCCTCTGCTCGATGGCGCGCATCGGCCGCACGTGCCGCCACCTCGCGCGGCGGCAGTTGCTTGAGGCGATGATCCGACCAGACCTGCCGCCAGCGCCGGGCCCCGGGGACCCCGTTGAAAAGGCCCAGCATGTGGCGCGCCACCCTCCCCCAAGGCTCTCCTGAGGCGGCGCAGCGGTCCATGTAATCGACCATGCGTTGCTCCACCTCGGAACGATCGAGGTGCGGCACGTCATTGGCGAAGAACCGTGCATCCCAGCCGGCCATCACCCAGGGGTTGTGGTAGGCCTCGCGTCCCACCATCACACCGTCGATGTGCTGGAGGTGGGCCTCGATGTCTTCCTCGCGCGTCACGCCGCCATTCAGGCAGATCGTGAGGGCGGGGAATTCGCGCTTGAGGCGGTACACCGTCTCGTAGCGCAATGGCGGCACCTCGCGGTTCTCCTTGGGGCTCAGGCCCTTCAGCCACGCGTTGCGTGCATGCACGATGAACACATCGCAGCCGGCCTCGGACACGGCGCCGATGAAATCGCGCACGAAGCCATGGTCCTCGACGCGATCGATACCGATGCGGTGTTTCACCGTGACCGGGATGCCGACTGCGTCGCGCATCGCCTTCACCGCATCAGCCACGGTGCCCGGCTCCGTCATCAGACAGGCGCCGAAGGCCCCGCGCTGCACCCGCTCGCTCGGGCACCCGCAGTTGAGATTTACCTCGTCATAGCCCCAGCGCTCGGCCAGCTTGGCCGCATGTGCCAGATCGTGCGGCTCACTGCCACCCAACTGCAGCGCGACCGGATGCTCCTCGGCGTTGAAGTCCAGATGACGAGGCACGTCGCCGTGCAGCAGCGCACCCGTCGTCACCATCTCGGTGTACAGCCGCGTGCGGCGCGTCAACAGGCGATGGAAGTAACGGCAGTGTCGATCGGTCCAGTCCATCATCGGCGCGACCGACAGACGCCATTGATTCTCGGAAGGCAAGCTCATGCTCAAGGTGCTGTCTCGGTGGCCGCCGCCCGCGACAGCCGCCGCGATTGTCTCAGCCCGCCGCCGCCCGCTGTCGTTTGAGGCGCGACTCCAGCACTGCGTAACCCAGCCCGGTGAAAACCAGTGGCGCCAGGAAGTAGATCGCCCGGTAGGCGAGCAAGGCGCCCAGGAGCTGCGCGTGGGGCACGCGGTGTCCAAGCAGGGCGAGGAACACCGCCTCGATGACACCCAACCCGGCAGGGATGTGCGTGGCGACGCCGGCGATCGCCGCCAACAGCAGCGTGCCCAGCACGGCACCGTAGCCGGGCGCGGAGGCCACGTGGGGCATCAGCACGTACACCACACCGGCCATCAGCATCCAGTTGGTGGCGCCTAGCGCCATCTGCCCGGCAGCCATACGGCCCGGGGGCAACTCGATGTCATGACCGCGAAGCGACCATTGCCGACGGCGCGCACGCCAGCACGCCAGAAGCCAGGCCGCGGCGGCCACCGCCAGCAGCACGCCGACCCAGCGCAGACCCGTGTCGCTCAGCTTCCATTGGGGCGGCAGGTCCATGCCGTAGAGCGCGAACACCATTCCGGCCACCGCCAGGTAGCCCGTCCAGTTGGTCACGAGCGTCGACGCATACAGCTTCGCCGTCGTGGGCGTGTCGACGCCGAGCTGCGAATACAGCCGATAGCGAAAGCCGATGCCCCCGACCCACACGCCGAGGTTGAGGTTGAACGAATACGAGATCGCGCCGACCGCAGCCGTGAGCGGCACCGTCAGACCATGGCCGCTGTAGCGGCGCGCGACAAGTTCGTAGCCGGCATAGAGGGCATAGCTGCACGCTGCCACGGCTGCAGCCAGGGCGAGGGTGGCCGGGCGGTAGCCGCGCAAAGTCTGGGCCACGGTGGACCACTCGATGGAGCGACCCTGGCGCACGAGCAGCACAACCACCAAGGCAAAAAATGCCACGGTGAGCATGCGCACGGTCCACTTTCGCCATGCGGGCCGCTCCTTGACCGCTTGCCCTCCCTCGTTGGTGCGCCGCTGCGATTGCGAGGCGCCGCCCTGGCTCATCTCGGTGAATCCGCCGTCCGGCCGCGCGAGTCCGAGGCGTCTTGCGGCGGACTGACCGACTCCACCCTCGGCCGGTGCGTCGGCAGGTAGCCGGCCCACCGCGGGAAATGCCGTAGGAAGTGGAACACGACGGTGCTGACCAACATGCGCCAAGCCGTGCGCGGCGGTTCGCGCTGAGGCTCGACGCGGATGCAGTGCTGCTCGATGAGCCGCTGCATGTGCACGCGAAGCTCGGTGTTGAACCCGCGGTGGCGAATGATCACGTTAGCCTCGAGATTCAACGACAGGCTGAGCGGGTCGAGGTTGCTCGAACCGACGGTCGACCATTCGTCGTCCACCAGCGCCACCTTGCCGTGCAGTGGCCGGCGGCAGTACTCGTAGATCTTCACGCCGTCGGCCAGGAGGTCGGGGTACAGCAGCCGCGCCCCCACTGACACGATCTGCATATCAGGCTTGCCTTGCACGATGAGCGTCACGTCTACGCCGCGGCGCGCGGCCCTGCGCATCTGGCTGAGCAGCCGCCATCCGGGGAAGAAGTACGCGTTGGCGATGACGATCTCGCGCCGTGCCGCGCGGATCGCCACCTGGTAATGGCGCTCGATGTCGTTGGGGTGCCGGTCGTTGTCGCGCACCACGAGCATGGCTTCAGCGTCTCCGGCATATGGCAGTGTCGGGGCGTCGCCCCCCACTTCTGGCCGTCGAAAGGGCCAGCGCCAGCCGGGGCCGGGCAGCGTGGAGCGCGCCAAGCGGTGGATCTGCGTCACCAGCGGGCCTTCCACTTTCACGGCGTAGTCCTGCTTGGACTGGGGCCCGTAGTCGTCAAGGTGGTCGGCCGAGTAATTGATGCCGCCGACGAACGCCACCGTGGCGTCCACCACCACGAGCTTGCGGTGCAGGCGGCGAATGACCTTCATGCGCCAGCGGCCGAAGAGCTTGGGACAGGGATCGAACACGTGCAGCCGCACGCCCGCGGCAGTGAGACCGGCGATGAAGCCCTCCGAGAGGTCGGGTGAGCCGTAGCCATCCACGGTGAGGTCGATGCTTACGCCGCGCCGGGCGGTGTCGATGAGCACGCGCCGCAACTCGCGGCCGACCTTGTCATCGAACAGGATGAAGGTCTCGATGATCACCTCGCGCCGGGCACCGAAAATCGCCTCGAACACCGCGGGAAAAAACTCCTCGCCGTTCTCGAGCAGCTGCAGGCGGTTGCCCGGAATCCAGCGCGGCGGCCGTCGGCGCAACGCGTTCATGCGGCGTCTCCGCGGCGGGCATGCCACTGCGCATGGCGACGCAGCGAACTCATATCGCGATCTCCGCGGCTAAAGGCGCGTGGTCGGACAGATGCGACCACGGCCGGCTGCTGAGCACCCGCGGGCGCTCCACCCGGACATGGCGCACGTAGATGCGGTCCAGCGGCAACAGCGGCCAGCGCGCGGGAAACGTTTTTGCCGCCCGGCCCGCCGCCTCGACGAATGCCTCCCTCAGGCCGCCACAGCGTTCCAGCAGGGTGTGCGCCTTCATGCGCCAGTCGTTGAAGTCGCCCGCGATGACCAGCGGCGCGTCGGGAGGAACCTCGGTGTTGATCATTCGGCACAGCATCTGCAACTGTTCGTTGCGATGCTGCTCGCGCAGGCCCAGATGCACGCACACCGCGTGTAGCGGCGGCAAGGGCTCGGGCACCTTCACGACACAGTGGAGCATGCCCCGCCGCTCACTGTCGCCCACCGACACGTCGTGGTTCTGGTGGTTCAAGATCGGAAATTTAGACAACAGCGCATTGCCGTGATGGCCGTCGGGGTACACGGCGTTCTGGCCGTACGCGAAGTCCTTCCACACCGTTTCGGCAAGAAACTCGTAGTGCCCGCCGCTTGGCCAGTCCACGAAGCGCGTGGCATGCAGTTCGTGGCTGCCGAGTACTTCCTGTAGGAAGACGATGTCTGCAGACTCGCTTCGCACGGCATCGCGCAGCTCCTTCAAGACGAAGCGCCGGTTGAACCAGTCGAATCCCTTGTGAGTGTTCACCGTGAGCACCGTCAGCGGCTTGGAAACATTGAGCATGGTGTCGTCATCGTGGTCGGGACGTGGCGTCACCTCCCCGCCGTGATGGCAGGAAGCGTTCCCGGGCGCGGGACGGTGCGCGGCTCAAAGCCTACGCCGAGCCCGGATCGCCCAAAAGAAAAAGCCACCCCAGGGGGTGGCTTGTTCTTTGGCGGAGTCGGAGGGATAGGACCAATACCGCCGTCTTCCCCGGGTGAAACCGTCGCAAGATCGCCCATGTTACACGGTGCGGTTCACGTTGCGGAGCCTGCGTTGTAGCACAGGCGGCCCCGGCAGGTTCGCGGATGGCCCAGGCACTCTCCGGGCCGCGACCCGTTAGCCAGTGCCAACGCCCGAGGCCGCCGGTCTGCATTTGAGGGGTGGTTGAAGGGTGGTTTTTCACACTACTCCACAAAGGAGTAGACAGAGCAGCCCTCCACTGCCCTGCAAGCACAACGCATGAACTGGCCGGGCAACCGACGATGCGAACCCGGCCCAGGCGCTACCGTCAAGCCGCTTGCATGCGGTGCCACTCCTCGGCGCCGAACTCGTCAAGCTCATCCACGGCAGCATCCGCCGCCGCATCGGCTTGAGCGTCACGCATCAGGTGCAGCGGCATGTCCAGCAGTGCAACCTGATCCCTCGGTGCAAAGTAGTCCATGCCCTCGCCCCAGCAGGACAGCAGCAGCACCGGGGGCAGCTCCTGCCGCTCCTGCACCGCATAGAACAGCTCCCAGGAGGCCCGAGCATCCAGGCGCAGCGCCGAGGACGTACCGTCCCGATGGCGCACGTGGGTAACTCGCAGCAAGGCATGCAGGGACTTTTCATCCAGCCCGTGCGACTCGATGACGCCGCGCACTTCGGCCTTGAACTCCGAGCCGCAAGAAGCGCCCTCAACGCTACCGGCGCAGTAGCACTCCCACAACGCCCGGTAGCCTGCATCCCCAAGGCCGGCCCCATCTGACCAGCTCAAGGCCCAGTCGCCCTCGGGCTCGTCCGCGTCATCGTCAAGGATCACAAGCCGCTGCACGGCCGCAGGCTGGACCAGCAAGGCGCGATTGTTCAGCGTCACTGCTGCGACCCACGGCGCACCGGACGTGAGCTGCCGAATGATGCCGCCCGCCTGCTCCTGGTTGACGGGATACCAGCGGGTGAGCTGATCCCCAGACAGCCGCACGCCCAGGTGCCCCCATAGCTGACCATCGTCGGGCTGCTCGGTAACGGCAGCACAAGGCATGGGCTCGGCTTCGGACTGTGCGACAGAGGTGCGAGAAACAGCGGCCGGCGCTGGCTTGACGTTCTTCCGGCGCTTCGGATAGCCGGGCTCGACAGATGCGGGGGCCTTCGGCTGGGGGAGAATGCGATGAGCCATGATGTGCGGTCCTTTCAGGTGTGCACGTTGTGGTCAGGCTCCGGTCGCTGCTGGAACAGCTTCCGGGGCCGCTTTGCCTCAGGGCCGCTGAGGCGCCGGACTCAATCCTTCGGCTCGCGGGCCTTGTCGATCCGTTCCCGTATCCACCACGCCCCGCCAAGCCGCTGGAGCTTGTCGCGCTGACTGGCTGTCATCTTGGTGGACACGATTACGGTTTCCTCGCCCTCTTGAAGCGCCTTCCGGCCCGCCCCTTCGCGGGCCCCTCCATGTGTCTTGCGCTTCGCCTTCATGCTTGAAATGGTATGCCCGAATCAAGTCTTTTGGCGGCGCTTCTTGTCGCGGGACAGGACGGATTCCACGGTTTTCACGTTCAGGCCAAGATGGTTGGCAATCCGATTGCCGGTCCAGCCTGCCGCCCTCAGTTCCATTGCCTCGGCGTGCCACTCGGCACGGCGGCGCTTGGGTTGGCCCTCCGCAGTTGCGCTTGACGGCCCAGCCCTTTGGGCTAGAGACAGTTGCGCATTCGCCAGCACTCTCGCCAACGCAGACAGGTTTGGATGGTCGCTGGTCACGGTACGCAGCCAGCCGGCGTCCGAACGCAATCGCTTGACGAACGGCGAGGTTCGTTCGATGAGACAGAGCCCCGCGGCCACGTCCGCACGCTTGACCTTGACGCGATAGGCCAACTTCTTGCCGAGGTCCCCGGCCGCCCCTGCCTCCCATGCCGCTTGCAGGGCGGATGGCTTCTTCCCCGCTTCCGAGTGCGTCAGCAAGGCAATGACAGCGGCACGCAGCTTCTCTCCCTGCTTCGGGATGCGGATGGGCTTGATACCAGCCTCCTGCATCCTCCGCTGACGTAGCTGCTGCATCTCCGCGTGGATGCTGCGGGCAGTGGGCTTGATGGGCCGGTCTTGCACGTCCCCGGCTGCGATGGCTTTCGCTACAGCCGCGAGCACCGAAGCGCGTAGGCCCGCGCCCCTGCTGGTAGGGAATCTGTAGACGGTCGCGCCCTTCGGAGGCGCCTCGGGCTTTGTGTCTCGCCGCTGCTCCGCTCCGTCCCTCAACCCGTCTTCGGCTTCCGGCGTGGGCTCGGGCGCAGCAGCCTTGACGGCAGCGGCGGTGCGGGACTGCGCCTGCTGCTGTTCCTTCGGCTGCACGAGTCCCCGTTGCAGCTCTGCGAGTTCTTCGGGGCTGAAGGACAAGGGGTCCTTCTCGGGCTCACCGTTCATTGCCAAGCCTCGCCCGCCGCTGCCCCTTCAGCAATACCGGATAGCGGGTCAACCTCCTCGTTCATCGTCGCATCTCGAATGCTGATGATGGTGGCCCGGCTCACCCCATACTCAGCTGCCACGCTGGTGACGCGAGCCCCGCCTGCCAGCGCCTTGCAGATAGCCTCGCGCTGTCTTGCGGTCGTCTTGGATGGCCGACCCATGTGCTTGCCCTCCGCCCGGGCGCGGGCCTGCCCGGCTTGCGTCCGCTCAATGAGGAGGTCGCGTTCAAACTCGGCCACGGCGGCGAGTACCTGCATGGTCATCCGCCCTGGTGCGCTGGTCAGGTCGACCCCTCCAAGAGCGAGACAGTGAACACGGATGCCGCTCGCAGCCAGTGTCTCGACCGTTGACCGAACGTCCATTGCATTGCGGCCTAGGCGATCCAACTTGGTGACGACAAGCACATCACCCGCCTCCATGCGATCCACGAGCTTGGAGAAGCCAGGGCGCCGGGCAGCCTCCACCGAGCCGCTGATGCACTCTTCGACGATGCGCTGAGGCTTCAGGTCGAAGCCTGCGGCGGCGACCTCTCGGGCTTGATTGTCGGTCGTCTGGTCAGCAGTAGAGACACGGCAGTAGGCGAACACTCGGGACATCGCTGAGGCTCCGGCGTTAGAAAGTGGCGTCAGTATGTCCCGGTGTGTTGAAAACTTGCAACCCTATCTTTCTGACATCAGCCGAGGAGGATGTCATAAAGGGTTCACTTTCCGACATGAGCCGCCTCTCCAGCAGCAGGCGCCACCGCTGCGCCCCCGCGCCGGTTGCTCATGCCCACACGAAGCCCGGTCCGTACAGGCGCCCGGGTCGCGTCAAGCCACCCACCCCTTGCCTCATCCGCGTTGAGGCCCTGGCGGGCCTGCGCGCGGGCTTGCTGGGCTAAGCCACGGCCCAGCGACGGCACCGCCGTTCGACAAGCTGCATGCACCGCGTCGAGTTCGGCGCAGAAGGATGCACGAGGGCCGGCACGGGGGAATGCGCACAGGCTCGGGTCCGACGTGCCCTCTCGCGTGAGCGAAGCGAATTTGAGTGGGCTCAACCACGCTGCGGCCCTGCTCGTTAGCTTCGCCGCGCTTTCCGACGAGGAATGCGCACAGGCTCCCATCTGCACCGCTACAGGACGCATGTACAACGTCCCATGAGCACCGACAAGCCGCCCCTCTGGCGCGTGCTGTTCCTCGCGGAGCAGTACGGCCGAATGATCCTGACCCTTGACGAAATCGCCGAGCAGATCGGGCTCGCGCCCGGGACCATCCGCAACAGGCGGACCCGGGGTGAGTTCCAGTGGCTCAGGTCTGACGGGCGGACGCTGACCGGCGACGTGTGGGACGTGGCTCAGTACATCGAGCAGCTACGCAGCGGCGCCGCCGCAGACGCTGCCCTGGCAAGCTCGGCGAAGCGCCCACGCAGACGCTGATGCAAGGCACCCGGCACGGGGGCAAATGGTCGCGGACCTATGTGATGTGCCCCCTCGGGATAGCGCAAAACTTTTTGGACTCGGCTTCCCGGCCAGGATCACAGTACGCCGTCGATGTGCGGGCCGTCCGGTGCTGACAGGAAGGGCGGCGGGTCGATCCACACCACAGGCATGTCGCCGTCCTTGCCGGCGCTGTCGTCTTCCAGGCGGGCCATGTACACCGCCGCCTGCTCGGCATCCCGCCACAGACGGATCCTCGGGTCGCTCATGAAGATGTCGCCGTCGTCAGTCTTGGCGCCTTGGTCAGCACCACACACAAGACCGTCAGGGCGCTCAATGCGCCAGCGAGTCCGGTGCGCATTGCCGATGCCTATAAGCAGGTACGCGGGAGACTGGGCAGGCATCATGCTCAGGACTCTATCCGCGTAGGTGGCATCCAGGTGGTGAGAGTTGCGAGAGGTCCGCCTCGCATAAGCATGCCAACGAACGCATCGGCACCCTTACGGCTTGCCCACTCACGCGGCCCTTCAGCTTGCCTGACCATGGCCCCGTCACTTGTTCGAACCACACGCCATGAACTACCGGCCCTGATGACTTACGAAGTCATTGGTTGATGTGCTCCGCGATTGCCTGCGACGCTATCCGGGCCAGTGCCGCATATTCCGAAAGGGTTGAGTACGCATAGCGATGCCCCGTGGCATCTGCGGCTGCCGGCGTACTGATGACCGGGCATACCTTGAGGATGTGTAGCAGCGTGTCGCCTGAGAACTTGCGTGGGAACTTCAGGTCGAGCGTGCCTCTGATGATGCCGTCAATCTCCGGATGCTTCTTGCGCAGTCCTGCCGATGCGTACCTGCTCAAGAGTTTCTGCACTCGGTGATTGTCGAACTCGATTGCTGTTCGTGCCATGGGCTTTGTCCTCCGGTTATCGGGATGTCGCCCGACCTTAGGTATTCATCGGGCTTCCCGGGCGGCGAGTGCCAATGCGCAGGCATGGCCGACCGGGTGGGCTGCGTAGCAGACTGCCCGGGAGTGCTGACGCCCGGGCTATAGATACGCCTCTGTAGCGTCAATTCCCTGAAGGGCCGACGCTGTGTTTGTTGCATTTACGGTGCCGAATCATTCAACGAGCACCGGCCGCTGGTGTTTGCCGCCCGGCAAGTTCTTGTGCACTGCCCTTGCTTGGCACCTCGCAGCGGCACAGCAATTCAGGGCGCCCACGCGGGCATGCCGCTTACCTTCGGCAGGTCCCGCAGCGCCTCGAACCGAAGCAGCTCGATTACTGACCGTAGCCGCTCGGCTTCTCTGCGAATCGTTGCGGCGTAGACCGTCCGCGCCACGCCCTCGCCTGAGTGTCCAGTGATTGCGTCCGCCAATGCCTCGGGGGCACCAGCCAATCGCAGCTCCGTCGCGACCAGGTGCCGGAACGAGTGCAGGGACTTCGCAGGGGACGTGAAGCCCTTGTCACGCTTGAACTTCCCGAACCAGTGACTGAACTGCCCGCCTGCCCCGTTCTGCCCTGCCGTTGGCAGCTTGGGGAACAGAGGGCCTTCGGGCAGCGCCTGTGCGTACTCGGGCAGGCCCAAGCGCACCAGCTCGGAATGCATCGGCACGGCTCGCCATGAGCCCCGGTTCTTCAGCCTCTGCCCTCGCTCCGCGTTCTCTCGGAACTCAATCACTTCGGCCCCCGTGGTTAGCGTCAGGTCATCAGTCCATAGCTGGGCAATCTCAGTGACTCGCGCCCCGGTGTAGCAGGCGATGAGCGGAATCCAGTACGAAGCAGCCGCCCCGGCCTTGCTTGCATTGGGCAAACGGTGCGCCGTCCAGATCGGATCATGGAACAGCGTGCGCAGCTCAGCGTGCGTCCATGGCTCACGGCCGGGTGCTTCCTTGCCGCCGACCTTCACGGCCAGCCGCTCGAAGGGATTTCCCGCAATCCATCCTCGATCCCGGGCGACGTTCACCAGCGCCCGTATCCCCACCAGTACGTTATTCGCAGTGCTCGCCGCCTTGCCCTCACGGATCGCCCATTGCTGCAACTTGTCGCGGAACTGGGTTGCCTCGGCCTTGCCGATGGACGATAGCGGCGGATCGCCCATGAGGGTGGCGAAACGGTGGGCGTGCCGCGTGAATGCGCCAATGGTCTTGTCCGCTTGCTGCCCCAGCTTCCAAGCGTCCAAGGCATCGCCGATCCTGCACCCGTTCGCGCCCGCCTGAGCCTTTGGGGCCGCTGCCCCGATGTTGACCGAGGGCGCATCGACGGATAGAAGCGCCTGCCTCTCGGCCAGCCGCTTGATACGCAGCGGGAACGTGCGTGTGGGATCGGTCAGGGACTCGTGCCGCAGCTCCAAAAGCATGGCGAAGAAGGGCAATGCCTCGGCCTCCGTCATGGGCGAGCGTTCGTGCTTCAGCACACCAGCAAGCCAAGACTGTGCGACCTCCGGCACGAAGCCCTGCGCAATCCCTTGCAGAACCTCATCCCGATTCAAGGCGACGGTGCCAGCGTGCTCTCTGCGCTCTGCCGGCGAGTAGCTGGCACTCAGGCGATCAACCGCCGGCAGATACGTCGCGACAGCGTGATGCAGCAGCTTGGCACGTAGGGCCGCGAGGTTCACCGGGGCGGGCTTGCCGGAGCGTAGAGCCTCGAATCGCTGGGCCCATTCGGCATGCAGCGCCTTCGCCCTGTCGTTGGCTTCGCGGATGTCGGCAGTGCCAAGCGAGCAGCGAACAGCCCAAGGGCCTTGGAAGTGCCGCTGCACATCCTTCGGTACGCGAAGGGCGAATTGGTAGATGTTGGAGTCGGTGCGTCGGGTAACGCCTTGGAAGCGGATCAAGTCGGCCTTGGTCACACGGCATGATTACACGGTGAGACCTTGCGACGGACCCGGCGGATGCCCAGCATTCCCGGGAAAACCAAAAAGAACAACGGGTTGCGACATTTCTGCGGCAACCCGTTTGATGCTCTGGCGGAGTCGGAGGGATTCGAACCCTCGATGCAGGTTTTGCCCACATACTCCCTTAGCAGGGGAGCACCTTCGGCCTCTCGGTCACGACTCCAAAGTGGTCGGCATTCTAACGCCGAGCTGCACCGATTTTCAGGCTGCAGGCGCTTGTTCGAGATCGAAAGCCTTGTGCAGAGCGCGCACCGCGAGCTCCATGTACTTTTCGTCGACCACCACGCTGGTTTTGATCTCGCTCGTGGTAATCATCTGGATGTTGATGCCCTCCTCGCTCAGCGAGCGGAACATCTTGCTGGCCACGCCCACGTGCGAGCGCATGCCGATGCCCACGATACTCACCTTGCAGATCTTCGGGTCACCCGACACCTGCTCGGCGCCGATGGCGGGCGCGACCGAGTTCCTGAGTAAGTCCATCGTGCGCTGGTAGTCGTTGCGGTGCACGGTGAAGGAGAAGTCGGTCCTGCCATCGTGGCCCACGTTCTGGATGATCACGTCCACGTCGATGTTGGCCTCAGCCACAGGGCCCAGGATCTGGAACGCGATGCCCGGGCGATCCGGCACGCCCAGCAGGCTCACCTTGGCCTCGTCGCGGTTGAAGGCAATGCCCGATACAACGGCTTGTTCCATCTTCTCGTCTTCCTCGAAAGTGATCAGGGTGCCCGAACGGATTTCTTCTTCCAGCGGGATGTCCCAGGGGGTGAAGCTGGACAGCACGCGCAATGGCACCCGGTACTTGCCGGCGAACTCCACCGAGCGGATCTGCAGCACCTTCGAGCCCAGGCTCGCCATCTCGAGCATTTCCTCGAAGCTGATCGTATGCAGACGGCGCGCCTCGGCCACGATCCGCGGGTCGGTGGTGTAGACGCCGTCGACATCGGTGTAGATCAGGCACTCGTGGGCTTTGAGCGCGGCCGCGACTGCCACGGCCGACGTGTCGGAGCCCCCACGGCCCAGCGTCGTGATGTTGCCCCTGTCATCGACGCCTTGGAAGCCAGTGATGATGACCACCTTGCCCGACGCCAGATCTGCACGCACACGTACATCGTCGATGTTCTGGATGCGCGCCTTGGTGTAGCTGTCGTCCGTGGTGATGGGCACTTGCCAGCCGGTGTAGCTCACCGCCTGCATGCTTTCGGCCTGCAGCGCGATGGCCAGGAGCCCCACCGAGACTTGCTCGCCCGTGGAGGCGATCATGTCCAGTTCTCGCTGAAGCTCGGGCGTGGTCCCCGCCGGCGCCAGTTCCTTGGCCAAGCCCAGCAACCGGTTGGTCTCGCCACTCATCGCCGACGGCACGACGATCATCTGGTGCCCGGCGCGCGCCCATTTGGCGACACGCTTGGCCACGTTGCGGATGCGCTCGGTCGACCCCATGGAGGTGCCGCCGTACTTGTGAACGATGAGTGCCATGCTTGGTTGTCGTGGTCGCGGAAATGCAGGGGCTTGCACGGGTTCACGCTGCGCACGTGAACCGCAAATTCTAACGGGGGGCGCGGCGTCAGCATCGCAGAGGGGAACGCCCACTGCCCGCAGGAGTCTGCGGGCAGTGGGCGCATGTGGCTCAAGCTTCGCGCATCCACTCCAGCTGCACTAACACCTGCCCCGGCAGACCCCACACCCTGGCGTCGATGCCCAGCCCCGGCACGAACACCAGCTGTCCGCCGCTGTAGACCAGGGGCGCATCTCGTTCCCACGCGGGCACGTCGGCAGCCTGGAACTGCTTCTTCAGGCTGCGCGGCGGCCGGCCGATGCCGGCCTGGAAACGCTCTGCACCCGCACGTGAGCGCAATTCGAGATGGCCTAGCCAGGCGAGCGGTACGCCGCCCTCCTTCACTCGCGTGGCCCGAAGCGCACCGCCCCAGCCCGGCAGCGGATAGGTCCCCACGCGAAGGATGCTTAGCGTCGTTTCGGGCGCCGGGCGCGCCATTGCGTCGCCAGTCAACGGCTCGTAACGGAGCTTGCCGCGCCATGCGCGCAGCACGGCACCTTCGATCGGCCATTGGCCGCGCACACCGTCCTTCAGCTCACTCAGAAGCCGCACAACCAACGTCGAAGGCGCCGCGCGGCCAGTGCGCAGGCGCAGCCAGGTTCGCAGCGCGTTGCTGCGCCGCGCGAGGGTGAGAAGGCTCCAGCGCTGCAGGTCGAGTGCGTCGCCGGAACTGAGCGCTGCCACGTCGGCCTCGCCCCATTCCTCGAGGCAGGCACGCGCTTCCTGCGCCCAGGCGGCCGCTTCGGCCAGAGCCGCCTCAGCCTGCGGGAAGGCCGCTGTCAGGGCCGGCCAGACCCCGTGTCGAATTCGATTGCGGGCGAAGCGGACGTCCGCGTTGCTGTCATCCTCGACGTGTGCGAGACGATGCCGGCGCACGTAGCTGTCGATCGCCTGGCGTGCGAAGCCAAGCCAGGGCCGGGCCCACGTCACGCCATCGCGCTCGATGACCGCGGGCATCCCAGACAATCCCGCCACGCCTGCGCCGCGCAAGGCCTGAAGCACGAAGGTCTCGGCCTGGTCGCGGCGGTGATGGGCGAGCAGCACGAGCGTGGCCCCACCAGCAATCGCCATCTCACGCAAGGCACGATAGCGAGCCGCACGCGCCCAGGCTTCCACGCTCTCTCCGCGGGCCGGCCGGGTATCGAGTCGCTGTGCGGCAAACCGCACCGGCAGCCGCCTCTTGGACCACCGCACGCATTGCGCTTCACATCCGCGCTGCCACTCGTCGGCATGTGGGCTGAGACCATGATTGACGTGCAGCGCGAGCACCTCAATGCCAAGCAGCGCCGCGGCCTTCAGTGTGGCGTGCAGCAAAGCAGTCGAGTCGCGGCCGCCGCTGAAGGCGACCGCCACGCGGTTCACGTCAGCGCTCGGTCGTGTCGTTGAAACGGCCGTAGGACTGCAAACGCTCGTAGCGGCGCTGCAGGAGTTCCTTCGGTTTCAAATCGCTCACTTGGCGCAGCGCGTCGTTGAGAGCGCGCTTGAGGTAGGCCGCCATCTGCTTGGGGTCGCGGTGGGCGCCGCCCACGGGCTCGCTGACGATCTTGTCCACCAGGCCCAGCGCCTTCAACCGGTGTGCGGTGATACCCAACGCTTCGGCGGCCTCCGACGCCCGAGCCGCTGTCTTCCAAAGGATGGAAGCGCAGCCTTCGGGGGAGATCACCGAGTAGATCGCGTACTGCAGCATCAACATCTGGTCAGCCACACTGATGGCCAGTGCGCCGCCCGAGCCGCCTTCGCCGATGATGGTGGCGACGATGGGAACTTCGAGCTGCGCCATCTCGTAGATGTTGCGGCCGATCGCCTCAGACTGGCCGCGCTCCTCGGCGCCGATGCCGGGATACGCGCCCGGCGTGTCGACGAAGGTGAAGACCGGCAGGCCGAACTTCTCGGCCAGCTTCATGATGCGCAGCGCCTTGCGGTAACCCTCGGGCCGCGACATGCCGAAGTTGCGCAAGCCCCGCTCCTTGGTGTCGCGCCCCTTCTGATGGCCGATCACCATGCAGGCTTGGCCATTGAACCGTGCGAGGCCACCGACGATCGACTGGTCATCGGCGAAGTGACGGTCGCCGTGCAGTTCCTGGAAGTCGGTGAAGACATCGTTCACGTAGTCCAGGGTGTACGGCCTCTGCGGGTGGCGCGCGATGAGCGTCACCTGCCAGGGTGTGAGGCTGGCGTAGAGGTCCTTGGTGAGCTGAAGGCTCTTCTTGCTGAGCCGGTCGATCTCTTCCGAGATATCGACGGCGGATTCGGTCTGAACGTAGCGCAGTTCTTCGATTTTGGTTTCGAGGTCCGCTACCGCCTGCTCGAATTCCAGGAAGTGTCGTTTGCTCATGCGTTCGAAGCCTTTGTCGTCATTCCGCAGAACAACCGCGGCTCAGCTGCTCTTGCGCCCGCACGCGGGCGCGGCGAGGCTCAGTAGTCTACCGGCAGCGGGTCCAGGCTACGCCAGATGTACCAAGTGGCCACGGACCGGAAAGGCGCCCAGGCGTCGCCTACTTCACGTGCCTCGGCCCGCGACACCGGCTCGCCGCTGAAGTAGTTGACGCTGATGCCGCGGATGAGACCGATGTCGTCCAGCGGCAGCACGTTCGGCCGCATCAGGTGGAAGATGAGGAACATCTCCGCCGTCCAGCGCCCGATGCCCCGGATGGCCACGAGCTCATCAATGATGGATTCGTCCTCCATCTCGCGCCACTGCGGCACGTGCACCTCGCCGGACTCGAAGTGCGCTGCGAGGTCGAGGAGATACTCGATTTTTCGCGCCGAAAGCCCTGCGCCGCGCATGTCCGACACATTGAGCGCGAGCACCGAAGAAGGGCGAACGCGATAAGTCTGTTCGCTGGTGAGCGCAGCGAAGCGGTCCCACACCGATTGCGCGGCCTTGACGGAGATCTGCTGGCCCACGATGGAGCGCGCCAGCGTGGTGAAGGCGTCGCCGCGGCTTTGCAGTCGGCCTTCACCGAACTGCGGGATGAGCTTGCGCATCACGCGGTCGCGCTTCGAGAGATGCCGGCAGGCATCGTCCCAGTACGCCGGCGTCACCGCCGTGCCGTTCAGTCGCGTCGCGCTCACGCTCTGACCCAAGTGGTGCCTTGCGGCGAGTCCTGCAGGACGATTCCTTCGGCCTGCAGTTCCTGCCGGATACGGTCAGCACGCACGAAATCGCGCGCACTCTTGGCATCGGCCCGCTCAGCGATGAGGCGGGCGACGCGCTCATCGTCGGCCGCGCCGCCTTGCAGGTACTGCCGGGGCGGCTGCTGCAGCAAGCCAAGCGTGTGCCCCAGCGCCTTGAGCAAACCGGCCGCGATCGGTGAGTGCGACCGGTTCACCTCGCCGGCCAAGTCGAACAGCACGGCCATCGCCGCCGGCGTGTTGAAGTCATCATTCATCGCGGCACGGAAAGCCGCTGCCTGCGGCTGCGACCAGTCCACCTCCAACGTTGCTGCAGGAACGAGGTCGAGGGCGGTGTAGAGCCGCCGCAGCGCATGACGCGCATCTTCGAGATTGGCGTCGCTGAAGTTGAACGGGCTGCGGTAATGCGTGCGCAGCATGAAGAAGCGCACCGTCTCGCCATCGAAGTGCTTGAGCACATCGCGAATGGTGAAGAAGTTGCCGAGCGACTTCGACATCTTCACGTTATCGACGTTGAGAAAGCCGTTGTGCAGCCAGTAATTGACGAACGGCTGGCCGCTGGTGCCCTCACTTTGCGCAATCTCGTTCTCGTGGTGCGGGAACTGCAGGTCCAGGCCCCCCCCGTGCAGGTCGAAGTGCTCGCCCAGCAAGGCGCAGCCCATCGCCGAGCATTCGATGTGCCAGCCCGGGCGGCCGCGGCCATAGGGGCTGTCCCACTTGGCATCATCGGGCTCGCTGTCCTTGGCGCTCTTCCAAAGCACGAAGTCCAGCGGATCCTCCTTGCCTTCGAGCACGGCCACGCGTTCGCCGGCGCGCAACTGGTCGAGCGACTTGCCGGAAAGCTTGCCGTAGCCGGGGAAACGGCGCACCGAGAAGTTCACGTCGCCGCGGGGGGCGCGGTAGGCCAGGCCCTTGTGCTCCAGCGTCGAGATCATCTGCAGCATTTGCGGCACATAGCTCGTGGCAGCCGGCTCGTGCGTGGGTCGCGCAATGCCCAGCGCATCGAAATCCTCGTGCATGGCGCGGGTCATCTCCTCGGTGAGCCGACCAATCGGCATGCCACGTTCCAGCGCACGCCTGATGATCTTGTCATCGATGTCGGTGATGTTGCGAACATACGTCACCCGGTAGCCCAGCGCCTTTAGCCAACGGTAGACGATATCGAACGCAATCTGTGAACGCGCGTGGCCGACGTGGCACAGGTCGTACACCGTGATGCCGCAGACATACATGCGCACATGGTCCGGGTCAATGGGCCTGAATTCCTCTGTCTGGTGCGACAGGGTGTTGTAGATGCGCAAGGTCATGAAACGGTCCGGCCCGCCGCTGGGCCTTCGGGTAGCGTTGCCACGTCGAACTGAGATCCGGAAAGCCGGGGGGATCGCGCCTGCTCTTGCGGCGCGAGGGCAGCTGCGCGAAGCGCCTGCTCTACAATCGATTTCAGTATAGCGGCGTGACCCCGGTACGTTCCCATCCTCGCAGGGTGGCCGGCGGGCCCGCTTGCCGAACGACACGGCGATGCCCCCACCCCTCCCCCCTGTGAAGCTCGGCCTGGCGGCCCTGGCGATTGCGATCGTATGCATCGCCGCGCCCGCGTACGCGAACGAGACTGAACTCGACCGGCTGCTGACCGCCGGGGACCACGCTCAGGCGCTATCGCATCTCGACGCCCTGCTCGCCGAGCGCCCGCGCGACCCGCAATTGCGCCTGCGCAAGGGGGTGCTCCTCACTGACATGGATCGGCGCAACGATGCGATGGCGTTGTTTACGGCCCTCGCTTCCGACTATCCCGAGATCCCGGAAGTCCACAACAACATGGCGGTACTGCACGCAGCTGAAGGGCGGTACGAGTTGGCGCGCGCGGCCCTTGATGCCGCCCTGCGCGCCAACCCCGACTACGCCGTGGCGCACCAGAACCTGGGCGACGTGTACGCCCAGCTCGCACGCCAGTCGTACGCTCGCGCCCTTCAGCTCGATCCGTCTAACGCGGCGCTGCCATCCAAGCTGGCGTTGCTGCGCGATGTTGCGAAGCCTGCACCAACCCGCACTCTCCCCTGACCCACCACAAGGAATCCATGACACCCATGCCTCTTCGCACGCTGTGTGCCTACGCCGTTGCCGGCGCCGCCCTCATCGCCTCGCCCCACGCCCTGGCGCAGAAGGTGAAGCTGGCCACCAGCATGGGCGACATCGTGCTCGAGCTCGACGCCGCCAAGGCACCGAAGACGGTCGACAACTTCGTGCAGTACGTGAAGGCCGGCCACTACAACGGCACCATCTTCCACCGTGTGATTCCCGACTTCATGGTTCAGGGCGGTGGCATGACGCCCGACATGGCGCAAAAGCCCACGCGGCCGCCCATTTCTCTTGAGTCGCACAACGGCCTGACCAACCTGCGCGGCACGGTCGCCATGGCGCGCACCATGGACCCGAACTCGGCCACCGCGCAGTTCTTCGTCAATGTGAAGGACAACGCTTTCCTCGATGCCGACAAGGCGCGCGACGGCAACGGCTACACGGTGTTCGGCAAGGTCGTCTCCGGCATGGAGGTCGTCGACAAAATCCGCACCGTTCCCACCGGCAGCAAGGGCGGGCACGGCGACGTGCCCCTCACGCCGGTCATCATCAAGCAAGCCACTGTGGAGAAGTGACATGAGCCAGCAAGTCGAACTGCAGACCACCAAGGGCAACATCCGCATCGAGCTCGACGAGGCCAAAGCGCCCGAGTCGACGAAGAACTTCCTGTCGTACGTCAACAAGGGGCACTACGACGGCACGGTGTTCCATCGCGTCATCAAGGGCTTCATGATCCAGGGCGGCGGATTCGAGCCGGACATGAAGCAAAAGGCCACCGACGCGCCGATCCGCAACGAGGCCAACAACGGCCTGAAGAACGACCGCTACACCATCGCGATGGCGCGCACGTCCGACCCGCACTCGGCCACTGCGCAGTTCTTCATCAACGCCGCGGACAACAGCTTCCTGAACTTCAAGGCCGAGAACAGCAGCGGCTGGGGCTATGCGGTCTTCGGCAAGGTGGTGTCCGGCCAGGACGTTGTCGACGCCCTCGAAGGCGTGAAGACGGGCCGCAAGGGTTTCCACGACGACGTGCCGCTGGAAGACGTAATCATCAACAAGGCGGTGGTGATCTGACCGCGACGGGTCGTCCAGACACGGCGCAGGCAGGCACCGCACCGCTGCCTGCCTGCGCCGAATTGCACGCGCCGCCCGCCTGGCGCGCGATCGACTTCCTGAGCGACCTGCATCTGAGCGAGGCCACGCCCCGAACGTTCGCGGCGCTGACCACCCACCTTCGCTGTACCGAAGCCGATGCGGTGTTGATCCTCGGTGATCTCTTCGAGGCATGGGTTGGCGACGACGCGCGACACGAAGGCTTCGAAGCCGAGTGCGCGGCGATGCTCGCTGAAGCGAGCGCGCATCGTTTCATCTGTTTCATGGCCGGCAATCGGGATTTCCTCGTCGGTACCGAACTGTTGCGCCACTGCGGCATGGCGCGCCTGGACGACCCGACTGTGCTCTCCGCCTTCGGCCAGCGCGTATTGCTGTCGCACGGCGACGCGCTATGCCTGGCGGACCGGGACTACCAAGCCTTCCGGGCCATGGTGCGCTCGGCCGCATGGCAGCAACGCTTTCTGGCGCAGCCGCTGCCCGAGCGGCACCGCGCTGCGCGCGAGATGCGAGAGGAAAGCCGGCGCCACACGCGCGGCATGCCAGAGCGCTGGTTCGACGTGGACGACGCAGAGGCCAAACGTTGGATGAAGCACGGCGGCGCCCTCAGGCTGGTCCACGGCCACACACACGTGCCGGCGCGACACCCGCTGGCCGAGGGGCTTGCCCGTTACGTGCTCAGCGACTGGGACTTCGACCACGCCAGCGCGCCACGAGGCGATGTGCTGCGCTGGCGCGCCGAGGGCTTCGAGCGTCTCTCGCCCGCCACCGCCCACTGACGTGCTGCACCGCTGGTGGAACGCCTACCGACGGATGCGTGATGAGCGAACGCTGCGCAGGCGCCCCATCCCGGAAGCGCTTTGGCAGCTCACGCTGGCACGCTATTCATTCCTTGCGCGCCGCAGTGAAGCCGATCGCACCGAGTTGCGCCAACTCGCCACGCTTTTCCTGGCCAGCAAGGAGTTCACCGGGGCGCAGGGCCTGGCCGTCAATGATGAGATTGCGGTCGCAGTAGCGGCGCAGGCCTGCCTGCCGGTGCTGCGCCTGGGGCTGCGGTCGTATGACAGCTTCGTCGGCATCGTCATCCATCCTGATGAGGTGGTCGCGCGCCGCGAAGTGATGGACGACGACGGCATCGTGCACCGCTATGACGAGACGTTGTCGGGCGAGGCTATGGAGGGTGGCCCCGTCATGCTCTCGTGGCGCGACGTCGAAACCGCCGGCGAGTCAGCCGCGTGGGGCTACAACGTCGTGGTCCACGAGTTCGCCCATGTGCTCGACATGACCGATGGCGTGGCTGACGGCGTGCCGCTGTTGCCGGGGCGTGCAGCCCGCGAGGCCTGGGAGCACACCATCGATGCCGAGTTTGAGGCGTTCTGTGCCCGGGTGGACCATGGCCGCGACACGCTGCTCGATCCTTACGGCGCGCAGTCGGTGGACGAGTTCTTTGCGGTGGCTTCGGAGGTTTTTTTCGTCGCGTCCTCAGAACTACGGCGCGAGCACCCCAGGCTGTACGCGCTGCTCGCAAGCTATTACCGCCAGGATCCGGCCATCGAGTGAACCGGGCCTGCCTCACCGGGCCCGCTACGGGCAATTCGCAGCGCGCACAAGAAGGAAAAAGGGCGCCACTCGGCGCCCCTTCTAACAGGCGTTACTCCGCAGCTCAGTTCAGCGGAATCTTCTTGCCGTCCTTGTACTGATACAGCGTCATCGCCGGGTTCTTCAACTCGCCGTTGGGCTCGAACGCGATCTTCGCCGTCACACCTTGATAGTCGGTCTTGGCGAGGAACGGCAGGTACACCTTTGGATCGGCCGAGTTCGCCTTCTGCATGGCGTTGGCCAGCACCATCACCGCGTCGTAGACGTAGGGCGCGTAGACCTGGAACTGCTTCGGGAACTTCTGGTCGTAGCGCGCCTTCCACGCCGTGCCGCCAGGCATCTTTTGAAGCGAGGCGCCGCCCTCGGCGCAGACCACATTGCCGAGTGTCTTTGCGCCGCCTGACAGCTCGACGAGCTTGTCGGTGCAGATGCCGTCACCGCCAAAGTACTTGACGTTCGCGAGCCCCAATTGCTCCATCTGGCGCAGCATCGGACCAGCCTGCGGGTCCATGCCGCCATAGAAGATGCCATCAGGCTGCTTGCTCTTGATGGACGTGAGGATGGCCATGAAGTCGGTGGCCTTGTCCGTCGTGTACTGCTCATCGACGATCTGGATTCCCTTGGACTGCGCCGTCTTCTTGAACACGTCGGCCACGCCCTGGCCGTAGGCCGTGCGGTCATCAATGATGGCCACCTTCTTCAGCTTGAGAGCATCGACCGCATGCAGCGCCAAGCCTGCACCCAGCGCGTTGTCGTTGGCCAGCAGCCGGAAGGCCGACTTGTAGCCGTTTTGCGTGTACTTCGGATTCGTGGCGGACGGCGTGACCTGCGGGATGCCGCAGTCGCTGTAGATCTTGGAGGCAGGGATGGTGGTTCCCGAGTTCAAGTGGCCGACCACACCGTTGACCTTGGCATCGCACAGCTTCTGGGCGGCCGCCGTGCCCTGCTTCGGGTCGGCTGCATCATCCTCGGCCACCAACTGAAACTTCACCTTCTTGCCGCCGATGGTGACACCCTTGGCGTTAAGGTCTTCGATCGCCATACGGGCGCCGTTTTCGTTGTCCTTGCCGTAGTGCGCCTGCGCACCCGAGACCGGGGCGACGTGGCCGATTTTCACAACCACGTCCTGGGACCAGGCCGCGCTGGCGAGTAGTGCCGTTGCGGCTGCCGCGATCACGTTCAGCTTGACTTGCATGCATAACCTCCGATTGGGTTTGGGACAGTGAGTTGAGATCTCACCAGGGGTGCCAACCATACCTCCAATTGACACCACCGACACATCGGGAATCTTCGGGCCGAAACGCACCTCGTACGAGCGCGCGGACAGGGCGGGCGATGCGGGCGGTGTCATGTGGGTCGCGGGGCGGGTTCGTTCCAAGGCGAAGGCGCCATGCCGTCACCTCGACCCGAAACGGTTGAGCTAGCGATCCCGATGACGGGACAACTCTTGAGCCACAGCCTGCGCCACCACCTCGCGCAAACTTGATGCGAGTTGCGTGCGGGCCTCTCGCAGCAGCGCGTCGGTGAAGCGTGCAATGGATGGGGCCAGGGCCTCGCGCAGGCGCTGTTCGAGCATGGCGTCGACCTGCCGCTGCACCCGGGCCAACACGCGCGCCGCGAGTTCGTGCTCGCCCGGCACTGCAGCCTTCGGCGCGGTGCCCCCCGGGGCCACCACCTCGGTCAGCGTGGGCAGCTTGCCGGGCGGACGCCCCCCGGCCGTCATGCGGCAGTCCCTCCAGCTTCGTGCCCGCGGACGGCATACCCGCGCGACGCGTAATGTTTCCAGCGCCGGCGCGCCGCCTCGCGTTCGCCGGTATCGGTGGACACCACTTCGATCAGCCGCGCATAGCTTTCAAAGCCCGCCACCGGCTCGTCGCCGAGGTGCACCAGCACGGGGTGCCGCGCGATAAGACCGGCGCGCTCGACCAGCCACACCGGCGTCCACGCCAGCCGCGGCGGTGGCGCTTCCCCGGCGACCAGTACGTGGGGTAGGAATTCCTGCGGCTCGAAGGTCCAGAGCATGCGGTCGAGGCGGCCCAGCACGGCGGAGGGCCCCGTCACCGTGACCCCGGGCGTTCCCGTGCGCATCGCTTTGCGCAGCAGACGGCAGCAGTAGAGCAGCCGCTCCGGCACGTTGAAATGAAAGGTGATCTCTGTCATGGCCGTGTGGCGTAAGCAGGCCCGCTAACCCGCCTGTGCCAGAACGAAATGGGTGAGCAGCGGAACCGGTCGACCGGTGGCTCCCTTGTGCGTCCCGGATTTCCATGCGGTACCGGCGATGTCGAGGTGCGCCCAGGGGTACTTGCCCGTGAAACGGCGCAGAAACATGGCGG
Organism: uncultured Burkholderiaceae bacterium; assembly: GCA_965653625.1. GTDB lineage: Bacteria > Pseudomonadota > Gammaproteobacteria > Burkholderiales > Burkholderiaceae_C > Albitalea. The sequence goes on along the minus strand of CBFHAS010000021.1, from coordinate 12,222 downwards.
CGGTAATGGCGCCGCCGGCACGCGGCCCCACGTTGGCCATGTCGGCGAAGTTGCTCTTGAGGACCTCGTCGTACTCTTCCTCCAGCGGCATGCGCCACAGCGGATCAAGCGCGTCGCGGCTCGCGGTGAGCAACTGCTCGGCCAACTCATCGTCGGCCGTGAACAAGCCCGAGTTGTGGTGGCCCAGAGCCACGACGCAGGCTCCGGTGAGCGTGGCGACATCCACCACCGCGGCGGGTTTGAAGCGCTCGGCGTAAGTGAGCGCGTCGCACAGGATCAGCCGGCCCTCCGCGTCGGTATTGAGGATCTCGATGGTCTGGCCCGACAGGCTCGTGACCACATCGCCCGGCTTGATGGCCTGCCCGCTGGGCATGTTCTCGCAGGTGGGGATGAGCCCGACGACGTTGACCTTGGGCTTGAGCTGGGCGACTGCGCGCAGCGTGCCAAGCACACTGGCTGCACCGCCCATGTCGTACTTCATCTCGTCCATCTCGGCAGAGGGCTTGATCGAGATGCCCCCGGTGTCGAACGTGATGCCTTTGCCGACCAGCACGACGGGCGCGCTGGTGCGCGGCGCGCCTTCGTAGCGCACGACGATGAAACGAGGCTCCTGCTGCGAGCCCTGCGACACCGCGAGGAATGACCCCATGCCGAGTTTCTCGATTGCGCGGCGGTCGAGCACCTGGACCTTCAGGCCGTGCGTCTTCGCGAGCTTCTTCGCGCTCTCGCCAAGGAAGCTCGGCGTGCAATGGTTGGCCGGCATGTTCGCCAGCTCGCGGGCCAGCGTCACGCCCTCGGCCACCGCCGCACCGCGTGCCAGGCCACGCTGGACATCGCGCGCCTCGGCCTTCTCGCACACGATGGAAAAGCGCGTCAGCGCAGGCGCAGGTGGCGCGCTGGGTTTGGTTTGGCGATACAGGTAGGTCGCGTCCGCAGCTGCGGCGGTGAGCGCCTGCGCATGCACAGCGGTCACCGGGCCGGCATGGCCCAACGCCACTACCACGCTCTTGGCGCCCCCACTCTTGAGCGCACCGAGCCCGCTCTGCACCGCTGTGCGGAAAGCCTTTGCTGTTTCATTCGCGGCCGCGCTCACCACCACGCGCGCGGCCTTTACGCCGGGGGGGCGATGCAGGTAGAGCGTGCGGCCGGCCTTGAACTGAAAATCGCCGTGCGATGCTGCGTCGTCGATGAGCGAGGCGATGGCCGGGTCGAGCTCGGGGTCCACAGCATCGCCATACACCACGACGACGAGCGCATCGGCCGCCACGCCAGAGAGGGCTGCGGCCGAAGCGATTTGGTGTCGGAAGTCCATAATCCGCTGGGCTTGAAGAGGGCGACGATGTTATTCGATTCCACTTTGCGCAAAGACCTCGCTCGAAGCTTCGGTGCGACGCTTGTCGTCATCCTCACCATCGTGCTCACGATGATGCTGATCCGCACGCTGGGCCAGGCGGCGGGCGGGCGCGTGTCTCCGCAAGACGTAGTACTTCTGCTCGGCTACATCGCGCTGGGGCAGCTGCCCACCATGCTGGCGCTGTCCATGTTCATTGCGGTGGTGGCGACGCTCAGCCGCATGTACCGCGACAGCGAGATGGCGATCTGGTTCGCCAGCGGCGTGGGCCTTGCCCGCTTCGTGCGGCCAGTGTTGCGTTCGAGCTGGCCGGTGCTGCTGGTAGTCGCGCTGCTGGCGTTGTTCGTGTGGCCCTGGGTGAACCAGCGCAACGTCGAGCTGCGCGACCGCTTCGAGCAGCGGTCCGATCTGTCCCGCGTGGCACCAGGTCAGTTCCAGAGCTCCAGCGACGGCCGGCGCGTGTTCTTCATCGAGCGCGACACCGACAACGGCCGCACCGGCCGCAATGTGTTCATCCTTTCGCAGAACGGCGATGTGGAGTCCGTGACGACCGCCAAGTCGGGCCGAGTCGAGTTCGACGGCCCGGACCGCATGCTCGTGCTCGACCGCGGCCAGCGCAATGAGCACAACCTGAAGACGCAGGAGAAAACGCTGTCGCGCTTCGAGGGCTACCGAGTGCTTGCGGGCGAGCGCGTCCTGCGGGGCTTGGAGAACCTGCCGCCCAAGGCGCGCCGCACCGCCGATCTGCTGCGCAGCCCGACGCCGGCGCACCAAGGAGAGCTCACCTGGCGGCTGGGGCTGGTGCTGGGCGGCGCCAACATGCTGCTGCTGGGCATCGGCTTGTCGGAGACGAACCCGCGCTGCGCGGGCAACTGGAACCTGCTGTTCGCACTGCTCACCTTCGTCGTGTACTACAACGTCATCAACCTGACCCAGGCATGGGTCGCTGCCGGGCGTGTCGGCATGGGCACCGCGATCGTGACAGCCCACGGTGGCGCGTTCCTGCTGGCGCTGGGTCTGGTGTGGTGGCGCGACGCGCGCAACAGCCGCCGCACCTGGCTGCGCAAGGGACGGCGGCTGACGACGAAGTGCGCATGAAGACCGTCCGCAGGCTGTTCTACATTGACATCGTGGGCTCGGTTGCCTTCGTGGGGCTGGCCTTCCTGTCGCTGTTTTTCTTCATCGACTTCGTCGACGAGCTCGGCGACGTCGGCAAGCGCGGCTACACCACACCGGCCGCCGCGCTGGTGAGCCTGCTGGAGATCCCGGGGCACATCTACGAGCTCATGCCGATCGCCGTGTTGATCGGAACGATCTACGTACTCGCACGCCTCGCGCAATCTTCGGAGTTCACCATCTTGCGCACCGGGGGCTTGGGGCCCGGAAGAGCCTTGCAGCTGCTGGCGACCCTGGGGGTGGCCTTCGGGGCGCTGACCTTCGTGGTGGGCGACTACCTGGCGCCGCTGGCCGAGGCACGGTCGGCCACCGTGCAGGCCCGCTTCAAGGGCGGGCTGGCCCTGGGCCGCGCGGGTGCCTGGTTGAAGGACCGGCGGGCCACGCCCGAAGGTGAGCGCAGCTACTCCATCAACGTGGGCAGCACCTCGAGCCGGGGCGAGCTGCGCGACATCCGCATCTTCGAGTTCGACACGAACGGTGCACTGGTACGGCGCATCTCGGCCCGCGACGGACAAGTCGACGACGACGGACGCTGGGAGCTCGCCAACGTGACGGTCTCTCGCTGGAGCGGCGGCACCGACGATGAAGCCGCGCGTGCCACGGACGAGCGCCTGCCCGAGATGGAATGGCGCAGCTCGCTGCCTGCGCCGGTGGTGTCCGCCGCGGTGCTGCCGCTGTCGACGATGTCGACCGTGGAACTGGCGCGCTACATCGAGCATCTGTCCGACAACGAGCAGGCTGCTCAGCGCTACGAGATTCAGTTCTGGAAGCGCGCGCTCTATCCCCTCGCCTGCCTGGTGATGATGGCGCTGGCCCTGCCCTTTGCCTACCTCCACGCGCGAGCGGGCGGAGTGAGCCTGAAGGTGTTCGGCGGGATCATGCTGGGCATCAGCTTCGTGCTCCTCAACAACGTGGCCGGCCACTTGGGCTTGCTGCGAGACTGGACCCCCTGGATCGCGGCCTCCACGCCCAGCCTCATCTACCTGCTGCTATCGCTGGGTGCGTTTGCCTGGCTGGTGAAGTACCGATGAGGCGCGGCCTGCTGCTGTTCGCCCACGGCGCGCGCGACTCGCGCTGGGCCCTGCCCTTCGAGGACATCGCGCAGCGCGTACGGGACCGCGCACCGCTGGTGCCCGTCGAGCTGTCCTACCTGGAGTTCATGGCGCCGGGCCTGGTCGAGGCGGGGCACCGACTCGCGGCCGCTGGCTGCGAGCGCGTCGACGTCGTGCCGCTGTTCCTGGGCGCCGGCGGGCACGTGAGGCAGGACATTCCCAGCCTGCTCGCCGAGCTCGAGCACAACCATCCCGCGGTGCACTGGGAACTTCGGCCGGCCATCGGCGAAGTCAACAGCGTCGTGGAAGCCATGGCGGCGGCCTCGCTGGCATGGCTCGAACGCCAGTAAGACACGGCCGCACTCATCACCGTGCCCATGGCGTTGCCATGGCACGCTTTTCGAACACGACACCCGATCGCCCGGACACATGAACCTCCACCAGTTCCGCTTCGTCCAGGAAGCCGTCAGGCAAAACCTCAATCTCACGGAAACCGCGAAGGCGTTGCACACCTCGCAGCCGGGCATCTCCAAGGCCATCCTGGAGCTCGAAGGGGAGCTCGGCGTGGACATCTTCGCGCGTCACGGCAAGCGGCTGCGGCGCATCACCGAACCCGGCCGCGAGGTGTTGCGCGCCATCGAAACGATCATGCGGGAGGTGAACAACCTCAAGCGCATCGGCGATGAGTTCTCCAAGCAGGATGCGGGCACCCTGTCCATCGCCACCACCCACACGCAGGCGCGCTACTTCCTGCCCGAACCAGTGGCCCAACTGCGCCGCCGCTTCCCCAAGGTGAGCATCAGCCTCCACCAGGGGTCTCCCGCGCAGGTGGCGCAGATGGTGTGCGACGAGGTAGCCGACATCGGCATCGCCACCGAGGCGCTGGACGAGGTGAGCGAACTCGTCACCCTGCCCTGCTACGAATGGCAGCATGCCGTCGTCATGCCGGCGTCGCACCCGCTGGCGCAGGTGGAGCGGATCTCCCTGGAGGATCTGGCACTGCAGCCGCTGGTGTCCTACCACCCTTCATTCAGCGGTCGCACGCGGGTCGACCGCGCCTTCGCGGCGCGACGGCTCAAGCCCAACATCGTTCTTGAGGCGATCGACGCCGACGTCATCAAAACCTACGTCCGGCTGGGCCTGGGTATCGGCATCCTGGCCGAGCTGGCGGTGCGCGATGACACGCCGGGCAGCGAGCTGGTTGCGCGGCCGGTGGGTCACCTGTTCGGACAGAACGTGACGCGCGTGGCGTTCAAGCGCGGTGCCTACCTGCGCAACTTCGTCTATGCCTTTGCTGAGATGCTGTCAGACCGGCTGAGTCGCGCGCTTATCGCACGAGCGATGAGCAGCGAAACGCAGGACTATCAGCTCTGACTTTCCACGCGACGCCATGAACCGCACGCCTGTCCTCGAAAGCCGCCTGCCTTCGGTGGGCACCACCATCTTCACCGTGATGTCGGCGCTGGCGCAGGAGCACGGCGCGGTCAATCTCGGCCAGGGCTTTCCGGACTTCGATTGCGATCCGAAGCTGATCGACGCAGTGGATGCCGCCATGCGGGGCAGCCTGAACCAGTATCCGCCGATGGCTGGCGTGCCGGCCTTGCGTGAAGCCGTGGCGGCAAAGATCGAGGCGCTGTACGGTCAGAGGTACGACCCCGGCCACGAAATCACCATCACGGCGGGCGCCACGCAGGCCATTCTCACCGCCATCCTGGCGATCGTGCATGCGGGCGACGAGGTCATCGTGCTCGATCCTTGCTACGACAGCTACGAGCCCAATATCGTGCTGGCCGGCGGGCGCGCCATCCATGTGCCGCTTACGCCGCGCACGTTTCGCCCGGACTTCGACCGCATCGCGGCGGCCCTCACGCCGCGCACACGCGCCATCATCGTAAACACGCCGCACAACCCGAGCGCCACCGTCTGGTCGGCGGCCGACATGGCGCGTCTGGCCGAGGTGCTGCGGCCCACCAATGTGCTGGTCGTCGCTGACGAGGTCTACGAGCACATGGTGTACGACGGCGCCCAGCACCAGAGCATGGCGCGCTGGCCGGAGCTCGCAGCCCGCAGCTTCATCGTGTCGAGCTTCGGCAAGACTTTCCACGTCACGGGCTGGAAGGTGGGCTACGCGGCGGCCCCTGCACCGCTGATGACGGAGTTCCGCAAGGTGCACCAGTTCAACGTGTTCACGGTCAACACGCCTATGCAGCACGGCATCGCCGCGTACATGGCCGACCCGGCACCCTACAGGGAACTGCCCCCGTTCTATCAGGCCAAGCGAGACCTGTTCCGTGCCGGACTTGCCTCCACCCGGTTCGAGCTGCTGCCCAGCGAAGGCAGCTACTTCCAGTGCGTGGACTATTCGGCCATCAGTGACGATACCGAGGAAGCGTTCTGCCATAACCTCACGCGGAAGGCCGGCGTCGCGGCGATCCCGCTGTCTGCCTTCTACCCGGGCGGTTTCGAGCAGCGCATCGTGCGCTTCTGCTTCGCCAAGAATGATGCGACGCTGCAGGAGGCCCTGCGGCGACTGGCGAGGCTTTGATGGCGCTGATCAGAGCGATTGCGGCGCCGGCCCCGGCACGTCGAGGTCGACGTCGAGTCCGGTCCGGGCCGCCGGCATCCGAGTGACCTCGGCGCGCACGATCGCGGACGGTGCCTCGCCCAGATCCAGCGGCAGCAGCAGATCCACGCCGTCGCGGCGGCTTTGCTGCTCCGCCAGGTCGCGCGCGAGGGCGTAGAGGAACAGGAGTTCCTCGTAGGCCGGCAGGTCGAACTGCTCCTGGGAGGCATCCCGGCGGAAGAGCAGCGCCTGCAGCAACTCGTTGGCCTGGGCGGGCACCTTCCACGCGGATTGCAGCCGGGGCACCACATCCGGATAGCTCTCCAGCTCGCGACCCTGTGCGGCATCGCTGTCCCATTGAGGCGCCTGGGCGTTGAAGCGACGGTTGAAGCGCTCGCGGATCCGCTCGTAGGCCTCGTCGGCGCCGCGGCGGCGGTAGATCTGCAGCAGCTTCAGATAAGGCATGGGACTGGTGCCGCCACTGTGACGCACGTGCCCCATGAGAAGGTCGATGGCGGCGTCTTCCTGCCCCAGCGCAATGAAGAAGTCGGCCTGCTGCTCAAGGTCGATAAGTTCTTCCGCGGTGAGCTCTCGCCGCATGCGAGCCGACAGCGGCACGGTGGCCGTCGGGTTCAGCTCGCGAGGCGTCGGCGGCTCGCTCCACGCCACTGCGCCGTAGCCGGAGGTATCCCGCACCACGCGCATGGAGGTCACCGTGGTCTCCCCCGTGGCGGGTAGTGCCGCGCTGCCGGTGCCGGTCTCCGCGTCAGACCCATGCATGCTGCTTCGCCCGGAAAGCGCCTGGGAACTGCGCCGCCACGACTGCTCCCCGCGCCAGCGGGCCCGGCGCCACAGCACAACTGCAGTCACACCGAGCAGCACGATGACGAGCACGACCGCACCGACCAGCGCGAGAACTGCGGCGGGACGCTCCTGCGCTTGGCGCAACTGCGCTTGCACTTCCGCCTGCGCTTGCCTTGCGGCCCGCAGTTCCCGCTCCAATTGCTCTACCTGCCCCTCCAGGGCCGCAACTTGCCGACGGGCGGCGACTTCGGGAAGAACGGCAGGCCACGATTCGCTCGGCGCCTCCGGCGCAGCGGTGTGCGCGGTGGTGGTCAGCGGTGCCGATGCCGGTGCCGCAACATCGGACGCGACCTCCGCAGGCGGGCGCAATGGAGCCGGGTCAAGCAGATTCACGAACCGGCGCACCACGCGCGTGGCGCAGCCGGCGGAGATCTGCAGCGTCATTACCGGCTCTCTCAGGCGCACGCTGGTGACCACGCTGATGCGCATATCACGATCCGAGCTGCCCTTGAGCAGCCGGGCGTGTACGTCGGATGCGAGGAGCCGCTGGTCGCCTGACGACACCTCCGCCGTGACGCACTCCGGCTCCAGCGTCTCGCCCTCATCGAGCCGCACTGCCACGCTGAACTCGAGCGGCTGACCTAGCCGCGTCGGGTTATGCACTGCGCCGAATCCCAGCGCCATGGCCGACGGAGAACCCGCAACCAGTGCGGCGAAAAGGAAGGCAGCAAAGGCTCTGTGCATGGATGAGAGCATAAAAGGCCCTGGGACTCTAGCACGCTGTTACATATGTGCTGCATGAAAGCACCTGGCCCATGCAGGGGGTGCGGACAACCCGCGTGACACAATTCTCGGACCTCTGGCACCCGCAATTCGCCGATGCCCTCCAAACTGAAGACCGAGCGCCATGGAAGCATCCTGGTGCTCACGATCAGCGATCCAGTCACACGCAACACGCTGTCCGAACAGCTGCTGGCAGCCGGGATCGAATCGCTCAACGTCGCGGGAGATGATGGCTCGATACGGGCAATCATCCTTCGCGGCGATGGCCCGCATTTCTGCGCAGGGGAGGACCTGCCGTCGCTGCACGCGCGGCGCCGTGAAGGCCCCGCCGCCCAAGGGCACATGCTCGACGCGCTGCACCAGTTCGTCGAGGTCCTGCGCACGATTCCCAAGCCGGTCATTGCGGCGGTCGAAGGCGCCGCCACGGATGCGGGCTTCTCGCTTGCGCTGGCTTGCGATTTGATCGTGGCGGCCGAGGATTCGCGCTTCGCCCTCACCCAGGCACGCCAGGGCCTCACGCCTGACGGCGGTGCCACATGGCAGCTGACCCGCTCGCTGCCGCGGCCATTGGTGCAGCAATGGATATGGCTGGCCGAGCCAGTGAGCGCTCGCCAGTTGCACGCAGCTGGCCTCGTTCAATCGGTCACAGACAGCGGGCACGCGTTGGCCGCAGCTTTGCTGCTTGCCGAGCGGCTGTCCACGATGGCGCCCAAGGCGCTGGCAAGCGCCAAGGAGCTGCTGCATCAGGCCACCCAGCAAGATTTCGCCCGGCAGATGGAATCCGAGAGGAGCCATTTGATTGGAAACCTGTTCCATCTTGATGTCGACGAAGCGCTGCAGCGATGCGGGACAGGCGTACGCCGCATTTCCGATAGCAGTGTGTTTTCGATGAAGGACACAGGCGTGCGTCGCCCCAGGGACAACCATGAACAAACCCGCTCTCACTCTTCCTGAGCGCCGAAACATCGAATCAGGCTCCTGGTTCTCAAAGCTCTCCCTGCCTCTGCGCGAAGCGATCTTGTCGCGAGCCATGGTCCGTAGGCTTGCGGACGGGGCACTGCTGACCTCGCGCGGGCAAGCCGCCGAAGAATGGTGCGGTGTGGCCATGGGGGCGGTACGCGTAAGTTCGGTGTCGTTGTCGGGCAAGCAGATCACGCTGACCTATGTCGAGCCCGGCGTGTGGTTCGGCGACATCGCTTTGTTCGACGGCCTGCCGCGCACGCACGACGGCCACACCCATGGCGCCACCACCTTGCTCGTGGTGCGCAAGCCCGACTTCAAGGAACTCCTGACGCAGCACGTGGAGCTCTACGACGCGCTGCTGCGTCTGAACTGTCGCCGGCTGCGCCTGATGTTCGACACGGTGGAAGACTTCGCCACCCGGCCACTGGCCTCCCGCCTGGCTAGGCAGGTCTTGCTGCTGGCGCGCAGCTATGGCATTGCCGACGGCGAGGAGATCCGCATCGGCCTGCAGCTCGCGCAGGAAGATCTGGCACAACTGCTCGGCGCTTCGCGCCAGCGTGTGAACCAGGAACTCAAGAGCTTCGAGCGAGACGGTGCGGTACGCATCGAGCCCACGCGCCTCGTAGTGCTTTCCAAGGACAAGTTGCTCGCCATTGCCTCGCGGCATTGAAGTCGGCTGGGTTGCGGCTGCTGACGCCCGTTCGCCTCAACAGGATCGCCGGCATGGAGGAGTTCACAGGGACCAAGCCGGTCACGCGCCAGCAGGCGTTCGACGTGGGTGCCCTCCACGCCTTTCTTCGTGAGCGCCTGCCGGGCTATGCCGGCCCGCTCGCGGTGGAGCAGTTCAAGGGCGGACAGTCGAACCCCACGTTCAAGCTGATCACGCCGCAAGCCTCGTACGTGATGCGGTCCAAGCCCGGCCCAACGGCCAAGCTGCTGCCTTCGGCGCACGCGATCGAGCGTGAGTTCACCGTGATGCGCGCGCTGCACGGGACGGGTGTGCCCGTGCCGCACACGCATCTGCTGTGCGAGGACGAGTCAGTCATCGGCCGCGCCTTCTACGTGATGGAGTTCATCGATGGGCGCGTACTGTGGGACCACACGCTGTCCGGCATGGATCGAACCGACCGCGCTGCCATCTACGACGAGATGAACCGTGTCATCGCGGCCTTGCACCAAGTCGATGTGCAAGCCGCCGGCTTGGCAGACTACGGCAAGCAGGGCAACTACTTCGAAAGGCAGATCGCGCGCTGGAGCAAGCAGTACACGGCCACCGTCACCGAACCCATCCCGGAGATGGATCGCCTGACGGAGTGGCTGCCCGTGCACCTGCCAGCCACTGCGCGCGATGACAGCCGTGTCACTGTGGTCCACGGCGATTTCCGCATCGACAATCTGGTGTTCCATGCGAGCAAGCCGTACGTGCTGGCTGTGCTGGACTGGGAGCTGTCCACTCTTGGCCATCCGCTCGCTGATTTCAGCTACCACTGCGCGTCCTGGCATATCTCTCGTGCCATGGGACGCTGCATCGGAGGCGTGGACCTCGCGGCGTCGGGCATCCCCCCAGAACGCGATTACGTGCTGCGCTATTGCCATCGCACCGGCCACCTCGATTTCGAGGCAGTGATGGCAGACTGGAACTTCTACCTTGCCTACAACCTGTTCCGGATGGCAGGCATTCTTCAAAGCATCGCCAGGCGCGTGGTCGACGGCACCGCTTCCAGTGCGCAGGCGCGAGAAGCTGCTGCAGGTGCACGTCCGCTGGCCGAACTGGCCTGGCGCATCGCACAGAAAGGCTGAGCCTGCCCACGCACGATCGCGTGCTTCCAGCATGGCTTGCAAGGTGATCGACTGGGCGATGCAAGTGCAGGCGGTGTCCGCGTGTGCGAGGACTTTCCGCTCGCGCACTTCTACGCGGTGGCCGGCATAGACGATGCCCTACTTGGGCTTGGGCTGCTCAGGGTGCAGGTCTGTCCAGGCAGTCGACTCGGCGTCAGGCCATTGCTGCGCGGATTCCGGCGTGGCATTTGCCTCGCGCAGTGCCAGCGCCGACTGCGCGCCAGCCTCGAAAAGCGACACCGCTTGCGACAGCGTGGCGACCTCCGGCAGCGCCATCTCCATACGCATGTACAGCCGGCCTCGCAAGGTCATGAGCACAAAGGGCGGCTCATGGCGCAGCAATCGGGTGGCAGCATCTGCGAGCCGCTGCGCCAACGCGCCCTGTACCCACTGCTGCGCCGTCTCGGGATCGCTGGCCACTGCGCCGTAATGGAAGCGGGCTTCTTTAGCCAGGTGCTGCAGCGTCAGCTTGGGGAACATGGCAAGCCAACGCATCTCCTCCGGCGTGGAGGTATCGATCACGGTCTGGTTGCCCTGCGTGTAGCGTTCGAACGTCTCTCGCTCCAGCGTTTCCATCAGGGCGTGCGACATCAGCAGCATCTGCAAGCCGGAGGGAAGCTGCAGTTCCATGCGAAGCCGCAACTCACGCGCTGTGATGTAGGCACGCTGCGGTGGCCCCCATTCCAGCCGCCATGGCTGGGCGTCGCACGAGCCATCGACCACGAAACCCTCATCGCCATGGGCACGCTTGAAGCCATGCCCATTGCGCTGGGCCCATTCGGAAAATTCGCTCCAATCCGGGCCGGGGGGCCCGCCGGAGATCCAGCGCTTGATGGCATCGAGCATGAGGCGAGCGGTTCGTCTAGAGTCGCAAGGCAACAAAGGACTGGAGCCGGAGAATGATCGAAGTGTATTCGTGGGCCACGCCCAATGGTCACAAGGTGCACATCATGCTCGAGGAGTGCGGCCTGCCCTATCGGGTGATCCCGATCGACATCGGCATGGGTGATCAGTTCCGGCCGGAGTTCCTGGCCATCAGCCCCAACAACAAGATCCCGGCGATCGTTGATCCGCACGGACCCGAGGGCTCGCCGATCTCGCTGTTCGAGTCGGGCGCCATCCTGATCTACCTGGCCGCGAAGACGGGGCGGTTCATGCCCGAGAGCATTCACGCGCGCTATGAGGTACTGCAGTGGCTCATGTTCCAGATGGGCAGCGTGGGGCCCATGCTCGGACAGGCCCATCATTTCCGCGCCTACGCACCGCAGAAGATCGAATACGCCATCAATCGCTACACCCATGAGGCCAAGCGTTTGTACGGCGTGATGGACAAGCGCCTGGCCAGGAGCAAGTACATCGGAGGCCCGGAGTACAGCATTGCCGACATCGCCATCTTCCCCTGGCTGCGTTCCTGGAAGAACCAAGGCATCGACTGGGCGGACTACCCGCATCTGCGTGGCTGGTTCGATGAGATCGCCGGCCGGCCCGCTGTAGTGCGCGGCGTTCAGGTCCTGGCCGACCGCCGCAAGCCGCTGGTCGACGACCGCGCCCGCGAAGTGCTATTCGGCGAGACACAGTACCAGCGGCACTGAGCCAGCGGGAACCGATCCAAGAGCGGCACACCGTTTGCTGTGACTCCAGAGGAGGATCAATGCCCGGCCCCTGTCGCGGGGTCGGGGGATGGTGCCTCA